>NZ_JAYGHH010000038.1:12378-45882 GCF_034931045.1 Nodularia sp. UHCC 0506
TTTGTTGAGAATTGCCACTGCTAACTGATGCTTCATACCATTTAGCGATCGCATCCCCAATGCCGGCAACTAATGTCCTTTGTGGTGCAGTTTTAATCAAATCATAGTCAAGAATTAATAAGTCAGGACAGCGAGACAGCGCCACATCATAGAGGAAAGCTCCCGACTCAGAATAGACATTAGAAAGGGCAGTCCAAGCCGCACAGGTAGCTGCTGATGTGGGAATTGTCACCACTGGTAAATGTAATTGATCAGCGACTAATTTAGCTGTATCCAAGGCTTTACCACCACCGATACCAATAATTACATCGGCTTGATGTGCCTGGGCTGTTTTCTTTAAAGCTTGTAAACTAGCTTCACAGCAATCTACACCATAGTTAGATTGAGCGGTATTTTCCTTGGTTAAAATTGCTTGTAAACTCTTTTGAGCGACGCTCTGGGTCGAATTTCCGGCAATAATTAATGGACGAGTCCCTAAGCGGGTAATTTCTGCTGATGCTGTCTGCAACACATTAGAACCACGAATGATTTTTCCTGGAGCAACCGTCAGCGTCAATAATGAGCTAGAGGTTTGAGTAGACACAGTTTGAGTAGAAAGTTGATTGGGCATATAAATCTAGTTTGCCAAAATATTGATATTTCTTAATAAAATTTTAGACTTATGTCCAAGAATTTTCGTTTCCCTTGGCTTTAATCATGCCCATTCGTCTCAAATTGTGAACTACCCAATTTTTGGATATCTAAAATTTATATTTTTTCTTTGTTCGTGGTTATGTACGAATTTAGGAGAAAACTAACCACAGAGGACACTGAGTCATGAGAGTTCGAGAGGTTTTTTGCGTAAACCCCATTTTAATCTAAATTTAATGATTTTTGTATAGTATACTACAAAAAATATATGTGATTTTGGTAACAAATAAATGGTTTTTTCCCTGTAATGAAGAAAGAAACCTTGTAGAGACATTATATGGAACGTCTCTACTTTTTCAAACAGGTTTAATGAAAACTAGGAAGCAGCAGAATTAGGTAATTGATCGAATTTTTCCAAGTAAATTTCAATATCCATATCCGCATCTTCACGGTTAGCTAATGTGCGCTTGATTTGACCCAAGAAAAGCGGTACAGAAACCCCCGGTTCAGGATGAATAACAGTACGGGCGCGAATAGTGAGTTGATTGTTTCCTCGTGAACCTAAGCGACCGAAAGAATAGAGATTACTAGCCGCTTGACGTAAAGTTGCTTCTAATTCCAAGGGGGTAATATTAGGTGATGTCGCAATTACGGTTTGTGTAGAAGCATTATCATAAACGAGAGTATATTTGACTGCGCCTGGAATGACAGTGCGACTCAGAGGAACCAACGAGAGAGCAAATAAACCACCCGTTAGCACCAGCATAAAGCCAGTTGTACCTACCAGCCGAAAGCGGATACCCCATTTGAGTAAAAAAGCCAAGACTGCGATCGCAGCAAATACTAGTGTGGCAATACCCGACCATTGGGCATACTGAAGAAAGTCAGCTGTTGTAAGCATACAGATGGGCTACTTAGGCGTATTTTTGATGACCGACACACCCATTTTACCGAGTCGTTGCACTCAACGAGAGGTTTAGATCCTGACCTCTTCAAGAAGTTGGGGGTCTTTATATACGGAATCATTCACATTCCTGGCTATACAAAATAAATTCGTCTACACGGACTAACGAAAAATCAATGATAATTACTACTTTTGTTGCTCAGTTTACAGTCGTGCAGCTTTTCTAACTTCTGCAATGTCTACTTCGAGGGCTTCTGCTACCTGTTCCAAAGTTAACCCCAGCTTCAATAACCGAGGTACTGCTTCAAGTTTACCTTCGAGTTTACCTTCTTGATAAACCCTAGTTTGTTTCAAATCGCCTAATCCTAACATTGCCTGAATCTCCGCTTGACTCTTGTGAGGAAACTTATAAACAATGATTGTCTCTATTAATTCTACTAATTTTCTTCTGACCTGTTCATCAGGAACTTGTCTACTCCTCTCAATTAAACTCCGAGCTTTTACACTGGCTTGTTCTGGTGATTCCACTACCAACGTAAGAGTTCCTAAACCAATTGATTGATTAGTTAAGTCTCTCAACTCATCTAGGTAAATTACTTGCACTCGTTGTTGAGGATTATTTGCAACTTGTCTTGTGATTTCTCATCCTCCTTCTGTGTTGCGTCGCGCTGATCAGATTTTTCAGATAGATAGTATGGATATCCCTGAGTGGGTGTTTATAGAAAGGCGATCGCGGATCGCCTTTCTTTTTAGAATTAGCCGTATGTTTTTATACTCCAAAATCTCCAAGTGCAAGTTATTTCCACAATTAACAAGAATCCTTCCTATTTAAAGTCAGTAAATCTTGACCTAGATGTATCTTTTATGATGTAATTATTGCCATAAAACTGTTTAAATATGCTTGTTAGTTTCTGAATTAACCAATCATGGCCAAGCTTGACAGAACATAGCCATATATCTTTAATGTAGAGATATCAAGTTTTAGTTACACTTATTTTTATATTGCTTTTGAGAAATATTTTCTAATAGTTGCTAATCTAGTTATTAATATTACCCTCAAAAACGTGCAACTAGAAATGGCTGGTATCTTATCAATCCAAAATACGGATGAAATCTTTGAAGAAACACCTATCGACGGTAATTTACATCATTCATCTGAAAATGACATAGTTTTGAACTATTCAGAGTCTATTGCAAAAGGATACTGGCAGCGCACGTTACTACCGGATGGCATCTCTATAGATATTGAAAATAATCAACTCTTCAAGCATATTATCTTCGAGAAACCAGACGACGAGGGAAGACCGGAAATAGGTTTTCGTTTATCGGGAAACCGTAAATTGTATACAGGTGAGGTGATGCAAGGTGGTCAAAACTTCTTGTCCTTGTCGAATGTCAGTCGCGGAGGTAGAACAGAGTGGGCTAGTAATCAAAGGCACCTGAAAGTTGATATTAACCTTACGCCGGAAATGTGGGCAATGTTGATTCAGCAACACTCACAATACTTATCTCCACACCAACAACTTCCGCTTTTTGGGGCTAAAAATGCACCCTACTACGAATTACGAACCACTACACCTGTAATGCAGTCGGTGTTGTACCAAATTATTAACTGTCCCTACCGAGACTTTATCCGAGAAATTTACCTCCAAAGTAAGGCACTGGAACTGGTGGCATTGTGGCTGGCACAGGAACTAGAATATCGACAGGTTAAGAAATCTACGGTTAAACTTTCCCCAGAAGATATAGAACGTATTTACTATGCCAGAGAAATTTTGATTACTAATTTGCTTCATCCGCCAACATTGCTAGAACTCTCACGTCGAGTGGCTATGAATGAACGAAAACTGAAGCAAGGTTTTCGCCAAATATTTGGAACTACGGTTTTTGGTTACCTGCATAATCATCGCATGGAACAAGCTAAACAAATGTTGGTAGAACAAAAATTGTCTGTTGCCCAAGTAGCCCATGCTGTGGGCTATACTCACCTGAGTCACTTTGCAGCTGCCTTCAGAAAAAAAATAGGGGTAAATCCCAGTGCTTACGGAAAGTAAAAATAGTCCTTTTATGGATAAATAAAGTCCGTCTATGGATAGACGCAGTACCTACAGAAGCATCAAAATACTTGCAAGATAGTTGAAAAGTATTCCTAACTAGCAGGTGAAAACTCTAGTTTTGATGCGCTTTTTAGTGTGATGTAACTGTGGTTTGAGGGTGAGTACGTGAATCAAAAAATTTTGTATAGTCTTTGCTTAACAGGGATTGTATCCACATTGATTGTGCAGTCTGCGTCTGCTGAGGTGGTTCAGACTAAATCAGACGTTTCGCAAGAGACGCAAAAAAGACTAAGTGAACGTCTTGCAACTAAGGCAGAATTGCTGGCTCAAGTACCTAATTCCCCCACACTGGTGGAAGTAACAGGAGTGGAAGCCACTCCCACAGAGCAAGGTGTGGAGGTGATTTTACAGACAAATCAAGGACAACAGTTACAAATAACCAATCGCAGTGCCGATAATGATTTTATCGCTGATATTCCTAATGCTCAATTACGTTTACCCAGTGGCGATGAGTTCATATTCCGTTCTGAAAGCCCGAATGAGGGAATTACTGAGATAACAGTAGCAAACTTGGATGAAAATACTATCCGGGTGACGGTAGCAGGTGAAGCGGGATTACCCACTGTAGATTTATTTGATAGTGATGAAGGTCTGATTTTTAGCTTCACACCAGTTGTAACTTCTGCCCAGACCCCACAATTACCAGCAGAAGAACCAGAAAGTGAAACTCAAACAGAACAACCATCAACTCCAGACCAGCCGATTGAATTGGTGGTAACGGGTGAGCAAGATGGATACAGTGTCCCCAATGCCACAACTGCGACGAGGACGGACACACCCCTAAGAGATATTCCCCAATCAATTCAAGTGGTTCCCCGACAGGTGTTAGAGGACAGACAAATAATTCGAGCCTCAGATGCACTGCGTAATGTCAGTGGTGTGCAGAGAGGAAATACATTTGGTGGCTCATCTGAAATATTTAACATTCGCGGATTTCCACAACTTGGAGGCACTCTCCGGGATGGCTTTAGATATAGAAATAGTTTCTCTATTGCAGACACGGCAAATTTGGAAGGAATCGAAGTCCTTAAAGGGCCAGCTTCTATACTCTACGGAAATTTAGATCCTGGTGGTGTGGTTAACTACATTACCAAACAACCCCTTTCAGAGCCTTTTTATAGTGCGGGATTGCAGGTTGGAAATTTCGGTTTAGTGCGACCAACTCTTGATTTATCAGGCCCCTTAAACCCAGAACGAACAGTACTTTATCGCTTGAACACATCTTATGAGAGAGGCGGCAACTTTCGGAACTTTGACCAGGAAGTGGAAAGATTTTTTATCTCACCTGTGATCACCTGGAAGATTGGCGATCGCACTGACCTCAGATTAGAATTGGAGTATTCAAACGATAAGCGTCCATTTGATCGGGGATTAGTTGCTTTTGGTACAGGCGTTGCTGATATTCCCTTTGACCGAGTTTTGGGTGAACTAGATGAGTTTAACGAAAGAACAAATTTGTTAGCAGGATATCGATTAGAGCATCGTTTCAACGATAACTTGACGCTCCGCAATCGGTTTAGATACTCTTTGTATGAAGAAACTTCTAATCAAACCGAATTAATTAGACTCAACGAAACTACTGGGGATCTAGCTAGAGAATTTAATAGTAATCTAACGCAATTAAGAAGTTATGAATTACAAACCGATCTAGTAGGAAAGTTGGCAACAGGGTCAATCCAGCATACCCTATTATTTGGTGTTGATCTATCTTGGTCGACAAACCCGTTCACATTTTTTGGGGAATTAGGTCCTTCTTCCATCATTAATATCTTTAATCCTGTTTATGGACTGGCTTCTCGACCTAGTAGAGATGAATTTCCATTTGTATTTCCTTTTGAAACTCGAACCAATACTTTTGGCTTGTTTCTGCAAGATCAAATTACCCTATCTGAAAACTTAAAACTACTGGTAGGTGGACGCTTTGACACTATCGGTCAAAGCTCTACTAATGATGAACGAGACGACCAAGCCTTTACTCCACGAGTAGGCATAGTCTATCAACCGATTGAGCCAATTTCTCTGTACACCAGTTTCAGTAGATCATTTCAACCCAACTCTGGAACTCGTGTAGATGGCTCGCTGCTGGAACCAGTGCGCGGTACGCAGTATGAAGTGGGTGTTAGAGGTGAGTTTCTTGATGGTAGGTTGATTACAAATCTAGCTGCTTATGAAATCACTAGGAGTAATCTTGCCATTACTGACCCAGATAATCCAAATTTCTCCATTCCATCAGGAGAGCAAAGAAGCCGGGGAGTTGAGTTGGATGTCACCGGACAAATTCTGCCAGGATGGAATTTGATTGCGTCCTACGCCTACACAGATGCCAGAGTTACCAAAGATAACAACCTACAGCCAGGTAATTTACTTGATGGTGTGCCGTTTAATTCAGCTAGTTTATGGTCAACTTATGAGATTCAAACAGGTGATTTTCAAGGCTTAGGATTTGGCTTAGGTTTATTTTATGTGGGTGAACGCCAAGGTGATTTGAATAACTCTTTTCAAGTGCCTAGTTATGTCCGTACTGATGCCAGTATATTTTATCGACGAGATAACTGGCGGGCTGGTATTAACATTAATAACCTTTTCAATGTCGATTATATCGAAGCTACTGGCCAGCGCCGGACTCGCATTGACCCTGGTGCGCCGCTCACGGTAAGAGGAACGGTGTCAGTGGAGTTTTAAAAATACACACACATTTGGGTGTCAGGTGTGGGGAATTAAGAAGTTATTGAACACATGAACATACTAAAATTCAATTTTCTTCAACACTACACCCAACACCCTGCCCTAACGAGATTTCGGCTTATCTTCGTGCCATTCGGACTAGGGGTAAGGTTTTGATATGTATCTCATGCACCTAGTAAATGCTATATTTTCTCAATACTCTGTAAATAAAGTTATATCAGTTAAATAAATGAAGTATTGGCTCAGACATCTTAAACTATTGCTAATCTCAATGTGTTCACTAATTTTAGTAGTCGCCTGCAATAGTAGTACACCTCAAATCAATACCAATCAAATAAATACCAATCAAACACCTACAAGTAAACCTTCAGATTGCCGGGTAATTAATCATGATGGGGGAGAAACAGAAATTTGCGGAGAACCCCAAAAAATTGCGGCATTGGGTCCACCCATGTTAGATATTTTGTTATCTTTAGGAGTGCAAGCTGCGGGTTATTCAGAAGTGCGTTTAATCAACAAAAAAGTATTTGATAACCCTAGTGAGCAGATTCCTTATCTAGGAGATTTAGTGACTAATCAACCCGTGAATTTAGGCGCTCGCAATAATCCTTCTATAGAAGCATTTGTGCAACTCCAACCTGATTTAATCATAGGTGAAGATGGGAACATCAAGAAAAAATACAAACTATTTTCCAGCATTGCACCAACGGCATTTTTTGTAAATGAAGGAAAATTAGATTGGAAAACCACGATTAAGGCAATTGCACCAGCACTAAACAGAGAAGAAAAAGCACAACAAGTACTTGCATCCTATAATCAACTTGTAGAAAAAGCTAAAAAACAATTAGCACCATTGATATCAGGAAAAACTATTATTGTTCTAGGCTGGTCAAGAACTTTGAATCGATCATTTATTTTTCCGGAAACTTTTATTACTAGGTTATTAGAGGATTTAGGCTTTAAAACTATTGTAGGAGAAGCAAACAGATCTAGCATCTCAATTGAAGCTATAGCAAACCTGAAAACTGATTACATTTTAGTAATGAAGGAGGAAAATAACACTATTGATGATGCGAAACAGCAGTGGGAAGAAAATTCTATTATGAGTTTAATTCCCGCCGTTCAAGCTGGAAACATTCATTTTATGGATTTTCAACTTGTTCGCATTCGCGGACCAATTGCGACTGAAATAATTATCAATCAAATTCTGCAAATGTTGCAAACTTAAAAACACCAGCCGTTTTCTGTATTAGAAGTAATCATGAATATCTCAACCCAAAAGACTCACAACAATTGTCGTTTTTGTTCTGAGATTTCCCAAGCTAACGGTGAAGACCCCATTGGTTCAGCGAATAACGCCGAACAATACTTAATTATTGAAGTTGCACAACCTTGGCCAGATAACATTTGGATAAACCCTAACTCCATACCACAGGATGTATTAGACCCGTTACAATTTATTTGGAGAAATGGTGGGTTAATTCGACCACTAGCGATCGCACCAGACAAAGAATACTCCCATCCAGGTTATACTCGTGTATTCTACTATCGCCGACCAGCAAAATTTTTTGCTCAATTTGAGAAACATGAGTTTATCATACCTCATACTTTACTGAGTTCTTTGGCATTAGCTTTACTTGAAAATCCCGAAGAATTAGCAAACTTTGGGCAATATCGCCAACAAACAAATCACATTCGAGAAATACTCGTTTGCAACCACGGCAATGTAGATGCGGCTTGTAGTAGATTTGGTTATCCAATTTATCAAAAATTACGTTCTGAATACACTGCTGCAAATAATAATAATTTACGTTTTTGGCGATGTAGTCATTTTGGTGGACACGAATTTGCACCTACCTTAGTTGACTTACCCCAAGGACAATATTGGGGTCATTTAAAGCCAGATATTTTAGATTTATTAGTCCGACGTAATGGTTCAGTCAAAGAACTGTATCCATACTATCGAGGCTGGGGTGGTTTATCTTTCTTTGAACAAATTGCCGAACGAGAAATTTGGATGCAAGAAGGTTGGAAATGGCTGGAATATCACAAAGTAGGTCAAATTTTAGCAAGTGATGAAATTAAAGAAGAATGGGCAGATGTTCGCATTGATTACACTACAGCCGATGGAAATATTAGCAGTGCATATCAAGCCAGGGTGGATGTAAAAGGTTCGGTTATGACAGCCTGGAAATCAGGAGCAAACCCAACTTTAGAGGAAGTTAAGCAGTATCAGGTTAGTAGTCTAGTGAAATTGGCATAAAAAAATTAGACCCGTGCAGCTTTTCTAACTTCTGCAATGTCTAATTCCAGTGCTTCTGCTACCTGTTCCAAAGTTAACCCCAACTTCAATAACCGAGGTACTGCTTCAAGTTTACCCTCAAGTTTACCCTCAACACGCCCCTGACGCTCTCCGTCTTCTAAGCCTTCTTGATAAACCCTAGTTTGTTTCAAATCGCCTAATCCTAACATTGCCTGAATCTCCGCTTGACTCTTGTGAGGAAACTTATAAACAATGATTGTCTCTATTAATTCTACTAATTTTCTCCTGACCTGTTCATCAGGAACTTGTCTACTCCTCTCAATTAAACTCCGAGCTTTTACACTGGCTTGTTCTGGTGGTTCCACTACCAACGTAAGAGTTCCTAAACCAATTGATTGATTAGTTAAGTCTCTCAACTCATCTAGGTAAATTACTTGCACTCGTTGACTTTCAAAAAACTCCCAATAGCGTATCGGGATACCAGGATCAAGGCGGCGACTCATCCAAATCACAGTTCCCCGCCAATCATTACGTATTTCCGTCTTATCCAGATACATAAAAATTTCCGTGAGGAGACGGGAATAAAGTCCCGTATCAGGTTGAAACTGAAATTCAGTGAAATGAATCGGACGTTCTAAATCTGGCTGTTTGGGTAAAAATGCCCCATCAATCCGAAAAGTCGTTTGCTTGACTTCTACTGATAAAAATTCATAGGCTTCCGCTTCCACTGGTGATTGACCAAGTAATTCAAAGAAAATGCCAGGAAACGTTTTGAATAGTCGATAGAGAATTGAATCAGTTTTCACTTGCTCAAAAAAAGCAACAAAGATCAATACATATATCAAGATATATTCGCATGAGATAGGCATAATTAAGCGTAAAATACGATAATTAGTTGAAAATTATGCTCTTTTGTCCTCCACAATCCGCCTTGCTGATCGCTAAAGCTTTATGAAAATTGGATTACGGCAATATTGGAATTTACTTGTTGATTATCTTCAACCCCAAAAGGGTAGGGTTATTAAGTTTGCGATCGCACTTCTGGCCAGCATCGGACTACAATTAGTCAATCCCCAAATTCTGCGTTATTTTATTGACACAGCCGCAGCTGGTGGTTCTGGGCAAAACTTACTCCTAGCCGCGCTACTATTTTTAGGTGTAGCTTTAGTTACGCAACTAATTACAATTGCTGCCACCTACTACGGTGAAAACGTCGCCTGGAGAGCCACCAACGCCTTACGTGCTGACTTAGTTGAGCATTGTTTGCAACTAGACCTATCCTTTCATAAATTCTCCACACCCGGTGAATTACTAGAGAAAGTAGACGGTGATGTTCACACTTTGTCGCAATTCTTCTCCAAATTTACCATTTACATCTTGGGCAATTTGCTTTTGATGTCTGGTGTGATTGTAGTGCTATTTGCCGAAGATTGGCGGGCTGGGATTGCGATCGCCTTTTTTAGTGTGACAGCATTAGGAACTTTAATTCGTCTGCGTTCCATAGCCGTTCCCTATTGGAGAACTTACCGCCAAGTCAGTGCTGATTTCTTTGGTTTTGTCGGTGAACAACTCGCCGGGATAGAAGACGTGCGAGCCAATGGAGGCAAAAGCTATGTCATGCAACGCTTCCACAAAATTTTGCAAGGTTGGTTGCCCGTATTTCATCAAGCCCGCTTTGCCAGCACTATTCTTTGGGGTACAACTAGCGGTATGTTTACATTAGGAACTGCGATCTCCTTAGGTGTCGGTGCTTACCTTTGGAATAAAAATATTATTACTATCGGCACAGTATATATACTGTACTATTACACCAACTTACTCAGCGAACCGATTGAACAAATTCGCAACCAATTTGAAGTCCTCCAACAAGCAGAAGCCAGTATTTCCCGTATTCAAGACTTATTACAAGTCAAATCCCAACTTAGTGCAGGAGGGGAACAAAGACTTCCTCAAGGCGCACTTTCCGTAACTTTTGATCACGTCTCATTTAGCTACAATGACCGGAAATCGGAAGAGGGGGATTTAGTACTGCAAGACATATCCTTTAATTTACCTGCTGGACAACTATTAGGTTTATTGGGGCGAACAGGTAGCGGTAAATCTTCCTTAGCGCGGTTATTACTGAGATTGTATGACCCACAATCAGGCTCAATTCACTTAGGAGGTATGCCAATTAACCAGACTCTTCTCACAGACTTACCTCAAAAAGTGGGATTAGTCACTCAGGATGTACAACTGTTTCAAACTACAGTTCGCAATAATCTCACCTTTTTTAACTCAGAAATTAGCGATGAACGCATCTATGAAGCCTTAGAAATATTAGGATTATCACAATGGTTGCATTCATTACCCCAAGGCTTAGATACAAACTTGGGGCCAGATAGTAGCGGCTTATCTGCGGGACAAGCGCAGTTACTCGCTTTTACGCGCGTCTTTCTCAAAAACCCTGGTTTAGTCATATTAGATGAAGCCTCCTCTCGCCTCGACCCCATGACAGAAAGACTGATTGCAAAGGCTGTAGATAAATTATTAACCGGGCGTACAGGCATTATTATTGCTCATCGTTTAGCCACAGTACAAAAAGCCAATCAAATCTTGATTTTAGATCAAGGTCGAGTTAGTGAATATGGTCAATGTGAAGAATTAGTTAAAAATTCTCAATCGCGGTTTGCCCAATTATTACAAACTGGATTAGCTGATTTACTCATCTAACACCATTCTCATTCATTCTTTCCTATTCACAAGAGGTTTGGAGTGAGATTTCCCAACTTAACAAGTATGAACCATCATGAATTCAACAAAAAAGCCCAAACATTGGCAATTATTATGGCAACTTATTCGCTACAAACCAAAACTATACATAATTGATAGTATCTACTGGATCTTAATCATGGGTTCGCCAGCTCTACCTGGCTTAATTATCCGAGAATTTTTCAACCGTTTGACAAACGAGACACAATTAGGATTATCACCTATAAGTTTAATTGTATTATTACTAGTACTGAACTTAGTATATCTCGTAGTTATATTTGCCGGGCGAGTTACTAAAACCCAGCACCGTTTTCTGATGCGGTCGTTACTACGACATAATTTATTAGATCAGCTTTTTAAAAATCCCACAGCACGTCCAATGATTGTTAATCAAGACGTTCAAAAAACTGTTTCTCAAGGAGAAATAATTAGTTATTTTCGTGATGATGCTGAACAAATAGAAGACAATGTTGCTTGGATATCAGAAGTTTCAGGACAAGGCATATTTGCAGTTTTTTGCTTGGGAATTTTATTAAGTATTAATGTGCAGATGACAGTGTTTGTATTTCTGCCATTAGTAGGGATGATAAAAATTATTGACAGTGCGGAAACTCGGATTAAAAAGTATAGAAAAGCCAGCCGCCAAGCCACTGCAAAAGTTACAGGAATTTTAGGGGAAATATTTGGTTCAGTTCAAGCGATTAAAGTAGCGGGGGCGGAAAAAAATGTGTTGGATTATTTTCGTACTTTAAATGACCAACGCCGCCAAACAATGGTTAAGGAGAGTTTATTTAATGCTATTCTCAGTTCTTCCTTTCAAAATATGGTGAATTTGGGGACAGGCATAATTTTGCTCCTGGCCTCTCAATTAATGCAGAGTGGTGGTAAGCAGTTAACAATAGGTGACTTTGCTTTATTTATCTATAACCTCTTTTTTGTGACGAACTTTTTTACTGGTGTTGGTGGTTTTATGGCGTTGTCTAAGCACGCAGAAGTGTCTTTTGATCGGATGGCTAGTTTAGTATCTGGTGCATCAGAAGATATATTAGTAGCCCCCAATCAACTTTATCTGAATGACCTGAATGGTCGCCAGAAAGATTTACCAGAAATAGAACAACCTTCGAGGAATGAGGGAGATCATCTCCAATCTTTGAGAGTTTCTCATCTAACTTATATTTATCCTGGTACGAACCAAGGAGTTATAGATATTAGCTTTGAAATTCAGCGTGGTAGTTTAACTGTAATTACTG
Source organism: Nodularia sp. UHCC 0506 (assembly GCF_034931045.1). Lineage (NCBI taxonomy): Bacteria > Bacillati > Cyanobacteriota > Cyanophyceae > Nostocales > Nodulariaceae > Nodularia > Nodularia sp. UHCC 0506. The sequence goes on from NZ_JAYGHH010000038.1 coordinate 24,979, forward strand.
GTCATATTGGTTCTGGCAAAACTACATTACTGCGACTATTATTAGGATTATTACATAAACAAGATGGGTGTATTTATTGGAATGGGAATATTATAGAAAATCCTGAAAGTTTCTTTGTTCCACCTCGCAGTGCTTATACTCCCCAAATTCCTCAGTTATTTAGCTATACCCTGCGCGAAAATATTTTGTTGGGGTTGTCTAAAAGTGAGGCGGATATCGCCACAGCTTTAAATATGGCTGTGTTTGAACAAGATTTAGCAACTATGAATGAAAGTTTGGAAACTTTAGTTGGTTCCAAAGGCGTGCGGCTTTCCGGTGGACAAATGCAACGAGTAGCAGCAGCGCGAATGTTTATCCGCAAACCGGAATTATTAGTATTTGATGACCTTTCCAGCGCTTTGGATGTGGAAACAGAATTGGCATTATGGTCGCGGATATTTGTTGATAGCACTGAACAGGGGAAAAATCCTTGGACACCAACTTGTCTTGTAGTTTCTCATCGCCCTGCTGTGTTGCGTCGCGCTGATCAGATTATTGTGATGAAAGCGGGTAGAGTGGAAAAAAAAGGTACGTTTGCTGAGATTTTTAGCCATGAACAAGCTAATTGATTTCTCTGGGTTTTACATTTATTCAGCAAACCCTACTTACGGGTGTACTTTAGATGCGTTTGCCTGTACAACTCCCCCAAGTGCAGAAAACAAAAACCACGAAATTGTATTCAGGCGGAAGTCAAATAAAGTGACATCTACGGTATTGAATATCACCCATTGTAAAATGACAACAATAAAACTAAACAAGATCAATCTATCTTTTTTGTCTAGATAGTCAGATTTTTGCCACAATTGCACGCCTCCAAACCATATCCAAGCAAGACAGCCAAAAAATAAAAGTGCGCTCGGTAAACCACTTTCAGCCGATAGCATCAAAAATAAGTTGTGGGGATGACCTAAATCAATTTGCATCTGTGCTTTGTAGAGGCCGCTGAAACTGCGTAATCCCCAACCTGTCCAGGGGCGCTGTTGAGTCAAAGACCAAGCAAACTCCCATTGAGTGGTTCGCATTAAAGCTACTGGTCTATCTGGATACATTTGATCATTTAACCGCGCCCAAAAGTATGCGGGAACAAAGCGGCGAAAGGTTTCTGCAATTGGTGAGGGTGCGAAAGCTGCTAATAGGACGCTAGTAATTACACCGACAACGCTAGCAATAATCAGATGCCAACCTTGGTAAAGTGCATAAGCTAAACAAGCAACGATCGCGATCGCCCAACCATTACGCGAGTCAGTTAAAATCAGAGCGATAAAGCTGGTAATTACTAACACCGTTAACAGAATTGTGGAAATTTTGGATCTTGATTGCCATTGTTCTAACAATAACCCTAATCCAAAAGTGAAGGCGATCGCTAAATAAGCCGCAAACAGATTGGCGTGCATGAAAATAGAAGCCATGCGTCCAGGCGGCACTCCTCCAGAGACGAGTTCTAAATCTAAGAAAATCCACAAAACTTGTAACCGAAAAGTCCATCCCCAAAACATCTGCCCCAAGCCTATAATCACCACAGGTACAGAACCAATGACGAAAATTTTCGCTATTTGCCGTAATTGGGCAGTGGTTTGAATCAGGTTGCTAAGTCCAGCAAAACCTATAAAAAATGGTAATAAATTAAATAATCCCAAAAAAGCCTGTGTTTTGTCATCGGCAACACTACAACTAATAATCAGTAATACACTTAAAAGAGCAAATCCCCAGTTAAAGGGACAGTGGATAATATTGCGGTATTGTAGTTGGTAAGTTCTTAATGCTGCCAAAAATATACTCACACCCCCTACCAACGGACTCAGTGGAAAAATTAAGAGTCCAATCTGAGTAACATTCCAAGGGGTTTGTAAACGAGGGTTGGGATGGTCAATAGCTAACTTCAAGCTGGCTCCCAATATTCAGTACGGGTGAGACGAATTTGTGCTAAAGCAAATATAGTGGGAATAATGCGACCATAGTTAGTAGCGATCGCTCTCCATCCTAAATCTGCAAAAAACCAAGTCCACATGACTGGACCAATAAACGTGAAAACGCTCCTCACAGCCCCATAACGAGCCGCATTCATTGTCATGCCCCGTCGCGCCATTTGTAGAGCTACATAGCTTTTAAATTGCGTTGTAGCTGCTTGTGAACCTGCGATTGCGGTCTGTTTAGCTACTTGATATTTAGCAAAATGGATCGCAAATTGCCTGGCTATTTGTTGCAAAACCAAGGGCTGAAGAATCGAAGTAACAGCTAAGGCGCTACCACCTTTCACAAGTAATCCCAAGGGGTCACGCTGTAATAATAATGGTAGGGGTTGTTTTAAGTCTGACTGGGACAGTTGACGTTGCACCTGCTGATTTAATTTTTGCTTCTCATTTTCCGGCAATTTTTTCCACACTTGTCCTAAGAGATGTAAAAATAATTCAGCTTCTAAATCAACGGTTGTCAGTTGCTCAGAATAAGGAATTTTTAGATACTTACATACTTGAATTAATGCTTGGCGGTAAGTGACTTGACTTGTACGCCCCCGTAATACAGTCATGCCGTCTGCTGCTAAAAACCGAAATCGATTTTCTAATGTATCTAACCAAGCCTTGTGATTTTGACTTTGAACCTCTATTGGTTCAGGTGTCTGAACATAATCTAGAGGATTAAATTTTCGACTAAACAGAATTGCGGTTAAATCTTGCAATTCCTCTTCTGTTGCTAATTCCAGCGCCGCCCTCAGTTCATCCAATTTCCCTTCCTCTCTGCGTGCAGGCTTTATGTACTTTATTCTACTATTAGCAGTCATTGGTTATTGGTCATTGGTTATGAGTATCCTGACTCACGAATCAATTATGACCAATAGTTCCTTAGTGCTACAAGCCCCCAGATTTATCTGGGGATGAAACAAAAATCTCAAATCTCAAATCTCAAATCTCAAATTGTATGACTGATATTGTCATAATTGGTGCCGGAATTGCTGGTTTAATATGCGCCCAAAGGTTAACTGAGGCTGGATATTCGGTGTTAGTTTTGGAAAAGTCCCGTGGTTTGGGGGGACGACTGGCTACACGTCGATTATATGGAACTTGGGCAGATCATGGGGCGTGTTATTTAAAACCTAAAGGTGAGTTATTGGGAAATTTTGTGCAATTGTTACGCGATCGCCATATTTTAGAACTGTGGGCAAATCCGACTCAACCCGATTCAGCACCCCGCTACATTGTACCTGCTGGTATGAGTGCGATCGCTAAGTTTCTCGCTCAAGGTTTACAAATCCAACTCAATCAACTGGTTACAGCGATTCACCCCACACCCGAAAATAGTTGGTGTCTGACTTTAGAAAGTAACGCCGAATTAACAGCTAAAGCCTTAGTTTTAGCCATCCCAGCCCCCCAAGCTTTGACACTGTTAGCACCATTGGGAGAAACTGTATTAGGTAGAGAATTTATCGACAATTTGAGTTCTGTAAAATTTTACCCTTCTGTAAGTGCGATCGCGGGATATGCTGCCACATCCCAACCGCTACCAGCTTGGAACGACCAAAAATTTACAGATGACGCTATTCTGGGATGGATTGGGTTAGATAGTAGCAAACGTCCCCACCCCCAGCAACCTGTATTTGTCTTGCAAAGTAGCGCTAAATTTGCCGAACTGCATTTAGAAAACCCAGATTTACAACCAGTGGGAAAAAATATGTTGCAACAAGCCGCCCAGAGGTTAGCGCTTCCCTGGTTAGAAACCCCAGAGTGGATGCAAGTACATCGCTGGCGTTACGCTTTTCCTAGTCTTCCTTGGTCACATCCTGTATTATCTGCTCAAGCTTCCATACCTTTAGTCTGTTGTGGTGATTGGTGTGGTGGCTATCTTGCCGAAGACGCAATGATGTCAGGACTTGCTGCATCTGTGGAAATTAATAATTATCTCTACCAACTACCTCTACCCAATTTGGATTTTTTTCAATTATTTGCCACATAATCGTATCTATCGCTAGATGGGTTTAATAGAGGGAAGTCCAGCGACCTGGACTAATGAAAAAATGACAAATTAGAAGATTGAAGAGTTGTAAAAAAATCATACTTTTTTAATGTTTGAAAATTCACTGTGGTCTGTAGAAAATGTCCACTTTTAGGGTGTAAACTGTTACAGTTACCAGCTTCAAAGTGAATCTCTACAACATGAAAAAAATCACTACGTTAATACTGATGGGTGCTACTATAGCTGCCGGTGTAGGAGCATTAACACCGAGAACTGTGAACGCCCAATTGTTTTATCCACCAGCCAGCGATCGCAATACCTTGATGGTCATTGGTCAAGGGATAGTAAAAGTGCCAGCAGATACAGCCGATATTGAATTATTCATCAGTGGTGATAGTATTGATAATGAGTTAGAAATGCAAGAATTTTCTTTACTGGCCAACCGCACTATATCTTCATCCCATCAAAAATCAACAGCCCCCATTTCCTACCAAGCATCTTTGATCAGCAAAAACAACTTAACCCAAGCTAGTCTGAAGCCTGTAGTAGATAGCCTCGTCGCCAAAGGTATTAAAGCTGATAACATTAAAGTGCAAATTAGCAGTGATTCTCGTAAAAATCAAGCCAAAATGCTCGTCAGGTTAGACAAACCAACGAGTGATCAAGTCCGAGATATTATTGCCACAGCCAACGCAGCGACGAGCAAACTTGAGAATGTGAGTATCGAGGATGTTAGTGTTAATTATGAAGTAAATGACTGTCAGGCTTTGCAAAGTTCAGCTTATCAATCCGCCATGAAAGATGCTCAAAGTCGCGCTCAAGCCTTAGCAACAGCTATGGGTGTTAAACTTGGTGGTGCTTCTGTAGCCGAGCCGTTTTACTCAATGTTTTATCCTTCATGTAATTCTAAAGGAGGACTGCCTTTACCCTCTTTTGGTGGGTTGTTATCCTCACCATCTGGCAATGCAGATGCTCCGGCAGAAATAGAAATGAAAAAGGATATTTTTGTCACATACACGGTGCAGTAATGTATGAGGCGATCGCGCTGTTTCCTAGATGAGAATTAGAGTGCGATCGCAGTTTTTCTATATTATTTATATTGACTCAGTATAGGACTCCTATTGGAATTTTGATAGCTGGCGTGGCGTAGGCCATGCAAAACGACCTATACCTTGATTCCTTCTTCCCTGTTCCCTGTCCCCTGTTCCCGCCCCCAAGGGGTTTGTCAAATTGAGCTTCACTTGTCAATAAACGAATGTTAGTTTATTATAGAAACCATGAGGCACAAAGACGATAAAAAAAGTCAGGCCATCTGTGATGCGGCAATCGAACTGATTACTGCCAATGGTTTTGCTGATACTTCGATGTCGAAGATTGCCAAAACCGCGAATGTCTCGCCAGCGACCATATATGTCTATTTTGAAAACAAAGAAAACCTTCTCAATAGAATATATGTGTTGGTGAAACAAGAAATGAGTGCAGAAATGTTGAAAGGTATCAACCAGAACCTATCCGTGGAGAAAGCCTTTAAAATGATCTGGAATAATTATTATAAATACGCAATTAAAAATCCGGTCAGATTTGCTTTTACGGAGCAATTTGCTAACTCACCGATGGTTGACCGCATTTGCAAAGATGAAGGTTTGAGCTATTTTAAGCCAATGCTAGATTTATTCAATCGCGGTAAAGAGGAAAAAGTTTTTAAGGATATTTCCCTGGAAATTTTTACCGCTTTTACCTTTGTACCTCTGACTGGATTGATCAAAGAGCATTTTAGTGGTGCTTTGATTTTGGACGAAAAAATGTTAGAAACCACCTACAAGATTGCGTGGGATGCAATAACGAATTAATTCTTTTTTTGAGATTTAATTAAACGAATGTTCGATTAATTAGGAGAAAATAAAATGAAAAATGAAAAATGGAACGCGGAAAATATTCTGAGTCAAAAAGGAAGAGTAGCAATTGTAACGGGTTCGAGTAGCGGTATTGGTTATGAAACGGCGAGGGTTTTAGCTAATAAACAAGCGTCTGTAATCATTGCGGTTCGACATTTGGACAAAGGAAACAAGGCATTGGCAAAAATTTTGCAACAGAATAAAGATGCCGACGTAAAGGTGATGGAACTTGATTTGGCGAATTTAGCATCAGTTAAAAATTTCGCGGAAAACTTTCAGAAAAATTATTTGCGTCTGGATTTACTGATTAATAATGCGGGTGTGATGATTCCGCCGTATTCAAAAACAACCGACGGTTTTGAATTGCAGTTCGGCACTAATCATCTCGGACATTTTGCTTTGACGGGACAGCTTTTAGAACTTTTAATTAGCACCGAAGGCTCACGAATCGTTAATGTTTCGAGCGGCGCACATAGTATGGGCAAGATAGATTTTGATGATTTAAATTGGGAGCAGAGAAGTTATGCTAAATGGAAAGCCTACGGCGACAGCAAACTTGCCAACCTCTATTTTACCTACGAACTCGACCGAAAATTAAAAGATAACGGTATCGACACAGTTGTAACCGCATCGCATCCAGGCTGGGCGGCAACCGAATTGCAGAGAACTGCGGGTAACATTATGGAATATCTTACCGGCATCTTTGCTCAAGACATTACAATGGGTGCATTACCGACTCTGCGGGCGGCCATCGAACCAGGCTTAAAAGGCGCAGAATATTTCGGTCCCAATGGATTTATGGAAATTCGCGGCTATCCCATAAAAGTTGAATCAAACGAGTTATCCAAAGACCAAGCGATCGCCAAAAAACTATGGGTTTTATCAGAAAAACTAACCAATGTGAAATTTGAATTTAATACAAAGACGCAAAGCGCGGGCAAATAAGAAAACCTTTGTCTACTGTCTGTCTCTATTCCTTGGTCTATAAGGTTATATTGCTAATTTAACTCGCCAAGATGGAGAAGAGTTTCTCGCCATAGCACCAAAAATTACCGCTAGGTATAAAAGTCTTGTCGTGGAGGCAGGGAAGAGGGAGCAGGGAACGGTGAACAATTTCAGCAATCATTAACGGGTATATGAATAAACTTGCCCTTACCAACTCAACTACTCAAAGCGCCTGACTTCAAACCCCCGCAAACCTTCAGGTTTTTCATACTCAACCACCACCTCTTTCACCACCGCAGCCGGGGGGCCAGTATGGCACCAGCGCACCATTTCTTCAACAATCACCCTCGCCCCTTCAAAAACTGCCTCTACACGGTTATCAGGCAGATTCCTTACCCAACCTGTTAAACCCAACTGACTAGCTGTATCGACAGTTGCATAGCGATAGCCTACCCCCTGTACTCGACCGGAAATCAATACATGGGCGCGGACTACCTTGGGCAGTGATGTAGAATTGGGCATAGACCAGTCAATGCTTTACGATTTCCAGTCTACCTGTTTTGAGGACACACAACCGACTTTTTCCTGAAAACACCTGTAGTTTTGGCGGATAATTTTTTCATTAGGTGTAAAAAGGGATAAAATCATCTTTACTGTAGGGTTCGATCAAAGTGAGTCTAACTGCTTGCCAAAAGCATATTTTTTATACATCAATTGTCAAATTTTAATCACTTATGTCTAATTTGCCACCATTAAATGCAGCCACAATCTGGGCAATTCTTAATGATCAAATTGATGATGCCACCGTCAATCAACTAGTATGGCACTATTTAGGCTATCGCTATGACTCTGCAACTGATAAATGGAATAATAGCCAAGTTTCATCAGAATGGCGAAATGAGTACCCAGAACCACCTAATTTTCTTGATAGTCGCCCAGCAACAGTCAAATTAACTCGTTCTATTCCTAAAGAAAATAAACAAATAGCAAAAGAAAAACTGGGTTTTAAAGGTTACAAAATTGGTGAGTTTAGTCCCAGAGAGACTCGTAGAGCCACAGCCGCAAATTGGTTATTAAGTTATTTGCAAGAAACTAACGGCAAAATAGAGTAAATTTAGCAGAAGAAATTACAAATCATTTTATTTAAATAATTTACACTTGATTGCCGAGTATAAACTAAGTAATTCTGGATTCCTGCTGGGCTGTCACCTATTTTCTACCTATACAACTTATTTGAAGAATTAAATCGAATTGCTATATAATCTTATCATGAGTCATCTTAGCCGTTAATACTCGATAAACAACCCATTTTGCTCCAAGAGAATCTAACTTCAGATAGATGAAGCAGTTATATAAATATCTCTAAAGACTGGTTTGCAAATTGATTAATAATTTAGAAGATATTCTCATCTACATTTTTTAATCAAAATAATTGTATGACAGCACCCATTGAATTTAATTTATTTGCACCTTACAACAAAGGAGCCGCATTAATTGGCTCCTTTTCTAATTGGCAGGAAATCTCCATGAAAAAAGGCGAAGATGGCTATTTTCGCGCAACTGTTGCACTAGAAGATGGCATCTATAAATATAAATTCAGGGTTCAATCAAATTCATGGTTTTTTGCACCAGAACAGTGGGTTGATGTCATAGACCCTTACGCCACTGATATTAATGGAAGTAGTGGCGAAGATAACGGGATTGTTAGAGTCAAAGATGGAGAAAGAATTGTTGATACTTACCTTTGGAAACATGATGATAAACCTTTGCCTGCTGACCATAAATTAGTGATTTATGAACTGCACGTTGGTGATTTTTCCGGTGGTGAAGATGACCGACACGCCAGAGGAAAATATAAACACGTCATTGAAAAGTTAGATTATTTGTGTGAATTAGGAATCAATGCAATTGAGTTAATGCCCATCAAAGAATATCCGGGAAATTATAGCTGGGGTTATAACCCCTGTTATTTCTTTGCCACCGAGTCTAGTTATGGTTCTACTGTTGATTTAAAGCAGCTAATTGATGAGTGTCACAGTAGAGGTATTCGGGTGATTATGGACGGTATATATAACCACTCAGAAGCTTCAAGTCCATTAACTCAAATTGATCATGATTACTGGTATCATCACTCTCCTCGTGACCTTGAAAATAACTGGGGCCCTGAGTTTAATTATGAACATTACGATAAAAATTTAGACATTTATCCCGCCAGAAAGTTCATCGGTGATACAATTCGTTTTTGGATTACAGAATATCATATAGATGGTATTCGCTATGATGCCGCCAGACAAATTGCTAACTATGATTTCATGCATTGGATTGTTCAAGAAGCCAAAAATACTGCTGGTAATAAGACGTTTTATAACATTGCCGAACACATACCAGAAACTACCAGTATCACCAATATAGATGGACCAATGGATGGTTGTTGGCATGACAGTTTCCGTCATACAATTACGGTGCATATTTGTGGTGATACTTTTGATTTAGAAAGCCTAAAAGATGTAATTGATGGTAAACGTCAAGGCTTTATGGGTACAACCAATCTGGTGAATTATCTGACTAACCATGACCATGAACGGACTATGGTAGAACTGGCTAATCGGCAGATTTTTGAAGATGAAGGTTTTAACAGAGCTAAATTAGCCGCAGCTATTCTCATGACATCTGTAGGTGTACCTTTAATTTGGATGGGAGAGGAGTTTGGTGAGTATAAACCCAAACAACCGGAATCATCCAAAATTGAATGGTCGTTATTAGGAAATCGTTTAAACCATAACTTATTTGAATACTACAAGGGGTTGATTCATCTGCGTAAACATAATCATGCCCTCTACACAGAAAATATCGATTTTATTCACGAAAACCTCGAAGCCAAAGTACTCGCTTATAGTCGCTGGAACGAAGAAGGTTCTCGTGTTGTTGTTGTAGCAAATTTTTCAGCAAACTTTCTCCGTGACTATCACATTCCTAATTTTCCCTGTGGTGGTACATGGCATGAGTGGACAGGTGATTATCATGTTGAGGCTGGTGATGATGGTATGATCACTGACTTAGGAGCATACGAAGCCAAAGTGTTTGTATGGCAGTAATCAAATCTGGATAATACACTAAAGGGGGCGTATTGTCCCCTTTGAAGGTGATGAAAACAAAACAATTCCATCTCCGCAGTGATAGGGATTTTTAAATTTTAAAAATCTATAAGTTCGTGTTGTACTTTTGATTTAAAATAATATACTAAATTCATTCCTCAATGGAATAGCAAAAATTACAAATTCTGCTCTATGCACAATCAATTATTTAATACTAACATCAAGAGTTCTCACGTATTATTAACACCCAATGAATTAAAGTCAAAATTGCCTTTGACTAAATTGGCTGAACATACTGTTTTGCAACATAGACAGGAAATCAAAAATATTCTAGATTTTCAGGACAGCAGAAAATTTATTGTAGTTGGGCCCTGCTCAATTCATGATACACAAGCAGCCCTCGAATATTCCCAGAAATTGAAAGGTCTGGCTGAAAGAGTGAAGGATAAATTGCTACTCATTATGAGGGTGTATTTTGAAAAACCTAGAACCACGGTAGGATGGAAAGGATTAATTAATGATCCAGATATGGATGATTCTTTCCATGTGGAAAAAGGTTTATTAACTGCACGTAACCTACTGATAAAAATAGCAGAATTGGGTTTACCTGCTGGTACAGAAGCATTAGATCCGATTATACCTCAATATATTAGTGAGTTGATTACATGGTCTGCCATTGGCGCACGCACTACTGAATCTCAAACCCATCGTGAAATGGCCAGTGGTCTTTCGATGCCTGTAGGTTTTAAAAATGGTACTGATGGTAATATTCAAGTAGCTTTAAATGCTTTACAATCAGCTAAAAGCTCTCACAATTTCCTGGGTATTAATCATAAAGGACAAGTTAGTGTCTTTGAAACTAAGGGAAATCCCTATGGTCATGTTATTTTACGGGGTGGTAATCAGCCTAATTTTGAAGCTACAAATGTCCAAATGGTAGAAGAACAGTTAAAAACAGCTAATTTATCACCCAGAATTGTCATCGACTGTAGCCACGGAAATACAAATAAAAATTATAAACTACAGCCGAATGTATTAGAAAATGTGATTCAACAAATAGTTGATGGAAATACATCAATAGTCGGTGTCATGCTGGAATCAAACTTGTATGAAGGTAGTCAACCGATGACTGGGAAGCGAGAAGAATTAAAGTATGGTGTTTCTGTCACCGATAAATGTATTAGTTGGGATGAAACCGAAAAAATCATTTTGGCTGCTTACCAAAAACTGTAAGCGTTCAGGGTTAAAAAAAATCCACCTCATTCATCCTTCCCTCCAACAACTCCAACAATTCATTGATATCCTTCCCCACCTCCTCCCAACAAATTGGCGGAGGAGGTTCTGGTGCAAACTGAATTAACTTCAATTCACCCTTACCAATACAAATCATTACCACTTCCTCTTCAGGTTGATGATGGTCAACAATACCCAAAATTTCCTGAAGTCGATTATCAACTTTATTATTTAAATCTTCTATGGCTGCTTGGGGACAATAAATAAAATGTGGAGTTGGCTGCAAATCAATTCCCGCAGTACCCTGACTATTGCCATTCTCCAACCACAACCCCCAAAACAGCGCCGCCAAATCTCGCTGATTTTCCTTGACAAATCTATCCAACTGGCCACGCCACTTACTGTTTCCTGTCTCCGCCTGAGTACTTCCAAACATGATAAATAATTCGTAGTATTTCCTTCGTAAACGCTGCGCGAACGTAGTTCGTAGTTCGTAATTGAATGGGTGAGATTTATCTTAAGCCACTTTGCACACCCCAGAGGCTGGCATAAATACCATTTTGATCCAGTAATTGCTCATGGGTTCCTGATTCTATCAATTTCCCATGTTCTATGACATAAATGCAATCAGCATTGCGGATAGTTGAAAGACGATGAGCGATTACCTACGGTACACTACGCGATCGCAATTCTTTGTCGTTGTTCACCAGATAACTTTTGATCACGCTCCCCCACAATTGTCTCATAACCTTGGGGCAGTTCCATCATAAATTCATCCGCCTATTCTCCCCTGCCCCTGCACCCTTGCCCCCCTGCCTCTTTTTACCGAGGACGTGTCACCATAGTATAGGAGTTGCCTAAAGATGCAAAAGGAGATAGAACCTTGAAAAGTCAGCAATTTGGGAATTGGCAAACCACAGTTTTTGGAATTGTGTTAGCACTTATTGTCCTCGTCGGACTAAATTCCTTTGTTATTCTCAACCCAGGACAAGCAGGAGTCATTAGCATCTTAGGTAAAGCTAGAGATGGTGCGCTACTAGAAGGCATTCACATTAAACCACCTCTTGTGTCGGTAGTTGATGTGTATGATTTGACGGTACAAAAATTTGAAGTCCCCGCCGAAAGTTCTACGAAGGACTTGCAAAATTTATCTGCAAGATTTGCCATTAACTTTCGCCTTGACCCCACACAGGTAGTTGAGGTAAGAAGAAAACAAGGAACTTTAGCAAATATTGTTTCAAAAATCATTGCTCCTCAGACACAGGAAGCATTTAAAATTGCGGCTGCTAGAAGAACAGTAGAAGAAGCAATTACCAAAAGGAGTGAATTAAAAGAAGACTTTGATTTAGCGTTGGGCAATCGCTTGGCTAAATATGGGATAATTGTGCTAGATACTAGTGTAGTTGACTTGAATTTCTCGCCAGAATTTGCCAAAGCTGTAGAAGAAAAACAAATAGCTGAACAGCGAGCGCAAAGAGCCGTTTATATAGCCAGGGAAGCTGAACAACAAGCACAGGCAGATGTGAATCGCGCCAAGGGTAGGGCAGAAGCTCAAAGACTCTTAGCAGAAACTCTCAAAGCCCAAGGTGGACAGTTAGTTCTGCAAAAAGAAGCAATTGAAGCTTGGCGAAATGGCGGCTCTCAAATGCCTAGAGTCCTCGTTATGGGTGGTGAATCTAAAGGCAGTAGTGTGCCATTCATTTTCAACCTCGGAAATGACCAGAATAAACCGTAATTTGAGTAAATAATGCCAATGGGGTGGGATTAACCCACCTCAGACACCAAAGCCAAACCCAGAAAATCGTAAATTAATTTATGGCGACACCAAATCATCAAAACCTCACAACCTCAGAAGCTACAAAAATCCTGCATAAATTCAACTGCTTAGATATCGCACCTATTCTCAAACCCTCCGAAAAAGCCTTAGTGCGTCGGGCTTTAATTTTGGTAGCTAGTATATCTGATTACCAAATATTAGGGATTTGTGCTGATACCGCAGAAGCAGGGATACTCGCCATGAGAACTTACTCTCATGCTTTTGGTTATGAAGTCCCTAGTGATTTAGCCACACCCGAAGGGCCAGTTTATATCAAATTAAATGGCAAAAATGGGTTATGTTATCTTGACTCTTATGCCGGGCATCATCGGGGTGTATTAATTTCTTGCCAATCTTATAATGAAGGGGGAATTAACGAAATGTATGGACATTTACCCTTGGATTTATTTGTTTAGTTTGGGCAGTGTCGCTGGGAACATTCCAAATGTGTCAGAATTTAGTCACAATTTTGAGACTAACTCAGGAATGAAAAAGAAAATCACCCCCTGGGAATGTTCCCATTTTAATCAGATTAGTAGCGCAGTGAAATCAAAAGTTAAAAAGCTAATAAAACAAGATTTTGCAGAATTTTAAATAGCTGCTTTATTTACGCCATGCTGTACTAGATATTCTCAAGATACTGAACAATGACCAAGGAGAAGAGGCCGGGGGGAGAAGACGGTAACTGCCCAATGACCAATGACAAATGACCAATGACCAATGACTAATTTTTATGAGTATTATTACACTACAATCAGTGAAAAAAGATTTTGGCATCAAAGAACTTTTACGAGATGCCAGTTTTAGTTTAGATGCTACTGATAAAGTCGGCTTAATTGGTACTAACGGTTCTGGTAAATCAACTTTATTAAAAATGATTGCCGGATTAGAATCAATTGATAATGGACAGATTACTTTTAGCTCTGGTGCAAAAGTTATTTACCTACCACAGCAACCAGATTTAGATGAAAATCATACGGTTTTAGAGCAAATTTTCGCTGATAGTGGGGAACATTTGGCTTTGGTGCGCGAGTATGAAGAACTATCTCATAAACTGGTTCACCATCCAGAAGATAGTCAATTGATGTCCCGCTTGTCTGGGGTAATGCAACGCATGGAAACTGCTGGTGCTTGGGAACTGGAAACCAACGCCAAAATTATCTTGACCAAGTTAGGAATTTCTGATTTTGATGCGGTTATTGGTACTTTGTCAGGAGGCTATCGCAAGCGCATCGCTTTAGCAACAGCTTTACTATCAGAACCAGATGTTTTACTGATGGATGAACCTACAAACCATCTGGATGCGCTATCTGTGGAATGGCTGCAAAGTTATTTAAATCGCTTTCGGGGCGCGCTGTTACTCATAACTCACGACCGCTATTTTCTCGACCAGGTGACAAACCGAATTATTGAAATCGACCGAGGCGATATTTACACATATTCTGGTAATTATTCATATTACCTGGAAAAGAAAGCTTTAGCTGAAGAATCGGCAATTAGTAGCCAACGCAAACACAAAGGTATATTGCGCCGAGAATTAGAATGGTTAAGCCGGGGACCAAAAGCCAGAAGTACCAAACAAAAAGCCCGAATTCAACGCGTTGAAAGTTTGCGGGAAACTGAGTTTAAACAAGTCCAGGGGAAAGTTGATATTTCCACAGTTAGTCGTCGTATTGGTAAAAAAGTTATTGAATTAAATAACATTTCTAAAGGCTATGATGGACGGACTTTAATTAAGGATTTCACCTACGAATTTAGTCCAGAAGACCGCATTGGAATTATTGGCGGGAATGGAACTGGTAAATCTACTTTAATGGATATGATTACCAAACGTATTCAACCAGATTCTGGGATTGTGGATATTGGGACGACAATTCACATCGGCTATTTTGACCAGCATTCGGAAGAATTACTTTCAGCCGTAGACGAAAATCAGCGCGTGATTGACTACATTAAAGAAGAGGGCGAATTTGTCAAAGTCTCTGATGGGACTCAAATTTCTGCTTCTCAAATGCTAGAACGGTTTTTGTTTCCCGGAAACCAGCAATACGCGCCCATTAATAAGTTATCTGGTGGGGAAAAACGCCGTTTGTTTTTGTTGCGGATTCTGATTGGTGCGCCTAATGTGTTGATTTTGGATGAACCTACCAATGATTTAGATGTGCAGACATTGGCGGTATTAGAGGATTATTTAGAAGATTTTCCTGGTTGTGTAATTGCAGTTTCTCACGATCGCTACTTTTTAGATCGGACTGTAGATACTATTTTTGCTTTAGAAGAGGGCGGGAATTTACGGAAATATCCAGGTAATTACTCAATTTATCTCGACTATAGGAAGGCTGAGGAGGAAGAAGCAAAACAGCAGCAAGCAGCTAATACGAAGGAAAAACCCAAGGAAGATGTAAAAGTTACAAGTTCGTCTTCAGACAGTGACAATAAAAAGCGTCGCAGACTATCAAACTGGGAAAAGCGGGAATTTGAGGAGTTAGAAGGAAAAATTGCCAAGTTGGAAACGGAAAAAGCTACAGTGGAAAAAGCGTTGCTAAATGTCTCTGCTGGGAATTACACTCAAGTTCAGAAACTTTATGAACAAGTGGAAAATCTCAAGCACTCGATTGATACGGCGACAGAACGGTGGTTAGAATTAGCAGAGATGGATTCTTAATAAAATCGGTAAGAAATAATATGTCTGTTAAAGTTGGTGATACTGCCCCTGATTTTTCTCTCAGCGCTCAAAATGGTTCCACAGTTAGCCTTAGCGCTTTTCGTGGTCAAAAAGCTGTGGTTTTATACTTTTATCCCAAGGATGATACACCAGGATGTACAGCCGAATCTTGTGCTTTTCGGGATCAATATGAGGTGTTTAAAACTGCTGGTGCTGAGGTGATTGGCGTTAGCGGCGATTCTAATGAATCTCATCAGAAATTTGCCCAGAAGTACAATTTACCTTTTACGCTTTTGAGTGATCAAGGTAACGAGGTGCGGAAGCAGTACGGCGCGACTGCAATGTTTGGTTTTGTCCCTGGTC
This sequence comes from Nodularia sp. UHCC 0506, assembly GCF_034931045.1. Classification (NCBI taxonomy): domain Bacteria; kingdom Bacillati; phylum Cyanobacteriota; class Cyanophyceae; order Nostocales; family Nodulariaceae; genus Nodularia; species Nodularia sp. UHCC 0506. The sequence continues at coordinate 40,978 of NZ_JAYGHH010000038.1, forward strand.
GTGTGACTTATGTGATTGATCAGGAGGGTGTTGTGCAGTATGTGTTTGATTCGATGTTGAATTTTAAGGGTCACGTTGAGGAAGCGCTGAAGACTTTGCAACAGTTGGCTGTGAAATAGTGACGGGTATATGGGCGGGTTTATTAATATCCTCGTTAATATTACAGGTATTTTCAGGTAAATAGACCACTCGATAGGGGCGCAAAGCCTTACGCCCCTACCACAGATGTGGTTCAAATACATGAAAACGGATGTAAATGATATCTGGGAACACGCCCCTACAGGAGATACTGAGGATTTTTAATTCTCCCTCCTGCACCCTGCCCCTTGCCTCTACTTATGGGAGTGGGCTTTTTCGGGAACAGAGTGGGCTGAATTGCCGTTTTTGCCGTTGGTGTGTCCGTTATTATGACGGGGTTGAATTACACCGTAACCGCCGTGGTTACGTTCGTAAACCACATTGATTTCGCCAGTTTCAGAGTTGTGGAACATATAAAAGTCGTGTCCCACTAGTTGCAACTGTTGTGTGGCTTCTGCAACGGTCATGGGAGGCATGGAAAAATACTTTGTACGGACAACCTCATTTGGTAATTCGGGGGTGCGATCGCCTATTAAATCTGCCGCTACTGGTTCGGGAACTAATACTTGATTTGTGGGTAGGGCATTAGTTTTCTGATCTTGAAGTTTTTCCTTATATTTACGCAGTTGACGGGCAATTTTATCTGCTACTAAATCAATGCTGGCATATAAATTTTCGCTGCTTTCCTCTGCACGGATAACACTACCATTTGCAAAAATAGTGACTTCCGCCGCTTGCTTGGTGGTAATTCGAGGATTACGGGCGACACTCAAATGCACATCCACTTCATTGGTGATGTGTTGAAAGTGACTTACGGCTTTTTCAATTTTTTGATGTACATATTCCCGAATGGCATCGGTGATTTCAATATTTTTGCCGTGGATGACAAGCTTCATGTAAACTCTCCCACTGATATATTTGACGTGAATTTGTTTTGTATGAAAAGAAGTCGCGGTAAGGTCTTTCACTACCGCCAAAACAAATTTTGAACAATTTTAATGTACTGCTTATGCTTTGGCTCTCTGTTGGATGGGTGATCCAGTTTGAGTGACAAAGAATTTATGATATTCACCAGCCAGTGCATTCGTTCTGATTGTGTTTGGCGTGATGCTTGTTGCAGAGATTTCCTCCTAACACCTTTGAGGTTATATGTTCAACTTAGCATTTTGTATTCTAGAATGCAGCTGACTTTGGCTTTCCTTTAAAATCCTTTGCATTGCTTGACATTTCTTGACTCAATCTCTGTAAATTGAAATATATTTGGTGAAGAAACCCGTTGATTTTTGGCATGACCCGTAGTACCGAAACAGATTACAGACGTTGTTTGTTATTTAAGGCAGGATTGATGCCATATATAGATGCGCTTTTATGGCAGCGATCGCTTCTTCAAGAGCGCATTCTGCAACCTAGTCTGGATGATGTGTTAATATTGCTGGAGCATCCGCCTGTCTATACTTGGGGACAAGGCAGCAACCCTGAATTTTTCAAAGACCTAGATCAAAGTAAATTCGATGTTCACAGAGTTGAACGTGGTGGCGAAGTAACTTATCATTGCCCTGGTCAAGTTGTGGGGTATCCGATTTTAAATCTGCAATATTATTGTAAAGATTTGCATTGGTATTTACGGCAGTTAGAAGAGGTATTAATTCGGGTATTGGCAGTTTATGGGTTGACAGGCGATCGCCTCCCCGGTTTTACTGGTGTTTGGCTAGAAGGGCGAAAAGTTGCCGCTATCGGGATTAAGGTCAGCCGTTGGATTACTATGCACGGGTTTGCGTTCAATGTTTGTCCTGATATGTCAGGCTTTAAACAGATTATCCCCTGTGGTATTGCTGATAAACCTGTAGCCAGTTTAGCCGAATGGATTCCCAATATTACCTGCGAAGAAGTGCGTGTTAATATATCCCAGTGTTTTGCTGAAGTGTTCGGCGTGGAATTAGTTGAGTCAATCTGAAAGTAATTTATTACTAGCCCTGGCGACTAGAAGTCGCGGCTATACAGACAAAACCCGCACTTCTACAAGCTCAGTGACCACCTGCGCGGGTTAAAAACCTTAATAATTTTCACTCAAAAACTGCCTTAACCACCTGATAGCCTCACTTGTGGTTTGCTCATTTGCAATTGGGAGACATTGCTGTACAATTTCTCTAACGTGAGGAAAATAGCTGCTTTCTGTAATTACGTAATTTTCACCTTGCAATCTATAAATTAATAGCTGCTTATTCTTTAATAGCCAAACCTCTGGCACTTTATAAGGAAGATAGTCATCAATGCTGGTATAGCTAGTAACATCTACTTCAATTACTAAATCTGGTGGTGGGTCATTTTCCCATTCAATACGGTTTTTACCTACTACGGATTTCCAATTTTCAATATAAAAGCAATAGTCCGGCTCAATACCACTAACTTGAGGCTTACTCATGGTGATGGGCGTAAATGAGTCGTATCTTTGCTCTAAATGATCCAGTAAAACTTTAGCAATATCTGCCAGCAAGCTTGCATCTCTTCCATGCTCTGGTAGCGGTGCCATTAACAAAATCTCTCCAGGTCGATACTTGAGCCGAGGGAAGGTGCGATCTCCTAGTTGCTGACTCAGTAGTTGATAATCTTGCCAAGATCCCAACATCCTGACAACTGTTCCAGGTGGCAACTCGATTCTTTCAGGTGTAATTACAGTGTGCATATTCCGCTTTCAATATCTAAAGTAACATCTTGAGCTATCTTTTTAAGTCCTGGATTGTTGGTTTCTAGAGAATCTAAGGAACTAAAATCGCTGATACCTTAAAGGCGATAGGCGGATTTGAATCGGGGAATGGACGTTTACAAACTTTAAAAGGTTATCTCTAGCTATTAAAATTACCATTAATCATAAGACTTTCAGTATTTCCCCTTGACTTTGACTATAAGTTTAACTATCCTGTTGGGAGATAAAGGTTGCATGATAGTCAAATGAACGTACAAAAGAAATCTAAGGGAAACGTGGGTATAGAGGAGTACAGAGGTAAGTTTAGATTAAGGCTACCAAGGGCGATCAGTCCTGAAGGTAAACAGATTTATCTCATTACTGGATTGGACACCAATGACATCAACAGGAGGCGGGTAAGTTCGGTTGTTAACTTGATGGAGGAGGATATTATCACAGGTAACTTTGATGTTACTTTGTACAGATATAAAGAAAACTTGGAGGCACTCAAGCAACCCCATTTGACTTTAGTTCACTCCAAAGCTCCCCAACCTGACCTGATGGAACTATGGGATGCCTATACTGATTATATGAAACCTCAACTAGCAGAGACAACATATATCAGAGATTATGCTAGGAAGTATAGGAATCACATCAAGGCATTGCCTATCAAAGATTTAGAGGATTCTGTGGCTATCAGGGATTATCTATTGACGACCCTAACCACTAATGCAGCTAAAAGAGTCCTGACGTACCTAGCAGCCTGTTGTAAATGGGCTGTGAGTTCTGGATTAATTAATGAGAATCCATTTACTGGAATTTCAGAGTCTATCAAGTTGCCGAAACATGATTCAGATGCCATTGATCCTTTTAGTCAATCTGAGATGAACATTATCATCAAGGCATTTGAGGAAACCAGAGAGCATTATGCGCCATTTGTTAAGTTTCTATTCTGGACTGGTTGCAGAACTGGGGAAGCGATCGCACTACAGTGGAAACATATCAACCCTGAGTGTACACAGATTACCTTTGCAGAATCCTATGATAGCGCTCTACATATAAGAAAAAGTACTAAGACAGGCAAGGCTAGGAAGTTTCCTATTAATGGCAAGCTTAAGGCACTTCTGATGTCCATTAAACCGCCTAACCCAAGCCCTGAGTGCCAAGTGTTCACTGCTCCTACCGGGGGAATCATTAACAATACTCGATTCAGCAATCAAGTTTGGAAAGGCAGTATACAAGGACGGAAAACCTACACGGGAGTTCTTCAGAAGCTAGTAGATGCCGGGGCTGTGGAGCGTTACAGATGTCTTTATAACACCAGACACACGTTCATCACCTTAATGTTAGCTGAGGGGCTTACTGTGTCCGCAGTCGCGAAGTTAGTTGGTAACAGCCCTACGATTATCTTGAGACATTATGCGGGTAATATTGCGCCCTTGGAACTACCTGAAATTTAGGTAGTATGCTATTTCTTAGCATTTAACAGCCGCATAAAATAATTCCCTGGGGAAGCTCTAACTCTCTCAGGGGGTGGTAAATATGGTTATTTAATAAAAAGAGTTACAAGTATTGGGTTTGGAATAAAACCTAAATATTTAGCTCTTTGGGTCTGGGAAGATTCAGATGCGTTTGACCTTCTGAAGGGAAAGTTATCGTCTCATTATTAATCTTTAGGGTATGGATTACTTTCAAAGTTTCTAAATCTATTTTGAAATCTCCGTTATTATCCTTATTCATTTTAGCTGTATATTTTTTTGATATTTGTTGATTTAGAAACTCATCGATTCGATCTCCCAAGTCGCCACTGTCAAACTGTTCAAAACCATTTTCATCGGGTTTTGGTTCAAACCCCATAGCTTTAAGCATTTTCCCTAAGCCGTTTTCAGGTTGATAGTATGAACCTATGGTTGATACGATTTTATCGCTGGTTCCTTTAACGAGACCCATAACCTCAAATCTTAGGTATATTACTTCGGTCATACGGTCGTCTGGCTCAAACCCCAAAAATGTTATTTGACTAAGACCTTCTTGGTTATTGGCTGGTAAAAAGGGTTTATTTGGTTGTTTAAATATAGCCATACATTTATCCTGGGGTGTTATTGTTTGCATTTGCCCCATGTATATGATATGCCCTAAGTATA
>NZ_JAYGHH010000038.1:45907-54572 GCF_034931045.1 Nodularia sp. UHCC 0506
CATGCCAAGGCTGAAAACCGAACTAGAGCAAATCAGAGGATATGTGAGTTAAAACCAGTGTTAGGCGGTTCCAAGAGACTTCTGATTTTATTAACTATATTAAAGGTATGGCGTAATAATACACCTATGTACATAGGCGGTTAGGTTGCGGTAATCCTGTCTTCTTATACACACACAACCGCCTGATGCTCACCAAAATTCCCCATACAGCAGATAACAGCTTGGGGAATCTTTTTGGCTACTCGTTTGGCTACTGGATTGTTGGTTTCTAGAGAATCTAGGGGACTAAAATCGTTGAAACCCTGAAGGCGACAGGCGGATTTGAACCGCCGCATAAAGGTTTTGCAGACCTCTGCCTTACCACTTGGCTATGTCGCCGCGATCGCTCTCACGATTCCTTATCATAGCACAACTCATCGAAATTCACACCCTGGGTCTGAGGAAATTTTGCCTAACCTCAGCGAATTTAGCGGTTAATAGCATTTTCAGATTCCAGACGATGGCAAGGTTGAATGAAGATTTTTGGGGATAGTGTGAGGAATTGATGAATTTTTGCCCAGGATGGGTGACGTAAAATACAAAAAAAAATACAATTTCACTCTTAAGATGGATGAAAATTCGCCTGTTTTAAGAGATTGAGTGTTTTTTATGCTTTTTAGCTCTATGATCACATCAAATTTAGTATGAACTTGGTCAGCTACCTTCCCGGATAAGAACCAGATGTTAAGTTGCACATATCGCCATCAGTGAAATGAAACAAGTCTCTCCTATCTCAATTGCTCAGGTAACAGATACACATCTGTTTGCTTCGGAAAATCAGCAAATGCTGGGAATGCCTACCATACAGTCTTTTCAGGCAGTTGTAGAAAGATTGAAGGAGCTAAAAACTGAAGTTGATTTACTTCTGCTAACAGGAGATTTGTCTGGTGATGGTAAGCCTGATTCCTATGATAATCTCCAAAATTTAGTCAATCCACTCCAAATACCTGCTTACTGGATTCCGGGGAATCATGACTGTGCGATCGCAATGGATGACATATTAAATATGGGGATGGTTTCCCGGCGCAAGTCTTTTCATCGTGGTGGTTGGAATTTTATCTTACTCGATTCTTCGGTTCCTGGTTGTCTACATGGTTATCTCTCAGGTAAAACTCTCGATTGGCTAGACTCTGAATTAAAAATTCTGGGTGATTATCCCACTTTAGTGGCTTTACATCATCCACCTTTTCCCGTCAATTCGGCGTGGTTAGATAGTAGCATTCTCAAAAATCCGCAAGAATTTTTTGCTGTTCTCGACCGTCATCCCCAAGTTAAATTAGTTTTGTTTGGTCACATCCATCAAGAATTTCAACGCCAGCGTCATCAAGTCCACTACCTCAGTACCCCATCAACTGGACTTCAGTTTCGCTCAAAAAGTCCCACATTGATGATTGACCCCAAATACCCCGGTTTTCGCTTGTTGAAGCTATACCCCAATGGGATGTGGGAAACTTCTGTGGAACGAGTTCCTTATTGTCATCCATTGGAGTTAGCCGCTAAAGCATCCTAAATTATCTGACTTCTGACAGCGAAATCACTTCATCAGCAAAACTGTGGCGACGTACAAAGTGAAATGGCCCAGCGACAGACCCCCAAATATGTTCATTTGTTTCTAAATCACGTCCTCTGTCAAGACTGATAAATCTCTCCTCACTAATCTCAAATTCACTATCTAAATAGGTTTTTTGCCCTTTCCGAAAGACGATGCAGCCTTTTCCGGGTTCTACCTTACCTTTGAAGCTGTTACCACCCCACTCTACAGTCATGTTACATCCTGGTAACTTTTCTAAGCGATCGCTGGTTAAAGTTTTCAGGCGTTGCAAATCACGGGATGCGCCATAGAAGTTTTCTTCTTCCTTCACAGTATAGTTTTCGATTTCAATTCTATCCCCGGCATTGAGCAACTTTAAAACCCGCACGCGATAAGGGTCATTCAGCATATAATCATAAGCCTGTTCTACAAACAAACTGATTCCCGATAACACCTCTAGGGGTAGAGGACGCATACACACGCGAATATGAGCAAAAAAAGGTGGGTTTTCAAAAGCTTGTGCTTGATTGCTAAAATCAGCCGCCATCCAGCGAGCTAAGGTTGTAATATCCATAGAATTAGTCATGACATTTAAATTCTCTGGATTCATTGTAAAGCTTGTCCGTGGGGAGAATTATCGATTTTTAATGCGTCACACAAATTGGCAGTTAAAATTTTTGGGTATGCTAGTCATCACCTATGCCCTATTCCCATCTCAGGTAAAGTAATCATGCTCAGGCGCTTATGTATTATTATTACTGTCGCTGTCCTTTGTCAGCTTCACAGTTCGTTAACCCTAGCAGAGACTAAAAAGCCCAAACAGCCGACTAAATTTCTTGCTAATCCTCTAGAAGTTACCACTACCGATCCTCTGTTACCGCCTTCGATTAAAAGACAGCCGTTAACTCTCCCAGAACTGCAAAGTTTAGAGAGGGCGTTGGATGAGTTGAATCAAGAAGCAGCGGCCAAATTGCAAGCAGGTGATCAGGACACAGCGTTTGAGATTTGGAACCGGGAAGCCCGTTTGCGGTGGTATTTGGGTTCATTGGCTCAAGTGCAAACATTATCACGCTTTGGGGCGATCGCTTGGGGTCGAAATGCTAGTGAGCAGGTAAGATTTATTACACAGCGTTTGCAAACGATTCAAAAGCAAGCACAAAGGCAAAAAACTGTTGATTTAGATTTAATGCGATCGCTTGGTGAAGCATACCAAAGTGTGCGATCGCCTCAACTAGCTTTAGCAGTTTATGATCAAATTTTAACAGCAGTCCAACAACAACAAGATGCAGTTGCAGTCTTGCAAACCCTGACAATAATGGGCGAATTGCATTTGAGTTGGTTTGATTATCCTCAAGCAGCAGCCACTTATGAGAGATTATTGAATTTAACTGCTACCCAGAGCGATAAAACTAGTCAGTTAACATACCTGCAACAGCTACGTTATATATACCAGCAGACAAAACAACCCCAGCCAGCCCTAGATGTTCTCAAGAGAATAGCAGAAATTTATGAACAGGAAAATAATCTGATTAAAATTCCCGAATTAAAATTAGCCATTGGCTCAAATTATGAAACTATAGCCCAGGAAAATCCCAGTTTACTTAAAGAAGCATTTAACAACTATCAAGAAGCTTATCTTATGGGGATGCGATCGCGCCAATATGCTCGTGCTGCGGAAGCATTACAAAAGTTAATTGCCTTATATCGTACCCAAGAACAAATAGATGAAGCTTTGCAAACTAGCCAAATTCTAATTGAGACACAAGAGCAAGCCGTCAATTATTATGGCATGATGCAAGCTTACGACCAAATTGGGCAACTGTATTTAGAACGTCAAGAATATCCCCAAGCACTCGCAGCATTTCAAAAAGGATTAGAAATTGCTCAACAAATCAAACACAAAGAAACATATTTTGCACAGCAAATCGAGAAAGCAACAAAATAATTACTAATTCGTAATTCGTAATTCGTAATTCGTAATTTGTAATTTTAATAAAGTTAACTGATGGGGGTCGTCATTTTTTCTTTGTCATTGGTTATTGGTAAGGATTTTTGCCTTGCTTACTTTTCATAATATATAGGACTCCTATTTGAATTTTGAACAAAACGACCTATTCCTTGATTCCTTCTTCCCTGTTCCCTGTTCCCTGTTCCCTGTTCCCTGTTCCCTGTTCCCTACCTCTACGAGTAAATTCATAAACCAAACCGGATTCCTATAGTTTGGTTTTTTTCTACCTACCTACTTAGTAGTGTAAAAGCATATTACAGGTAAATGGAGTACAGACCCAAACCATGAAACTCTTGTGGGGCGGGCATCTTGCCCGCCATCAGTGTCCAAATTACGAACGAACGACAAATTCTAACTTCTTAACATCTTCAACTAGCTCATAAAGCTTATCTTCAAACTTTTGTGAACACGCTGACCAATCATATTGAAGAATAGAAGGACGAGCCTGTTCAGACATTTCTGCTTTAAGTTGAGAATTTGCCAAAATTGCCACCACCTTATCAGCAAAATCTTGAGGATTGTTCGCGTCAGCTAAAAAGCCATTACGACCAGAAATAACTTGTTCAGCCGTTGAAGGTGCAACCGCAGCTACCAAAGGAGTACCAGAAGCCAAGGCTTCGTTATTTGTTGTACAAAAATTTTCAGTTGCAGAGGGGTTAACAAATACATCTGCACGAGCAAACCAACCCAAAAGTTCTGTACCGTGAGACTCACCCCACATAGTAATACCTGCAAATTTTTGAGAACGCTGACGCAGTTCTTCATCCAGGGGACCACTACCAATAATCACCAAATGAACATCAGGAATTTTGGCAGCAATTAGCGGAAACATATTTATCAATTGGGTGACATTTTTTTCCGCCGTAATGCGTCCCACAAATAAGATAGTTGGTCTGTTATCGTCGGGAATGGGATTGTGGATAATATTTCTAGGGTGGAATTTCTCGCAATCAATTCCCTGATAAGGAACATATTCACCCCGTTGACAATTCAGTTCATTGTACTTCAAAAGTTGTGCTTGAGAAGGAAATAAGTTGCGGTCATAAACTTCGGTAGATTGTTTAACTAAAAAGGGAATAATCGGACGCATCAAATTGAAAACATGATTGCCTAAATAGTATTGAATATAGGCAACAATATCAGTGTGGAAAATTGAGATAATTGGAGTCCCAGTTTGTTTCGCGTATTCAACACCAATGGGGCGACCATAACCTTGCAAGAACATTGAATAGAAACCTCGCATTTGTGGGGCTTCTTCCACTACTATAATATCAGGTTGGAACTTTTCTAATAATTTGGTATCACTCCAATGGCGATGATGCAAGGGTTGAGGTAAAGACTTATAAAAAACTAGTGGCTTTGTGGGGAAAGCATAAGCAGAAAAGTTAGAAAAACACTGCAATTCTTCCAGTCCTGGCATCGGACGACTGCCAACTTTTTTCGGATACTGGTCATTAATTTCTGGGTGGACAAGAAAGACTTCATGCCCTTGTTCTAGCAGCCAACGCACCCGTTGGTGGACAGCAACTGAAACCCCTGTCAAAAAAGGAGCATATAATCCTGTAAACAGAGCAATGCGGAGAGGTTGCTTGTTCATAATTTTAGTAATTTTGTGAATTGTGGCGCAAACAAATGGGAGTTTTTATGCTTTTGGTAAAACAAAAAACTAGATGATCAATTCAAGGAAATATTAGGCGAAACAGGTTGGTCTATGGATTGATAAGGACGATATTCAACTAACCGAATCTTCCAGGGACTTTTGAATTTATAGGTGATACCGCGCCACTTAACTTTTGACATCCAGAGAGAAGAGAGGAAGACGAACCCATATACCCATTGTGTTAAGGGAATTCCCATTAACATCTTGAAAATTGCAGTCAGGGATAATTGTGGACTTGGTTGAGCGTGAGCGTGAATAACTAGCTGTACTCCTTGCTCTAATAAAAGTACCATCAACAGTAATGCCACCACATAGCTGCTATAGTAGCTAAGAGATAATGATGCAGCATACCATTGTCCAGTTAGCAAAGTTGCTACAAACAATACAGTCAAAAGCGTAGGACAGAGTATGGTTAAAATGGCATTACCAACCACTGCTAACCAATGGGGGTGATAAAGTCGGCAAAACAACAATTGACGCTGCATCCAAGATTTTAAACCAGTTAAATCACACTCTTCTTGATTCAGCATCATCAAAGAAGGTACAAATTTAATCTGTATTTTATGTTTACCTAAGATTTGACGCATCATTGTATCTTCACAGAAAGCTTTTCCCCACTTATCAAGCAATCTTGTTTGATGAATGATTTCTGTTTTAACTGCTAAAGTCCCACCCCAAGGAATGCCATATAAATACATCTGCACTACAGCATATACGTTCCACATATACCGAACTATAGAACCCCAATGGCTACCTGTAGGGACATACCAACGGTTTCCCGTTGTCGCGCCAATGTGGGGATTAGCTAAAGGAGTGACTAATTCACGCAGCCAATTATCATGAACAATTGTATCAGCATCTACTAATGCGATCGCTTGATATGAATCATCCAACTCTTTCACAGCTTGGATTAAAGCACTACATTTGAGACTGCAATTTTTACGGATAATTCGCAAAGGGCTAATTTGCACATTTGTCGCGCCATGTTCCTGGACAGTATCAGTAGCAATTGTCCATGCTGGATCTTCCATGCGATCAATGACTAACTTTAAATCATACTGGGCGTAATTCTGATTTAACAGTGCTTTCAAGCAATCACTCAAAAACGGGTCAGCACCACGGAGGCAAAGAATCACTGCCGTTTTGGGTAACTCTTCATCTGTTAAAAGATGTTTTTGGGATGAGGATAGATGCCACAAAAACACTAACATAAAACATACTTGAACAGCCAAGGCAACCGTTAAACACCTACATAGGAATATCACCAAATCATTCATCTTTTATTCCTACTGTCTGGTAACTGGGTTTAGACTCAGCACTCCTTATCAAAGAGAAATTTTGCTATCGGTAGGTTGATCCAAGAAATCATAAGGATGGTATTCAACTAATCGGATATTCCAAGGATTTTGCACACGATAAACAATACCGCGCCATTTCACTGTTGACATCCATAACGAAGAGAGTAAAGCCAAGCCATATACCCATTGTGTGAGGGGAATAGCAATGAAAATTTTGGCTATTATCACTGCCGTTAACTTTGTATTTGGCTGACCATGAGAGCGAATTACTTGACTTACTCCTAACTCTAAAATTAGTGTTACTAAGAGTAATCCCACAGTGTAAATGCAATAAGTGGAAAATAATAAAACTGCTAAATTCCATTGTGCATCTAACAAAGATAAGATAAACAGAATTATAGCCACAAAAGGAAACAAAATACTAGAAACAGCGTCACCAACAATAGCTAACCAACTGGGATGGTAAAGTCGAGAATATAATATAAGACGCTTGAGAGAGTCTATTAAGCCCAGTAAATCGCACTCTTCCCGATTCAGCATCATTAAAGAAGGTACAAATTTAACCCTCATCCCATGTTGCTTCAGGATCTTGTGCATCATAAAATCTTCGCCGAAAGCCTGTCTCCATTTATCTAGTAGACCTGTTTGGCGCAGTACCTCTGTTTTTATCGCTAAAGTTCCACCCCAAGGAACTTGGAACAGGTACATTTGCACCACAGTAGACACATTACCGATGTAGCGCACCAAAGAACCCCAATAGTTACCTGTAGGGACAAACCAACGGTTCCCTGTAGTCGCGCCCACTTTGGGGTCAGCTAAAGGACTAATTAATTCACGTAACCAATTAGCATGAACAATAGTATCACCATCCACTAAAGCGATCGCTTGATAAGAATCATCCAATTCTGAAACAGCTTGCAACAGCGAACTACATTTAAGACTACAATTATGTCGGATAGTCCTCAGAGGGCTAATTTGGACATTGCTGACTCCTTGTTCATTGATAATATCATTGACAATTTGCCAAGCTGGATCTTCTTGACTATCAATAATCAGCTTTAAATCATACTCTGGGTAATTCTGATTTAACAGTGCCTCCACACAATTAGGTAAATAAGGATCAGCCCCCCGCAAGCAAAGAATCACAGCCGTTTTGGGTAATTGCTCATCGGCTACTACATTTTCTTGATGTAACCGCAGGTATAACAGAAAAACCAACGCTAAACACATTTGAATAGCCAGCCAACTCAGCAAAGACTGAGTAATGAATATCGTCAACTCTTGCATATATATTCTTTGGCAAATTTTGCCTTGTGTAATGGCGAGTCGCGATCAAAGGAGAGGCAGTAGGGTGCAGAAACTTCTCATTCCCATCCCCTACCATCTAGTACAGCACGGCGTAAATAACCCACCCATCCCCAATTAATAAAAAGCTGGTAGTCACGAATTACGAATTATGTAAAGCCCTGACGGGCATAGCTGCGCTTACCGCGTAGCGTTTCCGCAGGAAATATTACGAATTACGAATTACGAACTACGAATTACGAATTACGAACTACGAATCAAGAGAGTATTTCATCAAAATATTGATTTTGGTATTTTGATTTTGCATCAGTATAAAACTGGCATCGTAAAAACTGGGTGTACCAGTTGCTATTGAGACAGTGGGATTTCGAGACAGGCCAAAACCTTCTTTGGGAATGCCAATAAAGTCTTTATTGAGTTTGCGATCGCCATTCTGATCATCTACTACCGCCACGGCATAAGTTCCCGGTTTCAAACCAGAAAATATATGAGTTAAAGTATTGCCTTGAGGCTGTACACAAGCACTTTTCAATACATCCTCAGTACTCATCGGAAATCCTTTAGCACGGGAGTAAATTCCCATGCAAATCTCCCCCTTTTGGCTACTAATTCCCTTGACTACAACTGTCAGCGTTGCAGTTGGCTCGGCATTCACAGTTTGCACAAAGCTAATACTCAACAAAGCAGCTAACAGTACACGACTAAAACCATTGAGTTTCAACATAGTTTGGTTACTTAAAAACGTGATTTTACTGGAAAATAATTTGTAACAGCAATCCCTTTAAGGGATGATTTTTTGTTTGTTGATAGATGGATAATTACAA
>NZ_JAYGHH010000039.1:0-15514 GCF_034931045.1 Nodularia sp. UHCC 0506
GACAACTTAAATAAATGGCTCTTTGGGGACGAAAGGCATTCTTTGATGACCAGTAATCCCTAAGAGCCAGACAAATTCGGTCATTAATCATCTCATTCCTACAAGTCTTTTAGGAGTAATTCATGGCAACTATCACTCTTTCTCAACTATACGCTACTGGCTCTGAACTGTTTTACGATTCCGAAAGCTTTCTTAATGAATTGAGCGATGCCGATTCTATCTCTAAGGTTCAATATAACGTTGTCGGTGGCATAATTACATTCACTGCATTCGCTGGAGCATTTGTTGGTACGTATGCCATTGGTCATGCTACTTATGTGGCCAAGTCATATAGTCAACCATACTATGGATATGGGTATAGGTATGGGCGGCGCTTCTAGCTTTGTAGTTAACTATTAATTTTGATGGCTGTCTTGAGATTAAAGGTAAAAAGTAAGCACTTCTCAACAAATAATATAGGATTGCGAACTCTTATCTTAATCAGGTTTTTGAATAAATAGAAAACCTTAAAGCCAGCCCAATTGAAAAATATATGATGTAATTCGACAAGTTAATTGGAAATTAATTAAGGCTAGAATCACAGAAATCAAACGATTTGTTAATTTTTGATAAATGTTTCAATAATCGTGATAAATGCTCAATTACCAAAGTTGCATTAATTTATTGAGCATCAAATATTAGTGATAAATAACAGTTCTATCTGAGCCAAGATAGCAAATTAGTTGACTAATGATTTAGCTGGAATTTACTGAACACAGCTTCTGTTAACTCATTAATCAATGATATGTTTAGGACATAAGTAAAATGGCAGGAATTATAATTTCCGAACTACACCCTAATTACTCAGAAAGTTTTTTCATCGAAATCACAGATATATCTCCAATCTCTATACATGGGGGTAATCAATACGAAGTTGACTACGCATTTGCTCAAATGCTGAATTTCACTTATAGGCTGATGGATTTTATGTTATCGGCATTTGCTATTTACAGTATTGTTTCTCTAGCAAATTCATTTATTACTGTGTCCGAGTTTAGTTTTGTAGCTGATCAGTTTACTACTTTTTCATTATTGAATTCTAATTGACATGATGACTAAAAAAATGTTGTGTGCCATCAATGCTTGGATAGGAATGCTCTGGTTTTACAGTTTCTTGATTAACCAGCAACAAGTTTTTACATTACTGAGGAGTATTTAACGCCATGCCATTTTTATTAAGCTATCAAAATGTTTTTGACTACCTAATCCCCCTCGGATTATGTTCTGAGGAAGAACGTTCATTGAGTAATATTGAACTTAAACCTGCGAAAAACTTTAACTTATTACTCAGCTTATCTGAGGATAAAAAACTTTTAGTTAAGCAAGAGCGCCACAACCGAGAAGGAAAAACTGCTGGTGAGTTTGTGCAGGAATGGCGGATTCATGAGTTTTTGCAAAGAAACCCTGAACTTAGCTATGTGCGCCCTTTGCTTTCGGAAGCGGTACATTTTGATGCTGAAAATTCGATTATTATTTTCAACTATCTCAATAATTACCGAGATGTAGCAGATTTCTACGCAAAGGAAAACATCTTTCCTACACAGGTGGCGACCAAAATTGGCACTATTCTGGGATTAATTCATCGCGTTAGTATTCAAGGTCCTGAGTGTCGGGAATTCTTTGAAAATTCCCAGGATGCACCGAGTCAAGATGCCGCTAAAGTGAATCATAAAATTGATCGGATTACGCCAGATATCTTTGGTAATGTTCCCTCTGACGGGTTGAAATTCTTTGCCCTATATCAACGTTACGATAGTTTGGGTCAAGCGATCGCAGAGTTGGGTAGTTCTTACACTCCCTACTGTTTGACTCATAACGACATGAAGCTGAACAACATTCTCATTTCCTTAAATTGGGAAGATGTGAATTTCAATAACTCCTCCTCAGACCAAAGCATGATTCGCTTAATTGACTGGGAACGCTGTTCTTGGGGAGATCCAGCTAACGATTTAGGCTCATTACTCGGTAGTTACTTGCAATTATGGCTATACAGTGTGGTTGTCGGTAAAGGAATGGAAATTGAAGAGTCTTTACGTTTAGCTACTACACCTTTACAAACACTCCGTCCTTCACTTGCTGCACTAGTTAAAGCTTATTTGGCTGAATTTCCCGAAATCCTAGAGCATCGTCCTGATTTCTTAAAACGAGTAGTGCAGTTCTGTGGTTTAGCCTTAATTCAATCTATTCAAGCCACGCTCCAGCACGAAAAAACCTTTGGTAATCCTGGTATCAGTATGCTCCAAGTTGCCAAGAGTTTATTATGTCGTCCAGAAGTATCTATACCTACTATTTTCGGTATGGATGCTTCAGATTTGACTCCCATAAAATATTCCCCCGCTAGGAGGAGTAATTAGTCATTAGTCATTAGTCATTAGTCATTAGTTAACTACATCCACAAGCAGTAGGGTATACATTCCGAATAACTAATGGCTAGGACTACTTAATCAAAACGATTTTCAAGCTATTTTGCCGTTAAAGGCAAAACAAATCGTGTCTCTATACGCTCTCTGACTTACAGGTAATCTCTTATGCAACTATTAGATTCGCTACAAACACAACTAGCAACTATTCCTGAACCATTGCAGACATCAATACAAGACATTATTCATAAAATTGAAATTGTTTCTCATCATTGTATTAAGCATCCAAATTATAAAAGCGTAGAATTAACAGAGCAAGCAGTTTCTCGCTTTCAAAAATTGCCCTTAGACCTCCAGAACAAATATTTAGCTTTACAACTGCGTAGTTTTCTTTATGGTGTCTACTACAACGGTTCATTAAAAGAGGATCTGAATCTCGCATCAGATGGAGAGTCAAAAAATGTCGCATTGAATCAGGATTTAGAAAATAATAGCTTTTTGGGTGTAGATATTGGTTTTTATGACCGCTTACATGAAAGCAACAGAGGTGAAGGCTACTTCAGCGACGATTGGCTGGTAGTTAAAGAAGAAACAGATGGTGCTTTAGCAGTGCATAAGGGTGGTTTAACTGTACACATTGAGCGCGATATTCACTTGCGACCAGAAGATCAAGCTGTAACTATCGGTAGTTTAGTTCCCATCAAATTGCCTAAGAATGTAGTGCAGAATGGATTTTATATGGCGGTTGGCAATGAAGCTGCTCATGGTGATCAAGAAATAGTCAGAATCTACTTTAATTTGTCCCCAGACGGTGCTGTTGCTGTCATGGATGGTTTAACGACCCAATTGAATGCTCTGCCACTTTCCTTCACATTTAAAGCACTATATAACCCTACAGATTATGGACGTTGTGATTCAGCAGTGCTTTACTTTGACAAACACAACTATGAAGTAGTTCGCCCAGTCTTAGAAAGGGTGTATACAGAAAATCAATCCCATTTTGGTGACTCAGTGCCTCTATTTACTAAATTACTCGCGCCAGGGTTAGCTTTAGCTGAAGAACCAAATAGCAAATTTACAGACCGTGAAAGTTTTGGGATGAACCGTTGCCAAATTATTGCTAATGCTTTGCTTGATGTTTGGCAGCAAGATAATGATACGCCAGCAGGTAGGTTAGAATCTATTCTCAAACATTTCTCTATGCTGGAAATTGAATTGCAACGTCCTTACCTTAATCCCAAATCTGAAGACATCTTTACTGCTTTGCAGTTCTAATATGGGGATTTCATAGAACCATTTTAAATGGTTGATAAAAGTAGATAACCCGGTCTTTATCCTCAATAAAGCCGGGGTTTTATCATGTACATTTTATTTTTTTATTTTGCAACAATAAAAGAATTGTTATTGGGGGCTTACAAATAAAAAAATACTCAATCTCGGTTGAGTGAGATACAATAACCCTCTCCCTGCAAGCACGGACACCAATAGCGGGCAAGATGCCCGCACTACAAGACTTTTACAACTTGTATTTGTACTCCATTCACCTACAAATAGGGAGTCTAAACAAGTTTTTTTACGCTGGTTTAAGCAAACTATTTGGTGTTTGAGTATTCGTATTTTCTGGGAGGTTGGCGGCAATTTCGACAGTGGCTATTTGCTGCTGTAACCAATTGTTAAAAAAGTCTCCCATAATTTGAAAACGCAAGTTTTCATCTAATTCTGGTTTAATTATTTCCTCAACTGCAATTATGTGCGCTCCTTTGGGTGTAATGATTGGTTTGAGAATTTGCGGAGGATTAGCGGCAAAAACTGCGGCGGCAATCTCGGCTCTGAAGTCAGTACGGCGGCGGATTCCTTGATATCCACCAGAACGACGAGTTTCGGGATTTTGGATGTATTGACGCGCAATTTCTTGGAAGCTGATTTCGCCTTCTTGGAGGGCATAAAATAGTTCTAAGGCTAAATCTTCATCATCTAAGATGACTTCATAAGTTACTGCACCAAAATATTTGGGTTGGTGAGCATAAAAAAATGGTTCGATTTGGTCTGCAAATAAATGATTAGCTAGTTTAGAAGATGTCAGGTTAATTTTGGCTATTTCTTCTAAGTCATCTAATGAAAGATGATGTTTTTCTAACCAAGCCCAAGTATCTTCAGCTTTGAGTAGTCGGTGAGCTAAACGTAGATTATCTGCTGCTGTTTGCAGTTCTTCTGTTGAGATTTCAATGCCTGCTTTATTTGCGGCTTCAGCAATAATTTTTTGAGTGGCGATCGCTTCTAATATTCCAGGTATTTGGCAAGCCATCTTTATATAGTAAATAATGTCTTCGGTCGAAATTTTTAAAATATTTGACATAATTAAAATCCTCCAGTTAGGAACTAATTAAAATTAGCCGTCTGATTATTTGCAAATCAGTATCTTATTCATCATCTTTGCTTGATATATTGTTTATTGTCTCTATCTAATGATAGTTTTAATATTTTAATTAATGGTTTTAAAAGTATGATTATTTTCTTGTTTTTAGATGAATAAATGAATGAGAAATACCCCCTATTTCATGAATTTTGAAAATCTCAAAAATAGAGGTAATCATTAAATTTAAATATTTTGCGCCTAGCGCTGGTAAAGATGTTGGGTTTCCTACCGTCAACCCAACCTACATTTTTTTACAAATTAACTATCTAAAGTTCTAGACCGCCTTGTTGCAATTTCTTAAAGGGATCTAAGATAAAATCAATGACTCGGCGCTGACGGATAACTACCTCTGCGGTGGCTGTCTGACCGGGGGTTAAAGTAACGCGTTGGTTAGCAGCTTCTACATAAGGCTGATCTAAAGTGATATCTAGATCATAAGTGTCTATACTGCCTTGGTTGCTAGACTGAGTTCTAGAATTAGGTGAAATCCAACTCACACGCCCTTCCAGCACGCCATAATCTTGGTAGGGATAGGCATCAAATTTGATTTTCACCGGCATTCCTTCTTCTAAGAAACCACTGTGTTGGCTGGGTATCTGCGCTTTGAGGATCAATTTACTATCTTGAGGCGCAATTTGAGCAATGATTTGTCCTGGTTCGACTACGGGACCTGGTTTGTCGATGGGTAACTCAAAAATTATGCCATCAATAGGCGATCGCACTACGCGCTGTTTCATCTGAATCTGCAAGGACGAAATCTGGCTCTTGGTTTGAGCTATTTCTGATTCCAAGCTACTAATTTGCGTTTCCATGTCTTTGAGTTGTTCCTGGCTTCTCAAGACTGCTAATTTACCGGCTTGGACAACGCTTTGATAGCTACTTTGCTGTTCTTGTAGGCGTAGTTTTGCTTGCTCAATATCTGCTAAAACTTGGCTCATAGTGGCTTGATAGCGGCTCATTTCTTCTTCTAAACGCAGTTGCGCTTGAGTAACATCAGATTGTGCTTGTAAATGCAAGCGTTGGCTGTCCTCTGCTGTCTTTTCTAATTCCACCAATTGGATTTGGGGAATTGCACCTTGTTCGTACAGTTCACGAAAACGAACCACTTCGGCGACATCTCTGTTAAAACGACTATTGATTAACTTTTCAGCAGTCTGGGTAGAATTAATATTCTGTCGAGCCTGTTCAACTAAAGCCTGTCTTTCTAACCTTTGTAAGCTAAATGCACTTTGTCTCGCATCCAGGTTTTGTTGCGCCTGATTGACTTGAGACATTTTTTCTAATTCTTGGGCTTGATTTTGTTGCTGTTGAATATTTATCGCCAGCTTTAATTGATTTTGCAGCAGCTGAAGTTGCGCTTGGCGATCGCTTAATCCTTGTAGCTGTGTCTGTCTTTGCTTCAATTCTTGTTCTAAGACATCAGAATCCAACTCTAGCAACACCTGACCAGCTTTCACCGTTGCGCCTTCTTGGACATTAACAGTTTTTACAGTCCCAGGTACTGGAATTCCTAATTGATGTGTTGCTCCTTTGGGTTCTAAACGCCCTCTAGCGCTGCCAGTTTCATCAATTTTGGTGAGCATCGACCAAGGTAAAATAATCGAGGTAAATCCTACCAAGAAATACAGCATAGAACGTGTCCAGAGTTTTGGTAAAGCATCTAGCAGTTCTTCTGTACCGTAAAACCAATCATTGGTTTGGTTTTCTACCTGTGTCTGATTATCAACAACAGCACTAGAGTTTTCAACCTGGTTATTTTGGTCTTGCTGTGGTGCAGCAAGTACGGATGATAAATGTTGAGATGGGTTTGGCATAAGTAATTCAACAGTTTATTTTCCAGGACTTGGGACGTAATTCGTAATTCGTAATTCGTAATTCGTAATTCGTAATTCGTAATTAAAAGTCTATGTTTTGAATTTTGAATTTTGAATTTTGAATTGATTCATCCCTTGTCCTTTGTTCAATTGAAAATTTCCCAGGTTTTCGACGAAGAGGTAGGGGGAAATCACCCTTTCTTCTAAGTGGAGCATAGGGGATTGAGATGGAGAATTTTCTTCCCCCCTGCACCCTGCACCCTGCACCCCTGCCTCTTCTTCAGGCTGTTTGTACTGTTTGAGCCAGTTGTTGCTGGTTGAGATAGAAGTAATGACCTTTTTTGGCTATTAATTCATCGTGAGTCCCGCTTTCGACGAGTAAGCCTCGATCTAAAACTAGGATCAGGTCAGCATTACGCACTGTGGACAGGCGATGGGCAATAATTAGGCTGGTGCGCCCTTTGAGTATGGTTTTCAGGTTATTTTGAATGATTCGCTCGGATTCGGAATCAAGGTGGCTGGTGGCTTCGTCTAAGAGTAATAAGCGGGGATTTCCGAGTAACGCACGGGCGATCGCTATTCTTTGGCGTTGTCCACCAGATAACATCCCCCCACCTTCACCAATTTGGGTTTCGTAGCCGGTCGGCATCAGCTTAATAAATTCATCGGCTCCAGCTAATCTTGCAGCTTCAATAATTTCCTCTAAGGTGGCTTCTGGGTGAGCAATGTTGATATTTTCGCGGATTGTACCGCCGAATAAAAAGGTATCTTGATCGACAACTCCAATTTGAGAACGCAGCGATCGCAAGGAAATACTAGTCACATCTTGGGCATCAATTAATACTTTGCCATCTGTCGGCAGGTATAGTCCCAATATCATCTTAGCGAGGGTTGTTTTTCCTGAACCACTACGTCCGACAACCGCTACAGTCTGCTCAGGGAGAATTTCAAAGCTGAGATTTTCTAGGACATTAATATCACTTTCTGGGTGATAGCGGAAAGTTACATTTTCAAATTTAATGTGTCCTTCTAATCTTGGTAGAATTTGCCGGGGTTGATAGTGTAAATCTTCTTCTGGTTCTGCTGACAAGACATCATTAATTCTCTCACTGGAAATAACTACTTCCTGGAATTGATTCCATAAAACAACTAACCTTTGAAAAGGGCGAATAATGTTGCCCAACAACATATTAAAAGCAACTAATTGCCCAATTGTGAGTTCATTTTGAATGACTAACCATGCTCCAAACCACAGCAATCCTGTAGTTACTAAAGTTTCAATGCCGGAGCTAAAAAGCTGCATTTTGTTACTAATTATCTGCCCGGCAAAGGTCTTTTTAATCACATTGTTTAATAGCTCTTCCCAATGCCAACGAACTGTTTGTTCAATTGCCATTGAGCGAATTGAGCTAATACCTGTGAGTGATTGGATTAGATAACTATTTTCGTTGGCTGTGGCGTTAAAAGCCTCACGATTAATGCGACGAAAAAATGGTGTGGCTACCAGTGCCAGAATAAAGAATGGTGGGATAATGGTTAAACTCAGTAAAGCCATTGGAGCGCTATACCAAAACATTAAACCCACGTAAATAAACACTGTCAGCAAATCCAAAGTGATGGATAAAGCTTCACCGGTGAGGAAGCGCTGAATTTTATAGTTTTCTTGGACGCGGGAAATAATATCACCGACGTAGCGGGATTCAAAGAAGGCTAAAGGTAGACGAAAGGTGTGTTTAATAAAACCTACCAATAAGGCTACACTAATGCGGTTGGCTGTGTGATCTAGCAGATATTGACGCAATCCATTAATAATCACACTGAACAAGCCAAAAATCAGTAACCCGAAACCCACAGCGTTTAATGTTAGGGTGCTACGCTGTACCAGTACTCGGTCTAATAGCAACTGAGTTAATAAGGGCGTAACTAGACCGAATATCTGAATGAACACCGAAGCCATGAAGACTTCTAACAGCACTTTGGAATGAGGTTTGACTAATTCAAACAACTGCCAAAATTGTGTACTGTTTTCTTCAGTTTCTTTCAGTTGGGCTGTGGGTTGCAATAACAACGCGTAACTAGTCCAACCAGCTTTAAATTCTTCATGGGTGAGGGTGCGTTGGCCGAAGGCGGGATCACCCACAATTACTTGCTTTTTGTTGATTTCATAGACAACAACGTAATGTCTACCTTCCCAGTGGGCGATCGCAGGTAAGGTTTGTTGTGCTAATTTATCTAAGCTGGCTTTCACTGGACGGGTAGTAAAACCAATACTTTCCGCCGCAGTTGTTAAACCCCGCAATGATGCACCGGTGCGATTGATATTGGCTAAATCTCGCAGTCGGTTAACGCTCAAACGCTTACCCCAATAGCGGCTAATCATCACCAAGCAAGCGGCTCCACAGTCAGCAGCGCTTTGTTGTTCATAGAACGGATACCGCTTGGTTAATCGTCCCCACCAATGGCCAGCTTTAACTGTAGGACTGGGAAAATAGGCTTGTCTTTGTTTCTTTTTGGGTTCTGGGTCTGGTGGTGGTAATTGTCTAATTAGATTGGGGGTAATGACTGGTGTAGGCGTGTCTTCTGCAACTTCTTGCTGTGCTTGTGATAATTCGGCTAATTGCGGCCAGTATTCTAAGACCAGTGGCCAATCAGCATTTTTCAGGCTATAAACCTTGGTGGGTTGAGTCGCTCGCCAATTTTCCTGCTGGGGATATACGTAGATGTTTCCCGGTGTTAATGTGCGTCCATCTGTATGCTGTAGTTCGCCCTGATGCAGTAGCCAGAGTTTGGTGTCTTGGAATAAATTGACTGGGAGTGAGTCACCTTCGACAGTGTGGCACTCAAATAAAGCCAAAGCTCTGAGTATTTCTTCTACAGACCCATTGTGAGGCACTAGAGACGTTTGGCAACATAATAACAGTAAATCCCACAATTCGGCACGTTGTTTGAGGCGATCGCGGATGCTCGGATGTTTGCGGATTACCTCTTGTAAAGATGCTTGGGGAAAATAAGCCAGTTTTAACTTCACAGAAGCTCTAGCCACATAAGGGCTAAATTCTTCTTCTGTAAATAAAGTCAGTTCACCAAATGATGCGCCTGTTGTCAGGGTGGTAATTAAGTTATTGGAGCTATCTAAAAGCCTGACTTTACCCCCCAGGACAATATATATCCCATTCGGTGCGTTTGCTGCTTGCCAAAATTGCTTTGCTACTGGTGGTTCGACAATTTCCACCCCAATTAAACATCTTTCAATTTCTTGCTCTGATAGCGGCTCACCCAATCTGTGGATCAGTTGTTGCGCTAAGTATTCCGGGGAAAACGCTGATGCCATTTTTTGACCTCCAAAACAGAATTATTTATTGGTCTGAATTAGATTTAATGACCAATGAAAATTAGGCTCGGAGTTAGATTGCAAATCGCAAATTGTAATCCCAGTATCCATTCGGCTTCGCTCAGGACAAGCCTTGGTTTGGTCAGTTTCTGGAGGGCTGGAACTTTTTCGTTTGGTTGATAGTCCCATTTGTTTAAGTAGGCGATTAATGTGGCGATCGCTAATTTGAATGTTAAATTCGTTGGCTAAATGCTTACTTAACCATTGGGCTGTCCAGTAGGTAAACGCATAACCATAATCACGAGGGCTATGGCTGACCAATTCTTTCAAGCGAGCCAGATATTGATCATTCACAATTTTTGGTCTACCGATTGGTCGCTCATTCCATTTGTGTGCTAAACCCGCTTCGGCTAAACCAATCCAATAGCGAGCCATTTCTTGAGAACAACCGATAATGTCACAGATTTGGCTTTGAGATTTACCCACATCGGCTAATAGCATAATTTCAATGCGCCGCCGATATTCAGGCTGTAAGTCAGTTTGCAAACTTTTCAGCAAAGCCTTCCTTTGAAAAGATGTTAAAAATTTACCTTCTTGAAAATTTTGGATATTGTAATTTTCCAAGGTTTCGCTTTGACTAAGAGATTGTGACATATTTATTACCAATTGTCATGTACTGAAAATGTGGGTAATTTCATCTGTTACAGCTATCATCAAACCTTGGAATCAGGTTTCATAACTGTAAGAGTCATTCGTCTTTTCCAGCTAATTGAGTATTTACTTGACCTGGGTATAATGCTTGGTACTTTCACTCTAGTGCTGCACGGTGTAAATAAAGCAACCATTTCAATTCAATGAAAAGTGTATAGAATTAGCCTTGTGGTTTTTATCCGAGCTATTGCTATCGTGACGAGATTGAGGGCATTTACCCGTGTTATTTTGGCTTTTTCTGCTCAAAATTTCACCATGCTAATTGGCTATGCCAGAATGAAACGTATCATCAAAAAGCAGCCGATACATCACGGAATTTTTCTATTTTTCCCAGTCAACACATTCTTAGTTAAAAGCTGCGCTCTTGTGGTGTGAGCGATAAATTGCGTGGCGTAGTCATAAATAGTCAGTAAGTAGTAGTAAGCAAACCTGACAAAATATGAAGCAAGCATAGCTGTTGTCTAAATCTAATAAACAGCAATTTCTGGTAAGACACCTAAAACCAGTAAATAACTCACTGGCTAACCCCAATAACTTGACAAACTTCCCTTTTAATTCTGGTATGATCTTGGTAACAATTTCAACTGGTTATCTCGCTTGATGCTCATAGGGAAGTGAATTGGAGTCTTTTGGTGACTCCTATTTTGAGGATGATGCTGATAGCTTGTGTGGCGTAGCCATACTCTTGCAATACAGGTTTATAAGTCAACCTCAAAATATTTAAACTGGTGATGTTTCGATTACCAAAAATGTGGTTGAAACGAGTCCCATTCTAAAATGGAACTTAGAGGCAGCTAAGGTCAGGTTATGAATACAAATCTACTTCCTAGACTAGCTTAAAACTAGCTAATATCTCATCAGCAGATTTCGATAAATTTAGAATTATCTTGAAAAAAAATCAACAAAAAAGTGACAGCTTTTCACTTGGTTGTCTTAACCTACTGTTATCCTTTTAGAAATTTTCCTACATCTAGTCAAGGGTTTTCATAAAAAAAGATTAAATCTTTACTCAATATTGATTATATCTTTATTTAAAATTAATAATTAATTTTGTCTGGATTAAATTTATAGAATTATGAAACCTTCGTTTACATAAACTTGAGGCATGAAAGTTTACTTATAGCGTTTTCTAATCATATCAGGTATATCGTAGCCCCTCTGCACTTCGGCTATCGTGTACACACAAGTTCTGCCTGTGTGCGTTTGAGCCTATTTTGCTTCCTAAGTTTGGGGGACTTTGAAAATTCTTGTTCCCCCATAATTGAGGGTTAGAAGGCGATTCGATCATTTGTGTGTATACCATAGAGAGGGTTGGGGGTGGGATTCAATGATTGTGAATGGCAACTAATTAAACAGACTTAATGTTATTCAATAATTTTCACTCAAATAATCAACATAAATAATCAATGATGTGTTTACATCTATCTTTAGCAAGACAAGATTAAATTATAAAATGTAGACACAAAGCAAGGGACATAAAAAAACTGGAAGCTCGAATTAATTAGCTTCCAGTAGTTTCTGTATAATTTATCAACTTATCAAGCAGAAATAATCCTATTTGGGAGAAAGAGGATTATGATATGGAAAAAAGCGTAAGAGCTATAAAATCTATCAGCCACAACTACAATTGAAACGTTACTTTCTTTTTTCACTACTGGTTATGATGTTAGATATCACCTTTTTAGGCATACACAACACCAAATTCCGTCAAGAAGCGCTATTCAGTTTTTCTACGTCTAGAGACTCAATAGCAAGCATGAAAATTTAAAATTGCGGGGAGACGCTATTCTAAGTTTTTTTGCTCAAACTTCCTGGAAAAAAGAACCACCAATAACAACGCTTCATCGTCAGTTTCGGTTTAGGAGTTATTTACTCCCTTAGATACTGATTACTTCAGCAACAAGCAATCAGTTAGATATGAATCATAATCAGATATTCATTGATTAAGCAGTCACTAGTACAGGATGGCGTAAATAAACCAATCATTGCAGGTCAATGAAAAGATTAGATTTTTGATTTCCGTCCTGTGGTGTTAGGGACTAATGAATCCGGGTAGGGTATTGATTTGATATTTTTAACTAATTTTTTAATTACTCTCCTCTTATTTATTGCTTATATCTAATTTATAATATTTTTCTTGGTAATATTTGCCATTTTGGCAGATTTTATTCACCAATCTTTCCGTTATCAACTAGGGTTAATTGTGTGCATCAAGTTATTTCTAAGAAAAGGCATAGCAGGTTATAAAAATTTTGACTCTATCCCTGGTGTGAGGAATAGAGCCGTTGATAATTAATATTTAATGGGTCAACTAATTATCTACACTACTGCCACGAATTTCATTTGTTGGCTTTCCTGCTACTTCAAGATAAGCAAAGTCTTTAATTTTGTTCAAACAACTGGTTGAAGTATTGTTATTAGACCTGTGATTCATTGATGGTTGAGCAGCTTTCATATTTTGACTATGTTGTTGCTGCGTTCTGTTAACTTGAGTATTATCTTTCAGCAATCGATTATAAGTACGATAGGGAATGTAATGTAAAGGATTATAACCAACTATGCGTAGCATTAAAACACACGCCCAGGAATACTTACCGGCAAGAATCGCTTCTACTATTTGATCAAATTGCTGAGGATTCACTGCTTTGTTGAAGTTACTACTAATTCCAGAAATATTTTGATTCATAGTGTTAGTCATCCTTGATGATAATAGTCTAGGTTAGTTGTATTTTGGTGTAAATCTTGACTGGCAATTAATTGTTGAGAATGCAGCAGATTATTGAGGCAAAAATAATTTAATTAACAAGTACAGACAAAAAATGCTGAAGTTTCCAGTATTTGCCATAATCCCTTGGGGTTGCAACTGTATTTGACCTGACTATTTTTGCCATAAGCTGTTTTAAATTACAGGTCTATTTTTTGCTTTGTATATTGGATTTTAGATGCAGATTTGATCATTGTGAATGTATCAACTCTGAATGTAATAAGTTTTCCCTGATAATATTTTTGTATATTTTTGCGGCTCTCAAATTAAGAGGGTTTCTGCAAAAGAAATATCTCATGCTTACAAAAAAAAGCTATTTTTTTTGAGAATGCCGAATACTGTTTTAGTAATTATACTACTGTTTGCTATTAATGTCATTTCTTGTTTTAGGAAATATCTCATTAGATTTACTCGTTGTTTTTATTCCTGTTCATGAATCGTATATGTTTATTTTATGCTATTTACTTACTAATCACTAGGGGGGTCAAGCCCCTCGATTAAAGTGTTTTTGAGACTTGTTTATTGATCAGCACACTAAAAGAAGTAATTTTAAATAGATTAATAAATAACTGAGAATTAGAACAATATAAATAATATCAAAAGAGCAAAAATATCTGGTTGAGCCTTAGTTGTTGAAAATATTTTTTAGTTAGTATTTATATTTTTTTGCTTCTATCTAACCACAATACCTTACTATAGACAGCTTATAGCTAAAACGCATCTGGTAAAGTTACTGGAATTTAGCATTCATTTCTCTCAGTTTTCAAGTGAGTACAAAAATAATTTTTAATTATGAATGCTTTGTTGGAATATTTAGTAAACTTATAAATAAATTTTTAAATATCCCGAATATCTAAATTTTGACTGTTGACTCTACGGCGGCATTAGTCTTGTGATTACAGTTGTAATTGTCGTTGGGCTAAGTGGTGATAAAGACCAGCTTTTGCTATCAATTCCTGGTGAGTGCCTTGTTCAACCAGCATACCTCTGTCTAGGACGAGTATGCAGTCGGCATGACGCACACTAGATAAACGGTGAGAGATGATAAAGGTGGTAATTTGTTCGCTTCTTTGGGCTAGGTTTTGCTGAAAGCGTCTTTCTGATTCAGCATCCAGGGCGTTAGTTGCTTCATCCAAAATTAAAATAGCTGGGTTTTTAATCAAGGCGCGGGCGATCGCAATTTTTTGTTTTTGTCTACCAGAAAGGGTTACACCTGCTTCTCCTACTGGGGTGTTATACCCTAAAGGCAATGCTTCAATAAAGGTGTGTGCCTCTGCTAGTTGGGCCGCTGCGATCGCTTGTTCTGTACTACACTCGGAACTATACAGGGTGATATTTTCTAAGATGGTTCCAGAAAACAGAAAACACTCCTGTGGTACAAAACCCAACTGACTCCGTAACGATTGGGGCGAAACCAGAGAAATATTTTGTCCATCAATCAAAATCTGTCCTGTGTCGGGACGATATAAACCAGCCAGCAAATTCACTAAAGTGCTTTTACCAGAGCCACTTTCACCGATAATGCCAATAGTTTGCTGTGGTTTCACATGAAAAGAGATATTTTGTAAAATTTCGCTATCTTTATCGGGGTTGTAACGAAAGGAAACATGATCAAAATGCACTTCACCCCGAATCGGAGGCATGGCTGGAAGGAGTGTTTGAAAGTTTTCCTCTGGTTGGCAGGCGAAAACATCTTCTAATCTCTCTACAGAATGCTGTACCTCTGGGAAATCATCCCACAATTCCACCAATGCCAAAACTGCACTCGCAATATTATTCGCCAGCAGATTAAAAGCGACAAATTTACCTAATGATATTTGTTCACTAATCACCAGGTTTACCCCAAACCACAAAATAGCTGTGCTACCCAGATGATTAATTGCACTCTTAATTAGTTGTAAGTTACTAGCCAGCTTCCGCCCACGCAACCGCACTTTCAACATATTCAGAAAACGCTGTTCCCAATGTATCTGTACTGAATATTCGGCAGATGCGGTTTTTATGGTGTCAATGCCAGCAATCATTTCTCTGATAGCAGAGTTGTGTCCGACTAGTTCTTGAGAAATGTTCTGTGAGGAT
>NZ_JAYGHH010000039.1:15539-53250 GCF_034931045.1 Nodularia sp. UHCC 0506
TTGAGGAAGGGGCTGGAAACTATACTAATAATTACCATCAAGAACATCCATAGCAACACCACAAGAGTTAGTTGCCAGCTGTAATAAGCCATTAGCCCTAAATAAATCACCACCATTAAGGTGTCTATACTGCCACTAACAGCTTGACGAGTCAGAGACAGTTGAATTTTGCTATTTTCCTGAACACGATTAATAATATCTTCGACTTGATAGGATGCAAAAAACTGTAACGGCAACTGCAACGTATAGTTAATGAAACGACCAATTAAGTGAATGTCGATACGATTGGCAATATATTCCAAAAGGTATTGACGCTGTGCAATTAAAACAGTGCGCCAAAGACCTAAGCCCAGGAAACTGATGACGAAAATATTTAAGGTATCAAAATCCTTCAGGGGCATTACTTGGTCAATTACCACCTGGGTAAATAGGGGAGTCGCCAGCCCAATTACTTGCACTAATATTGAGGCGATAATAATTTGACCAAGTAATTTGCGGTAATGCCGCAATAGATCCCAATAACGATTCAGAGAGACTTTGTTACTCTTGAGGGTATAAAATCGCTTAGTAGGATTTAAAAGTAAGACGTATCCTGTAGAATTTTCGATAAATTCTGCCAATGATAGCCACCGCTTACCTATAGCTGGATCAGAAATCAAGAGGCGATCGCCTTTAATGTGCCAAACTACAACATAGTGAAGTTCTTGCCACTCAGCGATCCAAGGATTTGTATAAGTATCTAATTTATCCCAACTAGCCCGCACTGCTAACACATCGTATCCCAAGTTATCGGCGGCGGCGGCTAAACCATGAAAAGATGCACCCATGCGGTCTACTTGCGCTAACTTCCGCAGGGTGTAGAGTCCTAAACGTTTACCCCAATATTGACTAATCATTGTTAAGCAAGCTGCACCGCTATCTGATGCATTGGGTTGTGGAATAAACGGATATTTAGTCCCTAAATTAGTGATTAATTTTGGCTGGTTGTCCCATTTAGGAACATCAATTTTTGCTACTGCTGATATATCTTCTGGTTCATTCTGTGGCGGTTCGATACTTTGGGGAACAGGAAGGGGTATTTGGATGATGGCTGAATGAGTTTGTTTTGTTTGAGACTGTTCACGGGCGATTTCTGCGGAAAGTTTCCCTAAACCTTGTACCGATTCCCAATCTTCCATTGAGAGGTAGTACACTAATAAATCTGTTTGAGCAATGCCATCATTAAATCTGACATCAGGATATAGCCAGCTATCTCCTATCTGTAGGGAATTGTCAATTTTGCCCCCGGCTAACCAGAAGCGTCCCTGTGCTGGCTGAGTTGCTTCTAGTAAGGATGAACCAGCCGTAATCTTTATGGCTATTAGGTAAAATAGTAATTCTTCCGGGGTGGCACTGGTAAGCGATCGCCACTGAATATATGTATTAAAAAATAGCAGTGCTTGTTGCTGATAAGTTAACAACTGTAAGTCACTTTCGAGGTTAGGTATACAGTGCAACCATTGTTTGAGGTCAGAAATAGCTATTTGCGCCACACAGCCAGCACTAACAGCGATCGCTCGATATGGTAAAGTTTGGTCACAAAATAAATGCTCTCCACCAAAAGTTTGCGCCGCTAATAGTAATTGTGTAGAAACTTCCCGCCCCAGAGTTGCATCAAAACCCCACAGGCGCACTTGTCCCTGACAGATTACGTAAAGGAAATTGCCGGTATCTTCAGAATCTCCATTCAGATCCTCACCTGGTTGAAACTCTCGCGTCATCCAAGCTTGGCTAAAGTCTGCTCCTAGACTTGTATCTCCTGCAACTATCTGCAAAAGTTGGAGAATAGATGCTGCTGGAGTAGGAGATTGTTGATTGCTAGTATTTTTTTTCATATCTCCCTAAACTCGGAATGATTAAGATGAACGTTAGTGCAGCGCACCCCAGGAGGGAAAGTCAAAAGTATTAAACCCCCTCGCAACGAATGAAACAAACACAAGTAAGGGTATTATTAAGCACTAATTTATGAAATTTCATTTTTTTTAGCTTTTTTACACAATAATTATCAAAATTAGAATTTACTCACAAAACCAAAATGCAATGAATGCCAAACTTTTCATCAGGTGCTGCTGCATTCTGATGTCAAATCATATTTAGTCAAAAGTCAACTAATTCTTTGGGTGAATAAAATTAGTCAGCTTGGTATTTTGGCAAAAAGCAGTTTTACTTTGTCAGTATGGGGAATCTTTTTTTAACCCTAGTTATATGTTCTTTTGGTTCATCAAGCACCCGGAAAATAAAACCAAAAATTGGTGATACGTAGTTTTTTGACTAGGGACACAATGCCAATCAAAGGCTGTATGATAAAACATCTGTATGGGGTTTTATGTATCTTTAGTTACGGTTTTAGGTTGGTAGCTGTTACCTAAATCATTATGTCTACACAGACAAACTGGAGTCTTCAAAAGAGACAGGAGAGTTAGAAATTACTTTAAACTTCCGGTAGATGAGAGAGGGAAGTGTGGGAGGTATGTGATGTTGAATCGATAACCAGATAAATCGCCCAAATTGCCATCGCCCGCAGATAGGTACTAGCACGGAAAGTCCCAGAGGCGGTAATCGCTTCCGGTGTGCGGAATTGTAAGCCATTGTCGTAAATTTGCTGCACCACAGCCCCTGTTAATCGCCATGCTTCATCCTGCATCCCCATTTGGACGAGAAAAGCCCCCAATCCAAAATTAATCCCTGTCCAGACTTCCAGAGGATGGGTAGCATGGGGATTTTCTGGTGAACCATCAGGACGCACACCATTAGCCGCCCCCAATTCACCATTACAGAACTTAACAAAGCAAGCATCATAAACAGTTTGCAAAGCAGATAAGGCGCGATCGCTTGGTACAATATCCGACAATCCCAATAACCGCGCATAAAATTGCCCACACAATTGATCCGCCATCACCACATCAGAACCACTTTCACTATCCAAGCGGAAATATTGCCCATTCCAGAGCTTTTCTTGATAAACAGGAAGCGACTGCGCCAACCAAACCCGATACCTGTTTCCTAACTCCTCTGTGTCCTCTGTGCCTCTGTGGTTCGTTAATAAAATATCACTAATAGCGATCGCTGCCTCCAAAGCCGCCAACCACAATCCCCCACAATAAGCACTCACACCTTGCAATCGCCAATCATCAAAGGTTTGGTCAGGTGCGCCAGAGTTCTCAGGAATCCCATCACCATCTAAATCAAAGGTTTTCAGATAGTCGAGAGTTTGCACAATTCCCGCCCAACAATCTGCCAAAAACTGCACATCATCAGCACCAGTTAGCAGAAAATCTCGGTATACCTGCAAGACAAAATCACTACCCAAATCCTTCCACAAATTGCAGTCTTGATAGCAGGTATAATTTGTTTTTTCCCAAACGTGTTCATTTGGTGCGCCTAAATCGTGAGGTGTTGCACCTGGGACTTTTCGGGCTGCGGTGGTTGTCTCTGCCCCAATGGTGTAGTAGTATCCAATTACACGCTGATGATTATCACTATGGGGAATTGCCCTAGCAAATGCCCGCATCACCGATTTTTCCAGTTCGGGAAATAAGTGTAGTAAACCAAAGGAACCATACAGACGCACATCGAGACTTTCGTACCAACGATAATCTAAGCATTCTAGGACGGCAAATTGACCAATGGGATCAAGTTTTGAGGCTGCACTCCAAAGAGTTCCACCACTAGTTAAGTCATATAGCTCATTAAATAAAGCCATTTTAAACCAGTCGGGTAAATCTTCTCGGTCAATAATCGGTTGTTGCCATGCCTGTACTTTTTGATACCATGCTTTGTATTCTGTCAGAGCCGTAGAAGCGATCGCCCAAGCATAACGACCACCACGCCCAAAAAAGTCTGTATATCTGCGGTAATAATTAATTCCGACGGCAAATTCTGTTACCGGAAAGTCCCAAGATAGGACAAAAGGAATGGCTAAAGTTTCCCCTGGTTGGAGAGTGAAACGGAGAGCGATCGCTGCCCCAATTTGTATATTTTCTGACACAGGAGTAGCATCTTGATAATTAGGCAAAGAACCATCAGCAGCAAAGCTTTGCCATATATCTGCCCCCGTTCCCGCAGGATTCCAGCGAGTATGATAAAATACTTCTACTTGAGGATGTTTGATAGTTGCAATACACCAACTACCATCGCCTTCTACTACTGACTCATCATCAACAACCCGGCTACAAAAACAACTAAAGTATTCTGGATTTTCTGTGATTAAATTGTAATTATCTTGACTATCGCCTAAACGGGGCTGATATTCATAAACCGGACTACCATCATCCCGTATCCGTACTTCTGGAGACTTGAGCGCATTAGTAAACCAACCCACCATATTTTGCCAAGTTAGCATAATACTCAGCGTAATCGGTGCATTTGTGGGGTTATGAGCATTCCAGTTAAACACCGCTACAGGATAACTAGATTCTTGATAATTTTCTGCCCAAATTGGTGAAAACTGCTCACAAGTTAACTGGGCTTGAAACACATTTTCGTAGACAAACCAACTCCGGGGATATAAAGCGTGATAAGTTCCTGTTGACTGTGTAGCCGTAGATGCTGGATACCATTTCCAAGCTGCGAGACTATTATTTTCCGGTGGTTCTGTAGCCAAAGCATAAGCTTGAGCAGATGTCCCATCAGATTCAAATACACTAAATTGACAAGCGGGGATATTTTGAAACGTATGTTCACCACCGTCAATGTGCCATAGA
Organism: Nodularia sp. UHCC 0506; assembly: GCF_034931045.1. NCBI lineage: Bacteria > Bacillati > Cyanobacteriota > Cyanophyceae > Nostocales > Nodulariaceae > Nodularia > Nodularia sp. UHCC 0506. The sequence continues at coordinate 20,282 of NZ_JAYGHH010000039.1, forward strand.
TTAAAATCTCCTCGTGAAGAACGACCGATACAACCCGCGCCAAAGCCCCCTAAAGGCATCCCGTGCCAAGGGCCATCATCAATATTACTAGCATAGCGAACAGTATAGGGCTTGTCCCAGCCTAAACCGATGGGACGACTCCAAGTGCAAGCAGGAATTACGGAAGAGAGGGATTTTATCATTTCCTAATTTTATCAAACAATGTCTCGCTCCAGCCTTTACGTATTATGACGTAGGCTGTACGTGTAGTGCATACTGCAAAAGAGATAAAGGACACTAAATTAAGAGAGTTCTGGTGTAAGTTCTATAAAAGCTAGTAGTGAGGACTTTAGTCCTCAAATGTGCAAAAGAGATAAAGGACACTAAATATAAGAGAGTTTTGGTGTAAGTTCTATAAAAGTTAGTAGTGAGGACTTTAGTCCTCAAATGTGCAAAAGAGATAAAGGACACCAAATATAAGAGAGTTTTAGTGTAAGTTCTATAAAAGTTAGTAGTGAGGACTTTAGTCCTCAAATGACTGATGTTAGAGAATCTCCCGTTAAGTCGGCAAATATAACGGGAGAGTTCTGTGGTGTTACAGCTGACGGACTAAAGGCTGACCGTCTTTAACTTCGCCCACTAGAACTACATCTGCACAATTAACAAAGATGCCATTTTCCAAGACACCAGGAATATTATTCAATGTTTTTTCTAAGGCAACAGGGTCGTCAATAGAATCAAATCTGACATCTAACACCATGTTACCTTGGTCGGTAATAACTGGCCCGGCTTTTTTAACACCCATGCGGAGTTCCGGTTTACCACCGAGTTTTTTGATGGCATTGGTAACAGGGGTAATGGCCATAGGTATGACTTCTACAGGTACAGCAAAAGTAGAACCCAAACGCTCGACTAACTTACCACTGTCAACCACAACGATAAATTGCTCTGCCAAGTAATCTACTACTTTTTCGCGGGTATGTGCTGCACCGCCGCCTTTAATTAAATTTTTCTGGGGGTCAACTTCATCAGCCCCATCAATGGCAATATCAATGTGGTCAACAGCATCTAAGGTGGTCAGAGGTACACCGTATTCTTTAGCCAGCACTTCTGACTGAAAAGAGGTAGGGATACCCACAATATCTTTAAGTTCACCAGATTTAATGCGATCGCCTAAAAACTGAATTGTATAAGCTGTCGTTGAGCCTGTACCTAAACCAACAATCGAACCTGATTTTACCAGGGCGGCAGCTGCTTTGCCAACTTCTTGCTTCATCAACTTTACTGGGTCTGCTGTTGCGCTCATCCCAAAACTCCTGAAATATTGACTAAATGCTCTATCACGGCCGACTATACTACATCCTCGGCAATTCCTAATTCACTCACCCACAATTTCTCATGATTTCTGCAAAATACCTGATTGACGAACTATACAACCGCGTAAAAGCAGTTAGGTTATAATATTTATCTAATTTAATACCACGTAAAATTATTTGAAATCTCGTTATAATGATTACCTGATTTCAATCGAGCATCTTTAGTGATAAATTCTGACTGCTCTACTGTTAGGGTTTATTCTCTTGTGACTATAAAAATAACTTGATATTTGAAATTAGAAAAATTTGAGATTTAATTTGAACACGAATAATCTGCAATATACCAATAAAGTTAGTTAGTATAGATTATGCAGACTAAATAGAAAAACAGCCAGTTAGATTAAAGCAGAAATTGCCCACTCACATAATTAATCAGCCATGATTTATTAACCAAAAACCGTCAATGTACTCACACACCTAAAACTGGCAACTTTGTCAAGCGAAAGCACGTCAATCAGCCCAAGTCAATATTTTGAGCATCACCCGTAAAAGTGATTCTCTGAGTTGTTTATAGATGCAGAGTAGCCAAAAAAAATCATGATTAATATGCGAAGATTGCTAGGTACTTTTTCCTTAGTATTGCTACTGCAAACCCTGCCATTAGGTGTTGCTAGAGCGTTAGAATCTAGTGAAAAATTGCCATCTGAAGCCATTCAACAAGTAATTACAGCTAAGTTGATGACGAATGCACCTGATGGAAACTTTTATCCAGAAAGGATGATTAGTCGAGCAGAATTGGCTGCAATTTTGGTGAAAGCATTTAAACTTGATCAACGAGAAGCTGTTAAACAACAAGAATCGATAATTGTGCCAGATGTTCCCCGTTCCCATTGGGCATTTAATGATATTCAGGCAGTGCTTAAAACTGATATTATGAAAGGATATCGAGGCAATTTATTCTTTCCTAATCAAAGAGTGACCAGGGCAGAAGGTTTAGCGATTTTTGCCCAAGCGTATGGTGTATTTCAATTTGGTGATGACACCGTAAAGGAACTACTTCAGCCACATCCAGATGCAGCATTAATTCCAGTATGGGCTAGAAGAGCGATCGCCACAGTAGTTGCCGAAGGATTTATTAACACAGATGCCCAAAATAATATTTCCCCATTACGGCCAATGACCCGTGGAGACATGGCTTATTTATTGAGTCAATATCTACAAAGACAGCAGCCACAACCAGAAATGCCAATAGTTCCTGGTGTCACCCGTAGCCCCGAATCATTATTGTAAGGGTGCGGGGGGAAGAGGCAGGGGAGCAGGGAGCAGGGAGCAGGGGGGAGAAGACGGTAACTTCCCAATGACTAATGACCAATGACTAATGACTAAATAATTCTAGAGACATCCCCACCGTGGGAAAATCAAAGAATGTTAGAAGTAGAGTTTAGAGAGGAACACACTATAATATGCATCTGAGTGAAATCACCCATCCTAACCAGTTGCATGGTTTGTCAATCCGACAATTGCAACAAATCGCCCGTCAGATTCGAGACAAGCACCTACAAACAGTAGCCACAAGTGGGGGACATCTCGGACCTGGTTTGGGAGTTGTAGAGTTAACACTAGGACTTTACCAGACACTGGATTTGGATCGGGATAAAGTCATTTGGGATGTGGGACATCAAGCTTATCCCCACAAACTGCTAACAGGACGCTACAACGACTTTCATACCCTCAGACAGAAAGACGGCGTTGCTGGTTATCTTAAACGGTGTGAAAGCAAATTCGATCACTTTGGTGCTGGACACGCTTCTACTAGTATTTCTGCAGCCTTGGGTATGGCTTTAGCGGGAGAATTGAAAGGGGAAAAATTTAAATCAGTAGCTGTAATTGGTGATGGTGCTTTAACTGGTGGTATGGCATTAGAAGCCATCAACCATGCCGGACACTTACCTAAAACAAAACTGCTGGTAGTTCTCAACGACAACGAGATGTCTATCTCTCCCAACGTCGGCGCAATTCCCCGCTACCTGAATAAAATGCGCCTCAGCGCACCAGTGCAGTTTATCAAAGATAATTTTGAAGAACAGTTTAAGCAAATTCCCTTTGTTGGTGAGTCTTTGTCTCCCGAACTAGGACGCATCAAAGAAGGAATGAAGCGTTTAGCGGTTCCCAAGGTCGGCGCAGTCTTTGAAGAACTAGGTTTTACTTACATTGGCCCAGTGGATGGGCATAATTTAGAAGAATTAATTGCTACATTCAAGCAAGCACATGAAATGACAGGGCCAGTTTTGGTTCATGTGATTACAGTCAAAGGTAAAGGCTACGAAATCGCCGAACTAGACCAAGTAGGCTACCATGCCCAAAGTCCATTTAACCTGACCACAGGTAAAGCGATTCCTTCGAGTAAGCCCAAACCCCCAGCTTACGCCAAAGTTTTTTCCCACACTTTAGTCAAACTTGCCGAACAAAACCCCAAAATTGTGGGCATTACCGCCGCAATGGCCACGGGAACAGGTTTAGATAAACTCCAAGCTAAACTACCCAATCAATATATTGATGTCGGTATAGCTGAACAACACGCTGTCACCCTAGCTGCGGCGATGGCGAGTGAAGGAATGCGCCCTGTAGCGGCTATTTACTCCACTTTCTTACAACGGGCTTACGACCAGATAATTCATGATGTTTGTATTCAAAACCTGCCGGTGTTCTTCTGTTTAGACAGGGCGGGAATTGTGGGCGCTGATGGTCCCACACACCAAGGTATGTATGACATCGCTTATCTGCGCTGTATTCCCAATATGGTGATGATGGCACCCAAAGACGAAGCCGAACTGCAACGCATGGTAGTAACTGGCGTTAACCATACCAGTGGACCAATTGCCATGCGCTATCCCCGTGGTAACGGCTACGGTGTTCCTCTGATGGAAGAAGGCTGGGAACCTTTAGAAATTGGTAAGGGAGAAATTCTCCGTAACGGTGATGATGTATTAATCATCGGTTATGGGACTATGGTATATCCCAGTATGCAGGTTGCGGAAATTCTCAGCGAACATGGCATTGAGGCAACTGTGATTAATGCCCGTTTCGTCAAGCCTTTGGATACAGAATTAATTTTGCCTTTGGCGAAGCAAATCGGCCGGGTTGTGACTTTGGAAGAAGGCTGTGTTATGGGTGGTTTTGGTTCGGCTGTGGCTGAAGCATTACTAGATGCTGATGTTGTGGTTCCTATTAAGCGGATTGGTGTACCAGATGAGTTGGTAGACCATGCGACACCGGATGAATCTAAGGCGGAATTAGGTTTAACTAGTCGTCAAATAGCTGAAACAGTCATGACTGCTTTCTTTCAAAAACAAACATCTAGTCAAGTGCTGAGTGCTGAGTGCTAAGTGAGTAGGGGCGGATTTAAGCAGTCAGTTTGTGGTGCTTTGAAATCCTTCGTAAACCACCTGTACAGGAGTACTTAGTATAAACTGAGCTAACAGTAGTGGCATGGCAAGCTGAAAATGCAGCTTTGGGTTGTGCAGCGCTTAACCAAACCTATATTTAATGTACTATTTTAGGCTTGTCATTCCACTACAATGATTCTGGAATTTACATATTTGAGTTCGGTCGATATTTAGTTGTTCAAATTAATAAGGACTACAATTAATGGATAAAATGCCATTCTTCAAAACTGACACATCGACTTTATAATTTTCTAAACATTTTTTCACAGAGTTGGCCTCTCTAATGTCTATATCTTGTGATAGCTTGCAACTTTTAAATTGTCCTTTATCGTCAAAAAATATATAATTTTTTGCTCGGCAAGGAAAATTAGATGTACCTGTACTAGAACTAGACAACTGCACGGTCATATCTTGACCAAGGATACAAGCTGCTAATGAGTTGTTGGCATGATTAATAATTGTTCCTGGTTCACAAACAATTGATGCTTGAGCCGGCTGGGAAATAGCAAAACTAATTGTTAGTAATCCCCAAGAATAAGTTAAAAATGCCAAGGATTGAGAGTAAAATTTCATAGACAAATACTACTTTATTTAAGTCAGTCGTCGCCAATAATTAACGGTTTGTAGTTAGGAATTTAGTTTTGAGTTAAGGGCTAAGGCGCAATGTTTTACATTTATTAACATAGTTAGGTTTATTCTTGCCAACTTACTTAGTATGTTCATTCTATTAATTTTGATCCCATAACTATCAGAGTTAATTTACTGAAAAAATAATCTTCATTACTTTATGACAACTTTACATCTCATCTGAGATTAAAGTAATATTTTAATTTTGATACCCTACTAGATAATAATTTGTACCCAGTCAATAGTCGCCAACTCCTAATTCCCAGGGAAAATACACTTAATTTAAAGCATGATCAATGTGATTTCAGTTTTGAGAAGGTACTAATATTTAAGTCAGTGCAGCTAAGTATAGTATGAGATCGCAACCCAAGGGCAGTATATGAATGATTTATTAATGACTACCCTCATATCAACACCCATTAAAGACCCTGTACCGGTGTTTTTGATGATTTTGGGGATTATGCTGATTGCTCCCCTGCTATTTGAGAAAATTCGGCTACCTGGCATTGTGGGATTAATTTTGGCTGGGGTCGTAGTTGGGCCAAATGGGCTGGGATTGTTGGCAAGAGATAACACAATTATCCTACTAGGTACAGTCGGTTTATTATTTCTCATGTTCATGGCGGGATTGGAAACTAGTCTGGATGACATGAAATATAACGCTGATAAGGCGGTTATCTTTGGACTGGCGACTTTTTGTGTACCTATGGCATTGGGTACGGGAGCGATGATGGTGATTGGCTACGATTTATTGCCGGCTGTTTTGGTTGCATCTTGTTTTGCTTCTCATACCCTACTAGCATTACCTGTAGCCAGCAAACTGGGTATCATGCGATCGCAAGTGATGACTACCACTCTGGGAGGAACATTAATCACCAATATTTTGGCGCTTTTAGTGTTAGCAGTGGTGGTGAGAGCGCAAGAAGGTAATTTAACTTTACAGTTTTGGCTATTTCTGATTCCCTCACTGATTATTTATACCTTCCTGATTCTGTGGGGATTACCTCGTCTGGGACGTTGGTTTTTTCAGCGCTTTGGACACGACGAAGGGGCAGAGTTTACCTTTGTTTTAGCGACTTTGTTTGTGGTTTCCTACGCTGCACAATTAATCCAAATCGAGCCAATTATTGGGGCTTTTTTAGCTGGAGTTGCTATTACCCAACTGATACCGCAACTTAGCCCGTTAATGAATCGGATTCAATTTATCGGTAATACGCTGTTTGTGCCATTTTTCCTGATTTCTGTAGGGATGTTGGTCAATCCCCGCATTCTGTTTCAAGAACCACGAGCGCTGGTAGTATCAGGTGTGATGGTGACTGTTGCTATTGCTGCCAAGTTTATTCCGGCTTGGGGTGCAGGTAAGTTATTTGGATTCAATTTTGACAATATTATGGTGATGTTTGGGCTATCGGTAGCTCAAGCTGCTTCTACTTTGGCGGCGATTACTGTTGCTTTTAATATTGAGTTGGTTGACCAATTGACTGTAAATGGTACTATTGCCATGATTTTATTTACCTGTGTTGCTTCTCCTTGGGTGACAGCGCAATGGGGACAAAAAATCAAGCCCGGAGAAGTCACGACTCAAAACCCGAATACAGGAAAAATAGGCGATCGCGTTTTAGTCCCAGTTGCTAACCCCAGAACTGAAGATAATCTCCTACAATTGGCAATTCTCTTAGCAAAATCCGCTAAAGGAACTCTACTACCCCTCCACATTTTACTAGAGCAAAATTCTGCTATTTCCCCAGAGGATAAATCTAGGCAAAACCAATTATTATCAACTGCCGAAATGATTGCCCATGCTGCTGTTACCAATGTTACGCCCATTGGTCGCATTGATGAATCAATTGATAAGGGTATTGCCCGTGTAGCTGAGGAAAGACAAGCTAGTGTGATTGTTTGTGGTTGGAAGGGTTACTCCACTTACCAGGAAAATTTATTTGGCGGTGTGATTGATAAAATTGTGAATCGCAGTTCTGTACCAGTTTTAGTCAGTCGGTTTCCGTTACCAATTGAACATACAGGGCGAGTTTTTCTCGCTTTCACCACTCAACAGACTTACGCCAGTTCTTTTAAGCAAAGTATCCAATTAGCTAAAAGTCTAGCGACAGAACTCAAAGCCACTCTACAATTGTTACACGTTGTAGCAGTCAGAGGTGCAACTGTAGAACTTACTGATATTGAACTACCGCCAGATACACCAATTCTCAAGGTGCGAGGCAATTTTGTGCGGCAAGTTTCACGGTTACTGAAAACTAACGATCTGCTGGTGTTAAATGGTACTGTTGAACAAAAAACTCAGTTATTCTCACTTCTGGGTCATGCACCAGAGGCGATCGCTCGTAGTCATCCTGAAGTGGCGATGATTATAGCGTATTTTCCACAGTAGTCTCACGCAGAGGCGCAGGGAGTAAGAGTTGAGTTATTTACCCGGTTTTTTATGCTTTACCCTGTTATTTGGCAAAATGATTCGGTTTCTTTGATTGATCAAACTCGCTTACCTAATGAGTATACTTTTGTGCAGATTCACCGTAGTGAGGATATGGCACGGGCGATTAAAACTATGATTGTCCGAGGTGCGCCAGCTATTGGTGTGGCTGCTGCTTATGGGATGTATCTGGGGGCGCGGGAAATTGAGACGGAAAATCACCATGAGTTTTTAGAACGCTTAGAAAAGGTGGCTGAGTTGTTGCGTTCTACTCGTCCCACAGCAGTTAATTTATTTTGGGCTATTAGCCGGATGATGAAAACTGCTTACGAAAGTCTGGGAACTGTGGCAGAAATTAAACATAAGCTTTTGCAAACAGCCCAAACGATTAATGCTGAAGATTTACAAACCTGTCAGGCGATTGGTGATCATGGTTTGACAGCATTACCTAGCACTCCTGAAAAGCTGACGATTTTGACTCACTGCAATGCTGGGGCTTTGGCTACTGCTGGTTATGGTACGGCATTGGGTGTTGTCCGTTCGGCTTGGAGAGAAGGACGTTTAGAACGTGTATTTGCTGATGAAACTCGTCCACGGTTACAGGGGGCAAAACTTACGGCTTGGGAATGTGTTCAAGAAGGTATTCCCGTGACGGTAATTACTGATAGTATGGCTGCCCATTGTATGAAACAAGGTTTAATTCATGCTGTAGTTGTGGGTGCTGACCGGATTGCTGCTAATGGTGATACTGCGAATAAAATCGGGACTTATAGTGTAGCGATCGCAGCTAAAGCCCATCATATCCCTTTCTTTGTTGCAGCTCCTTTTTCTACCGTCGATTTTACCCTAGCTGATGGTAGTCAGATTCCAATTGAGGAACGTAACCCAGAGGAAATTTACCAAGTAGGCAAAACGATGCTTACACCGACGGGTGTGGATTTCTACAATCCGGCATTTGATGTTACTCCGGCTGAGTTAATTACAGCCATAATTACCGAAAATGGGGCATTCGTTCCTAGTGATTTAGCAAAATCTCAGTCCCAGCCATTGAGTAGTGCTGAAACGCAAGAAATCTAGTTTGTACACAAGACGCGATTTATCGCGTCTGTACAATAAATAAAGTTTTATGATGACAGCAATCACCAAGGAGGTTAGGAAATTGTTAATTTTTGACCTGTTCAGTGCGAAATTATGGACATAAAGGCTGTAGTTGGTTTATATCAGAAATATAACGAGTAATATTGAAAGTTTTCTAAATATAGGACTCTTATTTGAATTTTTAACAAAACTCCTTCTTCCCTGTTCCCTACGTCTACGAGTAAATATTGCTACACCACACCAGCGACAGAAACTATACCGGATTCCTAATATATGAACAAGTTAATCCCCACAATTGCCTTAATTGTTTCCTCAATCTTAATTACAAGTTGTGGTAGTTCGCCCACTGATACTGTAAATGAAACTACAAATAATACTGCTGAAACAACTCAGAGGGAACCTAAAGCAGAGACTGCAACAACAACTGCTAATGAAACTACAGCTTCCCAGGTAGATAATAGAAGCACACCACAAACAACGACAACAGTAAATAGAAAGTCCAGCAATAATCAAGCTAATAATCCCACTCAACCAATTGCTAACGGGCAACTAAAAGTTGGTACAGTTAAAGAATTAGTGACTGGTGATATTATCTGTTACGCCACCATAGTAGATGAACAGGGAAAAGAACATAATATAAGTGCATCTTTTGAAATTTGTGCAGAATCAGAAAAATATTTAAATCAGAAAGTCCGCCTATCTTATGAAATTGCATCACTCAATGATTGCGAAAGTATTGAACCGTGCGGTAAAAGCCGTGAAGAATCGATAATTTCTCAAATGGAAATTTTGACAGAAAAAACCCCAACTAAACCCCAAGCCAGTAACTCATCAACCTTTAGTAATGGTAAATGGACTGTCACAATTAGTAATAGCGACTCTTGGTCAGGGGTAAACAATACCGGAAATGTGAGTTATAAAGGATGTGATGCTCAAGGCAAATGTATCAACTTAACAGGTGGTAAAGTTAGCTGTCGGCGTGGTGAATGTGTGATGGCTTGGGTGAATGGAGACTATCGATATATTTGGTCACAAGTGATTACAGAAGACGGGAATGGTCCCTCTACCCTCATAGTCAAGCAAGGCGACAAAGAAATCCTGAATACAACAGGATTTAAACTTGTGCCTTCCAGCTAAATTTTACAGCTAGGCGTTCATTCTGGTGAGATTCTTTCACCAGTTGCAGTGTCAAACACAAACAACTGATCTAAATCAAGTTGCAAAGACAAGCGATCGCCTGGACGGGGACGAATATCAGCAGCCGTCTGAATATTTAACACCGCCATTGAACCCGGTACACTCGCCCGAATCAAGGTTTCTCTTCCCAAAGGTTCTACTAACTTAACTTCCACAAATAATGGTTCTAATGGCTCATTATTGAGGGCAGAGTCAACGTTAATATTAATATGTTCAGGACGAATCCCCAAATCAAAACTTTGACCCTGGCGTAATTCAACCTTTTCCCTCACAACTGGTGGAACCGCTAAAGACTGTCCACTCACATCAAAAACATCATTTTTATAGACAGCTGGCAAAATATTCATGGGTGGATTACCCAAAAAAGTTGCCACCATTAGATTAGCGGGAAGGGCATAAATACTTTGAGGATCACCAATTTGTTGAATCCTACCCCGATCTAGCACCACAATTTTATCAGCCAAAGTCATCGCTTCGACTTGATCGTGGGTGACATAGATCGTAGTAATACCTAATTCTTGATGTAACTGTTTCAATTCTGCTCTAGTATCATCTCGCAACTGGGCATCTAAATTAGACAAAGGTTCATCCAGTAAAAATACTTGTGGTTCACGGGCGATCGCGCGTCCTAATGCTACTCGTTGCTGTTGTCCCCCAGAAAGTTGTTTGGGTTTGCGGTCTAGTAGATGTTCGAGAGAAAGCGATCGCGCCACATTTACCACTCGTTCTTGAATAATTTTGGGGTCAACCTTCCGCATTTTTAAACCAAAGGCGATATTTTCCGCCACCGTCATGTGGGGATACAAGGCGTAGTTCTGAAATACCATCGCTATATCCCTTTGTCTAGCGGGGATATTATTGACCAAGCGATCGCCAATAAATAAATTACCAGATGTAGCAGATTCTAAACCCGCGATCGTCCGTAAAATTGTAGACTTACCACAACCAGAAGGCCCCACTAGCACCCAAAACTCTCCATCGGGAATCTCAAAGGTAATATCCTCAATAGCAGTGACGTTGTTGAATCTACGTTTAATGTCTTCTAAATGAACTTTTGCCATAAGCCGATTGAAAATTTTAATGTTGAATTCCTGCGGATCAAATCCAGTCAATTCCTTTCAGACTATCATTTCAACACTTCTTTCATATTTTGCTACTTTTCGACCAAGCGGGGTGAGACAATAACGCCGCCATCACCCGTACCCCCCGCAGTTGATTAGACAGGGGTAAATGACCTTTAGGGGCGCTTAAATCCCAAGTAAACTGATTTGGGTAACGCGTCCAGTTATTACCGCTTTTCCAGCCAATTTTCGGCCATAAACTTTCCCAGTTTTTGCCTAAACTCAACCAAATTTCTCGCTGTACCGAAAAACCAAATTTGCCTTCTGAGTGGACTAACCAGAGATTGTTAATAGTTTGCAAATCAACAATGGGGGCATTTTCCACCTCCGTAAAATACAACCATTTTCTTTGCACAGCCGTCGGCCCTGCAAGTTCACACATTTTTTGGATACTCACAAGATCCGCTGCTTGGAAGTCCTGGACAGCGAGTAGTTGTTGCAAAGGATTGTAATCAATTCCACACTCTGATTTTAGAGGTACAATTCCTTCAGGAAAACACGAAAGCAGAAATTCTTTAACTTGAGGTGCATCAGAGTTATAGAGGACTTGGTAAGCTTTACCATCGATCCAAGTCGCTGGGTGTTCAAGTCGTTTTTGTAAAAATTCCATCAACACATCTAATCCCTCATTACCCAAGTTAGCCAACTGTGGGATGATTTGTTGTTGGACTTGAAAAGACCCAGCAATTAACGATTGTCGGAGCGAGTCGATGTCAGCAGTGCCTGATAAAATCATTGGGTCTGTCATGCCATTAATCTGTTAGCGTTCAGTGAAAAAGCGTTTGGCTATCGGGTGTTCTCTAAGGTGAAGCACTAGTAGCGAAAAGTAGTTTACTATTTTTGATTGCACTACGCGCAGTACTGGAGGCAATCGGACAAAATCGCAATGGCTATGGCTTCTTCTTTAAGCTGTGACTCAATCCCATAGCTTCAAGAAAAATCAATGAAAAAAGGGTTCATTTCCCTCTGCCTCTTCGTTTACCCTACCGTATACACACCAGTCCTGTCTGTCTGCGTTTGAGACGGTTTTGCCCTCTAAATCCCCCATAATTGGGGTTTAAGGGGCGATGCAATCAATTGTGTGTACACCGTAGCTTCGTTCACCCCAAAGACTATATAAGGGAAATGAGGGGAAAATCTGCGCCTCGTGATTTGGTGAACAAAAGACACAGTAAAATTAGCCAGCCTGTCAAAGCAAAATTTTTTGGCGGGTGGCGTATCGTTCAGGAATGTTTGAAGTATGTACGACAAGATTAACCCCCCCACAACTGGAACAAAAATCACCTTTAAAAATGGTGAGCCGATTGTGCCTGATAATCCAATTATCCCTTTTATTCGGGGCGATGGCACAGGTATAGATATTTGGCCTGCTACCCAAAAAGTGCTAGATGCGGCAGTAGCCAAGGCATACAAGGGAAAACGGCAAATTAGTTGGTTTAAGGTTTATGCTGGTGATGAAGCTTGTGAATTATACGGTACTTATCAGTATTTACCTCAAGATACATTAACTGCAATCAAAGAGTATGGTATCGCGATTAAAGGGCCTTTGACTACCCCCGTAGGTGGTGGAATTCGTTCTTTAAACGTAGCGCTACGGCAAATTTTTGATTTATATGCCTGTGTGCGTCCTTGCCGTTATTATGCAGGGACACCATCGCCCCACAAAAATCCAGAAAAACTCGATGTGATTGTTTATCGGGAAAATACGGAAGATATTTATTTGGGAATTGAGTGGAAGCAAGGAAGTGAAATAGGCGATCGCTTAATTAAACTTCTCAACGAAGAACTCATCCCCGCTACCCCAGAACACGGTAAAAAGCAAATTCCCCTCGATGCTGGTATTGGCATCAAACCCATCAGCAAAACTGGTTCTCAGCGTTTAGTCCGTCGGGCGATGAAACACGCTTTGTTATTGCCTAAAGACAAGCAACAGGTAACACTGGTGCATAAGGGCAATATTATGAAGTACACCGAAGGTGCTTTCCGTGATTGGGGTTATGAACTAGTTACTAGTGAATTTCGGAGTCAATGTGTGACTGAACGAGAATCTTGGATTTTAAGTAATAAAGACAAAAATCCTGATATTTCCGCCGAAGATAACGCCCGTGAGGTAGACCCAGGTTATGATTCCCTGACACCAGAAAAACAAGCGCAAATTGTTCAGGAAGTCGAAACCGTGATTAACACAATTTGGGAAACCCACGGTAACGGTCAATGGAAAGACAAAATTATGGTCAATGACCGGATTGCTGATAGTATTTTCCAACAAATCCAAACTAGACCGGATGAGTATTCGATTCTCGCTACAATGAATTTAAACGGCGATTACTTGTCTGATGCTGCTGCGGCCATTGTCGGCGGTTTAGGAATGGGGCCAGGGGCAAATATAGGCGATATCTGTGCCATATTTGAAGCTACCCACGGGACTGCACCCAAACACGCCGGCTTAGATCGCATTAATCCCGGTTCTGTCATTCTTTCTGGTGTGATGATGCTGGAATTTATGGGTTGGCAAGAAGCGGCAGACTTGGTTAAGCAAGGTTTAGGGGAGGCGATCGCTAACAGTCAAGTTACCTATGATTTAGCCCGGTTACTAGAACCACCAGTAGCACCATTAAAATGTTCGGAATTTGCCGACGCAATTATTCAACATTTTGGTTAATAGTAGTGGCGGGACAATCCCGCCCTATCCGAATTCAAAATTCAAAATTCAAAATTCAAAAAGTTTATTAAATAGGCTTTTTAGAGTTTTTAGACTCCTAATGGGCGTTCTAAGATTAATTTATAATATCCGAATGCTTCTCCTTTAGGGCTGACAGTGAAAGGCATTAACAGTCCAGTAAATTAATTTTTGGAAATTCCTAACCCAAACCCAGTTCACGTTTTAACAAATTAATTGACTTAGCCCCAATATAATTTTCTACCTTAATCAGTTTAGGTGGACGAATAATGTCTTCTAGTGATGCTTGTACTGCTGCGTGTACACTAGCAAAACTGGCTTGATCGCTGATAATTATTTCTGCCCGCTTGACAATTGCTTGCAGTTTGTAGGCATCTTTTGGTTGTGAAGTCATGATCAATAGTTCATCTCCTCGTAAACCGTGAAGAATCACTTCTGCGGCGCGGGCAATTCCTGAGCTCAGACTAACTATGCCGACACAATTTTGCTTTGGCAGGGTTTTCAGCAGTTCTAATTCTTTGGTGTAGTCGTAGATATCCAGAGGAATTACACGTACAGATTTCGGCGCAGCGATCGCTTCCACATCACTGATAAAATAACGGCTTGTCACCACTGTTGCCGAATTAGTTTTATCCAGTACGGCTGTTAATTCTTCCATCGCTACCAACTGTACAGGGATATTGAGGGATAGTTCCAACTCATATACCATCAATTCACCAGCACCCATGTCATGAGAGGGAACTGCAACCAGCACTTGAGCGCTACAGCGTAAGCGCCAATCAATTTCACCTAAAAATAGCTCTCGCGCTTGATTCAGGGAATAACCTTGAGCCAGCATCTCATCCAGTGCCTTTTGCACCAGTTTATATGCATCTTCGGTCTGTTTTTTGACCATAGAGGATTGCACCCTACTGCCGCCCTCATGACCTTGAGTACGCACATAAATTCCTGACCCAGCTAAACTTTCTACAAATCCGTCTTCTTCCAACTGGCGGTAAACTTTGCTAATGGTATTACGGTGTAATCCAGTTTGCATGGCTAATGCCCGTGTGCTAGGCAATTTATATCCAGGCGGATATTGTCGGGAAGCGATCGCAAACCGAATTTGATTAAATAGCTGGTTTGAAGCCGGAATTTCACTGTCTGGCTGAATACGAAATTGAATCATTACCAAACCTGTTTATATTTAGTAAGGGCAAGTAACTAGTACTGCCAGGCGGAAATCAGGAGGGATTGATCACTTTGAAAGGAAATAGCTGTAGTTACTGGCATAGTTATATCAAATAATCACATACCTAATTACACATTACTAGTAAAAATTTTTATGTCAAAGCAAACCATAGATACCACAACGGTGAAGCTTTTGCAAGATAATCTGGAAATATCGGCTTATCTGGCACAACCACAAGCACCTGGTTTTTATCCCGGAGTGGTGGTACTACAAGAGATTTTTGGTATTAATGTTCACATTCGGGAAGTAACAGCACGAATTGCTCAACAAGGATATGTAGCGATCGCCCCCGCACTTTTTCAACGTCAAGCCCCAGATTTTGAAACAGGTTACACCCCTGAAGATATAGAAATTGGCAGAGAATATGCTTGGAACCAAACTCAAGCATCAGAATTATTGAGTGATATTCAATCAGCCATCGACTATCTCAAAACTTTACCCCAAGTGAAACCAGATAGCTTTGGCTGTATTGGCTTTTGTTTTGGTGGTCATGTAGCATATTTAGCTGCCACTCTACCAGATATTAAAGCCACTGCTTCCTTCTATGGTGCTGGCATTACAACTCGTACCCCAGGGGGTGGCGAACCCACTATCAACCGTACCCCAGCAATCAAAGGTCACATATATACTTTCTTTGGCATGGAAGATGCCAGCATTCCGCATGAACAGGTGGATCAAATTGCCGCAGAGTTAGAAAAATACAAAATTCTTCATCGTCTGTTTCGCTACGATGGAGCTGACCACGGATTTTTCTGTAACCATCGCGCCAGCTATAATCCTAAAGCCGCAGCTGATGCTTGGGAGCAGGTGAAACAACTTTTTGGCAGTGTGTTAGGAGCCTAGTACCGCAGGGCGGAAGTCAAAAGTCAAAAGTCAAAAATATGACTCTATAGACTTTTCAGTGATTTCTGATGGTTTTCCTATTTAAGCCTTGCTGCACTGAGGAAAAAAATATGGTGAAGTTCCCAATCTGAGAACTTTTCAAGTTATTTTAGGTTGTTTTACCTACCAAATCATCATGCCAGAATTACCTAACACTCCTACTAGGTCGGAATTTGTTAGGAATTTAGTAAAACTCCAGTGGCATTATGTCAAATAATAATTTATCTTCAACCGTCATGAACTCCGAATCGAAACTTTCTCAACCAGCCAATTCTTCTTTTACGATGGACGATTTTGCCAAAGCATTAGAAATACACGACTACCAGTTTCAAAAAGGACAAGTGGTACGTGGGAAAGTATTTCAACTTGACCCGGATGGAGCCTATGTAGATATTGGTGGCAAGTCATCTGCTTTTCTTCCCCGTGATGAGGCTTCTTTGAGAGCAGTTACCGATTTATCGGAGGTGCTGCCGTTGCAAGAGGAACTGGAATTTTTGATTATCCGGGATCAGGATGCAGAAGGTCAAGTCACTCTTTCGCGAAAGCAGCTGGAAATTCAGCAAGTCTGGGAACGACTAGTCCAAATGAATGAAGCTGGACAAACTGTGCAAGTTAGGGTGACTGGTGTAAATAAAGGTGGTGTTACCGTTGATCTACTTTCCTTGCGAGGATTTATTCCGCGATCGCACTTAGCAGAGCGTGATAACTTGGAAGCGCTTAAAGGTAACAGTTTGACTGTGAGTTTTTTAGAAATTAACCGTAATACTAACAAACTTATACTTTCCCAGCGATTGGCGACTCGTTCTAGCAGTTTCAGCTTATTAGAACTAAATCAGCTAGTAGAAGGTAAAATTACTGGCATTAAACCTTTTGGAGTATTTGTAGATTTAGATGGTCTCAGTGCCTTGCTACATATTAAGCAAGTCAGCCAAAAATTTATTGACTCTCTAGAAAAAGTCTTTCAAGTTGGTCAAACAATTAAAGCTGTAATTATTGACTTAGATGAAGGTAAAGGTCGTGTAGCTCTTTCAACCAGGATTTTGGAAAACTTCCCTGGTGAAATGCTAGAGAATTTTGATGAGGTCATGGCTTCAGCTGAGGCGCGTGCTAATCGAGCTAGTAATAAACCTGCTGAATAAAAGTAAGTAGGGGAACAGGGGGCAGGGTGCAGGGGAGAATAAGCTAACTCAGCAATTTCCCCACTCAGCACTCAGCAATTTCTCTAATCAGTAATTTCCCTACTCAGCATTCAGCACTCAGCACTCAGCAATCAGTAATGTCTCCACTCAGCACTCGGCAGTTTCCCCACCAGCACTCAGTAGTTTCCCTAATAGCAATGAGGCAGCACTCAGCTTTTGATAGATACTGTGATCTAAATCACAGAAACTTGTAATAAGTATCACCAGTATTTACCGTCTTATATCAATGAAGAAGAAAAATAAATGTTCCACAATAAGGAGGTAATGCTCACACTACCCTAATCAACATGATTCGCACACTCGTTGAATCTGCTTTCCAAACTGGATATCTTAGTGTTGAATCTGAGGGTTTACTCCATCAAGTGCTAGCGACTAAATGCTATCAGTCCGATGATTTGGCAGTACTTTCAGCTTTATATGATGCAGTTAATGCAGGTCAAATTAAACGGGAAGCATCCTCGCAACTGCCAATAGAATTTCTTCGGCAATGTAAAATTGGATAAATTTACCACTGCATTCTAGTGGGAAATCTTCTGCTATGGCTTTAGTCATATTAGTTAGGACAAGTCTGGTTGGCTTTCAGCCTTTAATCGACTTGCATAAGCTGCTCACGCCCCTCCCAGCGCAGCTATACCCAGAGGCATTTACAGCACTTTGTTATACTACGCACGCTTATCTTCAGGTTTTTAGTGCCTAAATATAAAAACTCTTTGCCGATTCTTGTAGAAAAGCATTAAGGTCGGCAGGAGAATGAGTTAAGATCAAATACATAGGGATAAAAATAAAGCAGAGTTCCCGGACTTTCCAGAAATGCTAATGAGTACAAGTAAGCAAATTAAACAACCGCGATCAACACTTGATTTGTGGTGTTTTTTATTACATGGTTACGAAAATACTTTCCAGCTATTAACCTGGTTAGGAGCATGACTAAATTGTGTGATGTCGATAAAGTAGACATTCTCTGAACAATCTGAAAGAAATTTAGTTCAACAGGTGCAGTAGCGGTGAATCTGTGATTTCAAATTTCTCTAGATTTTGGCAAATACAGGCCAGTCTATGGGTAGAATCACCAGAGCCAGCGATTTTGAGCCTTGGAACTGGTTTCTCAAAGGTATATCTCAAATGGGGTAAAACCCAAATTTTACAGGTTTAACGACGTTGTTTAAAAAGGTAGAAGCAGTACATGCTACACCGCAAGATTTATCAACTGTGTTGCGACGGGCGCGAGGTATGTGTATTCTTGCGGGACCAGCAACGCTGGATTGAACGCGCCCGCATCCTCGATATAGAGGGGGATTTAGTGACTCTACGCTATGAAACAGACGAAGAAGACGAGGTTTGTGCGTGGGAGGAGATGGTTCGCCTGGAAAGCATTGGCTCTGTAACCCAAAAGTTGGCTTCAGTGCCACGTGGTAATGCAGAATTTCTGATGACGGAAGATTGTCCAGAATCAGAACGTATCCGTAACCATTCTCCCGATTCAAATCCTGAATAGAGACTCGATTAACCTAAGTAGAGACGCGATTAACTGCGTCTCTACAAGAGAGCTATTTCAGTTTACTGTTCAGAATTGGATCAGCGTTCAAAAGCCGGGCAGTAACCCTCAAGAGTCACTTTAAAGTTATATAGCGGAGAAGCGGGATTCCAGCACCGTTGTCCTCTTTGGTGTCGGCAACTGCCACAACAATCTATCTCAGACAAGGTATAGCGATCGCTATTTTGGTGCAGTAGTTCTTTGGGAGACAATCCCCGCAATACTAGTTCTTCACCCTGCCAACGAGCTTCTATTAAACCAGTATCGGCAAACTGTTGCCAACGTGGGTCATGTGTAATGGCATCGGGTAAAGTGACTGTAATCACTGTTCCTAACTCGTTGAGTTCGCCTTCATAATTTGTTTCTGGGGGGGCTGGTTGTAGAAATGTCTCGCCAATTGGCAGTTCTACTAGCGTACCCGCACCAGGGGAATGGACGTGATAACGGTTTTGTAGTTCTTCTAAACTAGTTAAATCTGCTAAATATGCTGGGGAACCGTGAACAAAGACGACGTGCTGGGGACGCAAATTATGAATTAGCTGAGTAGTTCCAGGGCCATCACTATGCTGGGCGAGAAGATAAGTTTCATCGCTAGTGGTCGCTGAATATTTGGGATTAACTTTTATATCAATTTTTTCGGGTAACAGGATCACCCAAGGGCCTGTTTGATTTTGGCAATATTGGTTTAAATCAGCTGTGGAGTCTGTAAGTACAATACAGGGAAATTTACCGACTGTAGCCCGATGTTCTGGCTGCAAACGCCGGACTCGTGGACGCACTCGCTCATCCCAAAACAGGGGCTGATGGCGGGCGAAGTTCTGCACTGATGTCGGTAGGTGGGGTAGTAGTTCCAGGTAAGCATCGCAACCAATGGCCACAGCACCATCAACCCAAATATCTAAATCTCGTCCGGTGAAGTGGTGATGAGATCGTAAGAGCATTAATAATTCTTGTCCCAAACCTAATGCGGGTGTGGGAAGTAGCACCGAACAACGGTCTGCGATCGCGCGATTAATCCGTTCCGCTAGTTGATTTTCTTGGTTGCGGCGATGAGGATGGCGAGATGTGCCATAAGTACCTTCAATAATCAGTACATTTACCTCTAGACTACGCAACTCTTCTAAACGCAAACCTTCGACTAGGCGAGAGTTAGATAAGAAAAAATCTCCTGTATACAGCAGCTTATAAGAGCGCTTTTCTGTGGTGTAGGTGAGTAAAATTGCTACCGCTCCTGGTAAGTGTCCGGCGGGAAACAGTTCCACCACCAAACCTTCTTGGATTTCTACAGGCGATCGCAACGGCAAAGCATGACAAAGCTGAGGAATTGTTTGAGGGTCTTGATCTAGCCAATTGAGAGGTAATAACTTGCTCGTTACCTCGCTACTATAGATCGGTAACAAGGGGAAAGCCTGATGTATATCTACCAATCCTCTAGCGTGATCTGGGTGGGCGTGACTGACCAAAACCAAATCTGCTGGCATGGGGGAATTAGCCAACGAGGTCAGCAATGATGAAGTATCCCTCAATCCACAATCCAGTAAAATGCGGTGTGGTCCCATCCGTACTAATAAACACACACCTTCATCATGGTGCTGGACACTATAGGGCAAACAGTTTAATTGACTCGCCGCCGCCTCCACATCAATGCCAGAGGATGCCGACAGATTATCCCTCATGCTTTCCTGCTATATAACCTCATGATCATCGATATCGCTCACAAGCCAAGATATCTTGAATCTTGGTTTTTCACTGGGGGGCAAGTTTTATGCTGCGCCCTTACACCCTGAGAAGGCAAATTTTTGATTAGGGAGGACGCTAACACCGAACTTCAGCCAGTTGGAAAAATTTGGTTAACAAGCAACTCTCATTTTAGGGTTTAAAGGAGTGTGCCTTGTTAATGTGCAGATCCATTACCGTGATAGTTTTCTGAATCATAAAATCCATTTTTAGTGCCAAAAAACAGGCACGCAAAAGAGAATATAACTGTTAATCCCACTAAAATCAGCTTGACATCCATTTGTTTGTTGTTCCTGACTCAAGACTTTCTTATATTAATAGAATGTTGATTAAATCCGGCGGAATTACCAGAAAATCTTTACTATGGTTAGGGTGATTGAGCAATAGGTAAAATTACTACAATCAGTAAAATTGTATAACTTTTCTGTTAAGCTGTCCATTCATATCATCAGCCTAGAAGCAAGGCGAAACAAAACTTAAAAAAGCAAAAATATTTCCTAAGAGAATTTCTCAGTTTGTTAATTAAATAAACTTCATAGATTAATATATTTATACTGTAAAGATTAACACAGAAAATAAGATAAGTGTTGAAATGATTCATCACATTTTAAGAGCCACGAGAGAAACTGTACATCTTGGTGGTTTCTCTGACCTACTTAAACCAGCACTCATCATTGATTCTGGCGATACCATAGATGTAGAAACTTACACTGGTTATTATGTTTACGACAAAGCACCACCGGAGTTTCTCACACCGGAGTTTCTAGATATTTGCCACAATCTGGCATCAGAAAGGAAAGTGGCTGGAGGTCCACATTTGCTCACAGGGCCAATTTATGTGCGAGATGCCGAACCTGGTGATGTTTTAGAAGTAGAATTACAAGCGATCGCACCGAATTTACCAATTGGATTTAATGCCATTCGTACAGGCTGGGGCGCACTATCACAACAATTTACTCAACCTGCGCTGAGATTTATTCCCCTAGATTTAACCAACAATATCGCCGAATTTCCCGCCCATAGTGGCATCAAAATTCCCCTCCAACCCTTTTTTGGTATTCTTGGTGTAGCCACCCCAGAAAATTCCCGAACCTCAATTCCACCTGGTAGCTATGGCGGAAATATTGACAACCGTGAACTCCAAGCAGGTTCGCGGATATTTTTGCCTGTTTTTGTTCCCGGTGGATTATTTTCTCTTGGTGATGGACATTCAGCGCAAGGAGATGGAGAAGTTAATGTCACTGCAATTGAAACTTCTATGAATGGTAGAATCAAGCTTACTCTTCGCAAAGATTTACAACTGATAACACCTATAGCTGAAACACCGACTGATATTATTACAATGGGTTTTGCGCCAACTTTAGATACAGCTTTAGAAATGGCTTTACAAAATATGATTGATCTGCTGAAGCGTTTCACCAGTTTGTCGGCCGAAGATGCTTATGTCTTGTGTAGTTTAGCTGTAAATTTTCATATCACTCAAGTTGTCAATAGTCCCCAAAAAGGTGTTCACGGAATGCTACCCAAGTCTATTCTTTCAGAAAAAATATGTTTATAAATATGAGCCAATATAAATATGTCTAATATAGTTATACAAATGTTGAGTATTGGTTTGGTTGCTGGCTTGACTGGTGGTATCTTTGGTCTGGGTGGTGGTGCAATTATGGTACCAGCAATGGTATTGTTAGTTGGTCTGGATCAGAAGTTTGCCACTGGTACTTCTATCGCTGCACAACTTTTACCAATTGGTATTTTAGGCGCAGCAGTATACTATCGTAACGGCAACATAAACATTAAATATGCAGCCATTATCGCTGTTGGTCTGATAGTTGGTAATTTGTTTGGAGCCTTATTTGCTAATCAACCATTTATCAGCAGTGAAATGATCAAGAAGTTGTATGGCATTTTTTTATTGCTTCTTGGTATCCGTTATTTAATTTGATATTAGGCATTGAGGAGTGAGTACTGAGAATAAATATAATTCCTGACTCAGCACTCAGCACTCAGCTATTGCACTGCTTGAGTGGGTAAAGCACCAGTTCGCACAGCTAAATTAATATTCTGCCCATTGCGCCGCAATCCTAAACGCACATCTCCTCCAACTTGAGCGTTTTCCACTGCTTTTTGAATGCTGCTGGCTTCTGTAACTGATTGACCGTTAAGCTGTTGGATTACGTCTCCTGCACGTAAACCGGCTTGAGCTGCGGGTGAGTTGGGCATCACGCGCACAATTAAGACCCCACGATCTTCATTCACTGTCATAGGGCTATTGGGGTCTGAATTCAGACGTTCCTTGATTTGAGGGGTTAACTGTACCATCTGAATTCCTAGATAGGAATGCTGTGCTTTACCTGTAGCAATTAGTTGCTGAGAAATTCGTTGAGCTGTGTTGATGGGAATGGCAAAACCCAATCCTTGCGCTCTTTGGATAATAGCAGTATTCATGCCAATTACTTGACCACGAGCATTTAACAAAGGTCCGCCAGAATTACCAGGATTAATTGCGGCATCTGTTTGAATAAATTCAACTCGCTTATCAGGTGCGCCAATTTGATTGCTACTGCGACCAGTAGCACTAATGATACCTGTGGTGACTGTATTATCTAATCCTAAAGGATTACCAATAGCGATCGCCCACTCTCCCGCTTGCAGTTGGTCTGAGTTACCCACTTCTACAGTCGGTAAATTGTTGGAATTAATTTTGACAACAGCGACATCTGTTAATTCGTCAGTCCCCATCACCTTACCTTCAAAGCTCCGCCCATCTTTGAGTATAACTCTTACAGTGTCTGCACCCGCCACAACATGGGCATTGGTGAGAATACTACCATCCTTGCTGATAATAAAACCGGAACCAGTGCCTCGTTCTACTCGACTTTGTGATTCTGGTAGCTGAGATCCAAAAAATTGGCGGAAAAATGGATCATTAAATGCAGCCGGTAAGCGACTGTTAACAGTCCGGGAAGCTTCAATTCTAACTACGGCTGGCCCCACCTTCTGCACCACCTGGGTGACAAAATTAGAACCTGTCGCACCTGGTAATGGAGGCGCAGCATTAACTCGACTTACTGCTAAATTTGATGTCCTCTCGGAAATTTGCTGTGGGTTTCCAGCCAAATAACCACCGGCGAGTGTCATACCTGATCCCAGCAACACCAGTGATAAAGAAGCTGCTGTCTTTTTCCAAATCCCTTGATTTTGCTGTTGGATATGAGTTTGATTATTTAATGAGGATTTTCCGTCATGTATTTGCTTGTTCATTGCTGCCTGTCAGAAAATTTCAATTACTAATAATGTAGATATTATTTGTGACGCTTTTGTTGCAAAGGTATTGCTTCATTATGAAATATTCCTTATTTTAGCAATTTTCCGCCTGTTAGATGCGTTAACACTAGAGTACACCTAGACAAACCTAGCCCGCTTGTGCGGGCTAAAGTCATATAACCACACCCTTGAGAGTGTGAGGCAGATTGAGCATTGACTAATCACCTTTTACCAGACAACGAACTGCCTGTTCTATATCCTCTTGTTTAATTAAAGGTTCTCCCACTATCACTGCATTTGCCCCAGCCTCAGCCATCAGAGATAAATCAGTGCTTGTATATAATCCTGACTCACTGACAACTATCACGCCTAAGTTTTGTAACTGCGATCGCCTTGCTGCCAGCAGTTGTTGTGTGGTACTGAGATCGATGGTAAAATCTTCTAGATTTTGGTTGTTAATCCCAATTAAACGGATGTCATCAAGCTTGAGTACACGGTCTAACTCACTCAAGCTATGAACTTCCACCAAAGCATTCATTCCTAAATAATGAATTACTCTCAGGAAATCTTGCAGTTCCCGATCTGTGAGAATAGCTGCAATTAATAGTACAGCATCTGCTCCTGCGGCTCGTGCTAAGTAAATTTGGCACGGGTCAATAATAAACTCCTTACACAATAAGGGCAATGTTACCCTCTGGCGAATTGCCCGGAGACTTTCAAAACTGCCATGAAAGAATGTTGTTTCAGTAAAAACTGAGATACAAGCTGCACCACCACGCTCATAAGCTTTAGCAATCATTATGGGGTCAAAATCTGGACAGATAACACCATATACTGGCGATGCTTTCTGAATTTCTGCAATTAGTCCAGGTTGGTAAGGATTTTGTTGCAAAGCAGTCAAGAAATCTCGCACCGTTGGTGCAGCAGTTAACTGGCGTTGCAAAGAAGCCAATGACATCTGCTGGTGCATTTGTGTTACTTCTTGCTTTTTATGCCAAACAATTTCTCTGAGAATGGGTTGCAAACGAGTATTAACAGTAGTCAGTGGGTAAATCATTAGCTGCTATGTATCTGGAGAGAGGGTGACTCACAAAGGATAAGATATGAAATTTGTCCCTACTGTTTTCAGAGTCGAATCCAGTTTGAGTTCATATCAAATACTTCTTTCCTATCCATATCTTTTGATTTGGAATTTTCAACTAAGCAATTATTTTTCAGGAGTCGAATATAGGTGCGGTAAGGAATGTAGTCTATAGGGTTGTAGCCAGAATACCTGAGAATTAATACACAAGCCCAAGAATACTTGCCGGCAATAATTGCTTTAATAATTTGTTCAATTTGTTCTGTGTTGATTTTTTTAGTACTTTGTGTACTACAACTGTTATTTAGTTGATGCATAGCTTTCCCTCTTTTTTAATTTGGAATCCTACATCTAAATGCAATTGCTACCGATGTTATTAACTAGAAGCTAAAACTACGGAAATTAGCATTGAACGTGTTAGGACTGAATCATCCAATTTTTTGAAATAAAGTTACAGCCAATTCCACAATCTCCACAAAAAAACTTTGATATTACCAAAAATTGATTACAGATATTTCTGCTGATATGTAAGAACCATTAACAAAAATTAGAATTTGCTTGGGAAAATAGGGGTGAATTTAACTAGCCAGCATTTTTATCTGCCTAATATATATCTAGCTAAATTACCCCCTACAGATAAACCGTGTTGCAGAAGCAGCTTCTCTATTAAGCCTACTCAATTTTTAGCCCCAGTTATATGATCTATTTTTGGATGGATTTATCTTTTCTTTCGCTCTTCTCTTAATAGTCATACTAGATTGTCAGATGACATTCAAAAATTACAAATTATACTTACTGAGATTTGCTCAAATAACCAGGCAGTCAGAAAAATTATTTTTTTATTTCGGTAGTTTAATGTGGAACCACATATCTTTCCTAATAGCAGGTAATAATCTTGGATTTACCTATGTATCGTATATTACTTGCCGTTACTGTATTGAATCTCAAGAAAGTTTACTTTATTTTGATGGTAATCATACAAAAATCCCGTTTCTTAAAAAAAGAATTTAAGAAAAATGTGTTAATTATTACTTTTTGCAGAAGACGCAAACACAATATTAAAACTATCAACAAACCATGTAATGCTTGATTGGCAAGGCTAAATGATATATTTTTTGATAGGTGGTCATGGTTAATACTAGTTACAAACATAGCAATAAAGTTTGTATTAATACATTTAAATACTTAATGCAATAAAATAAAGCATTTTGAAATCTAGCGAATAGATGTCTAGCCAAAAAGAGCTTTTTTGTTACTTAATAATTTTATAATTAAGGTATTTGTGATTATCGATACATTTATCCTTTACATTATCTATAACTTTTGAGAGATGTTCTCTTAATACGGATATGGTGGTAAAAAAAAAGGTATATCCTATGACAGATGACTCAGCACATCATTATAGAGTTAGATGTCTGAATGAATAAAATAATTTGAATAAAATTTATAATGAAAAATTATCTGTTTTAGTCTTAAAGTTATAGTAAAAAGGTATAGCAATTTAAATAGAGACAATACTGTGATTATGAATGATGTTTAGGCAAGTATATAGTTCTTTGTCTGTAATGTAATCGCAATCAAGCGATGTTGGGCTGGAATTCAACTTAGCACTTGTCTGAATTTAGTATTTCTTATCTGTCAACAAAGATGCTATTTGCTATATTTATTTTCTATAAAAATCTGTGAACCGATACGAAAAATGTTTGAAAAAGTTTATTGATTTATGTAAATAAGTTTAACATACCTAATCTATATTGATAAGATTAGCTTAATAATAGTAAGTAATCTGACACTATTTATAGTTGAATTGATTTTCTTTCTCAGAATATTGGATAATTATGACTTTTGAAAAATGGTGATTATCAAAGCTTTATTGACTCGATTACTAATTGATTAAATGGCGAGTAAGTTTATGGATTCTGATAATTATAAATTATTTCAATCGGATTATCTACTAGCATTTAAATTAGGCGATCGCCTCCTGTGTAGCTTTGGCAAACAAACTCAGGAGAGCAATTTTTCTGACTGGAAATTACCTTTACCTACATAAAGTATCAAAGCAAGAAATTTAAATTTAGCTTTGGCTATCACAGAAGAGAGAAAGTAGTAGAGGGGTGTATGTACCAGTGGATTGACGAATTAAAAAATACTCAAAATCATTTACAACAGGAAGTTACCGAACTGAAGAAAAAGGAGGTACAACTCCAAAAATCCCTTTCTCTACTACGTTCGACCCTGGAATCTACAGCTCATGGCATTATGGCAGTGAGTCTTCAAGGTAATATTCTCGATTTTAATCAGAAATTTGTGGATATGTGGCAAATTCCCAATTCTCTGACCCTATCTAGAGACTATCTTCAATGCCAAGCTTTTTTCGAGAACCAGCTAAAATATCCAGAAGCTTATAGCCAGGTGATATCGGAAATATCCAATCAATCAGATTTGGAAAGCTCCGATATTTTGGAGTTAAAAGATGGGAGAATTTTTGCTCAATACTCTCAACCTCAGTGGTTGGAGGGAAAAATCATTGGTAGAGTATGGAGTATTTGGGATGTTACTCAATCCTCGCAAATAGAAGAAACACCACAGTTAAAACCAGTTAGCTGGTACACTTTGGCAGAAACAACAAATGCTAGTATTTTTGTAATTCAGGGTTGGGATTTATCTTATATGAATCCGGCGGCGGAGGTACTAACTGGCTATACAAAAACAGAACTACTAACTGGATTTAATTCTTGCCAATTGTTTAAGAACAAAAAGCGTAAACAGGTATGTAATAAAGATTTAGAATACCAGGAAATGAAGATTCTGGAAAAAAATGGCACAGAACGCTGGTTAGCCTGTGTAGTCGCAACACTTGATCAGCAACAAGCATCACTGGAAATGATTGCCGGTATTGATATTACTGAATACAAACAAGCAGAATTGGATTTGAGTCAAACTTTAGAACAACTAAAGCAACTCAGCGAACTGAAAGCACAATTCATGTCTATGGTTTGCCACCAATTCCGCACCCCACTAAATGTTATTTCATTTTCTAATAGCTTACTCAAAAGGCATATCAATGAATGTTACGAAGAGAAAACACGACCGTTACTTGATCATATTCAATCAGGTGTTGAACAGATCACCAAGATGTTGGATGATATTTTGTTCTTCGCAAAAGCAGAAGCTGCCACAATAGATTATGATGCTAAACCTCTGAATTTAGTTGATTTCTGTAATGATTTAATTACACGAATGCAAACAAATGATAGTGAGAACCGCATAAATTTGCTGAGTCAAGGTAGCTACTTAACAGCCTGTATGGATCAAAAAGTTTTAGAACCAATAATTTCTAACTTGCTCGATAATGCCATGAAATATTCTCCTATTGACAGCGAGGTGCAATTCAAGCTTTTTGGTGAGTGTGGGAAAGTAGTGTTCCAAATTACAGATTGGGGTATTGGCATTCCCATTGCTGATAGAGAGCGAGTATTTGAGCCATTTTTTCGAGGTAGCAATATTCATAATTTGCCAGGTACTGGACTAGGATTATCCATTGTTAAAACCCTTGTAGATTTACATAGAGGTTACATTGCTGTGGAAAGCGAACTTGGTGTAAGTACAACATTTACCATTATGTTGCCAGCAGTGAAATCAAAGTTATGAGTTTAGTAGAATGTTTGCTAATTGTTATTTGTCAAAAATCCTAGTGATAGAAAAATGATACAGGAATCAACGAAAACAATTCTCATAATTGAAGATAATGCTACTACCCGCAATCTTTATTTAAGGGGTCTTGAGGCTGAAGGTTTTAATACTATAGTGGCAGAAAATGGTCGGGTTGGTATCGAAAAAGCACAAACCTATTTACCAGATTTAGTGATTTGCGATATTATCATGCCAGATATGGATGGTTACAGTGTTCTCCATAGAATGCGCCAAGATCCTGTAACTGCAATTATTCCCTTCATTTTTCTCACTGGTAGCAATCATCAGAGAGATATTCGTAAAGGTATGGAGTTAGGCGCAGATGACTATCTGATTAAACCTTCTACTTTAGAGCAATTACTCAAAGCGATCGCGATCCGATTAGAAAAACAATCTCTTTTACATCGCTGGTATGCGACTAAATCCCATCAAATCACAGAATCAGTACCTGCAAACACAACTCCCACTGTTACATCAAACTCAATTTTTCCAACCATTCCCCATCTCAAAGAAGTTTTTGACTACATTGAAGCTAATTATCATCGCGGGATTACCTTATCTACTGTGGCAGAGGCTGTTGGTTATTCACCAGCTTACTTAACAAGTAGAGTCAAGAAAAAAACAGGTGAAACTGTTAATGGTTGGATAGTCAAGCGTCGCATGGCCGCAGCCCGTCTCTTATTGCAAGATACTGATCAGACAATAGAGCAGATTGCTACAGCACTAGGCTATCAAAATGCTTGTCATTTCTCCCGCCAGTTTCGTCAAGAACACGGTATACCTCCCAAAACTTGGAGAAACCAAAATCAACTTTCTCAAATTACCAGTCATCAGAAGCCACAATTCATCAATATTCAGCCTCAATATGAAAACTATGCACCTTTAGTCCGAAGTTAATTATTTTTGGGCTGTGTCAATTGCTGCACCATTAATTGGATTGCCAAAGCTAACAAACCAATTGCAACTATACCAAATATCCCCGTTCCCAAAGCAACTACACCGACAACCAAAGTCCGCACAGCAGCGCCAATATTTACCGCTATTGGGTTATCTGAATGGATGGGTTTAGCAGCAAAAGTTGTCGCGATGGATATCATTAGCGAATACATCGCATATCCTAATCCCCCAGCAAATACCGCGCCCGTTATACAACGTAATGGAGTTGGCGGAACCTGATTTTGAGCTTCTGCTTCTGTTACTTTTAAATCACTCATATCTTCTTAGTGTCTTGGTGTCTTGGTGCAAGGAAAAAAACTTCCCTAAACTGATGATGCCACCTGAATGCCGTGGGTAATAGTCCGAGTTACAAACAATTCTAAATCCTGATCAGGAATTGCGGCTCTCATTTGTAGTTTAACTGCTTGTGCTTGTGCTTCAGACTCCACGAGGGCAAATACTGTGGGGCCAGAACCAGACATCATGGTTCCTAAAACACCTGCTTGAGTGGCAAATAATTCTCGCAGTTGTAAGACTTGAGGATAAGCTGGTAAAACTACACGCTCTAAATCATTATGCAGTTTTTCGGCAATTTCTCCCGCATCTTGATTCAGGACAGCTTTAATTATTGCTTCTGAATGAACTGCGGCCGCACGAGCTGCTAAATTTTCCATATCTTTGAGATCAGAACTGCCAAATTCTTGGCGATAGGTTTTGTACGCCCAAGCGGTGGAAACTTCCAGGCTGCGATATTTCGCCAACACTATATATATATGATCCAAACTTGGTAAGGGCGAAAGTTTTTCACCTCTACCTGTAGCAATTACTGTTCCACCCGCCACACAAAACGGGATATCTGAACCTAGAGTAGCACCCAGTTGTTCTAATTCTGGTTGCGTGAGTCCCAAGTTCCACAATAAATCTATTCCCACCAACACAGCTGCGGCATTTGTCGAACCTCCCGCTAAACCAGCCGCTACGGGAATATGCTTATTAATGGTAATTTCTACACCCCCGTATTGAGCCAAAGCTTCGGGAAATTTTGCCGCCATTAGTGCTGCGGCTCGGTATGCTAAATTACTTTTATTTGTGGGTACTTGTGGGTGCTTGCAGTTGACGCGAATCGTATCTGTACTTAGAGATTGGACATTAATTTTGTCGGCGAGAGCAATACTTTGAAGTATCATCGATAACTCATGATAACCATCAGGCCGCTCGCTGATGATTTCCAAATATAAATTGATTTTAGCCGGAGCAATTAAATTGTATGAACGCATATCAGTTATCAGTTATCAGTTATCAGTCTGTTCATTGTTCACTGTTAACTGGTTTGCTAGTGTTACCCATTGCTGAACGCTGAGGTCTTCGGCTCGAACTTGGGGATTTATTTCTAATTGTTCCAGTAATTGGGTCAGGCGATCGCGTTCAACCAGAGATTTCAAATTATTTCTTAACATTTTGCGTTTCGCCCCAAATCCCAGTTTGACCAAAGTCTCAAATTTCCGGGGGTTCAATACTGGTGTTTCAATCTGTCGGGGACGCAATCGCACTACGGCTGAATCTACTTTTGGTGGTGGGTAAAATGCACCGGCGGGAACTGTGCAAATAAATTCACAATCAGCTAAATATTGCACCCGCACACTCAAGGCCCCAAAAGTTCTAGAGCCAGGATTAGCATATAATCTATCGGCTACTTCTTTCTGCACTAATAGCACTATGGAGTCATAAGGTTCTGGGTTAGGGTTGGCGATAGTCCCTAGTAATTTCTCGATGATTGGCCCTGTAATGTTGTAGGGGATATTCGCTACTACTTTATTAGGCTTTTGAAAGTGGGGAAATGGTGCTAAATGGGATGGTAAATCTAAGGTCAGAAAATCCCCTTGCAAGAGTAAAAAATTTTCTCTTTGACCCAGTTGCTTGGCTAACTGTTTGCATAAATCCAAGTCTATCTCCACTGCTACGAGCGATCGCACCAAGGGAAGTAAACGCCGAGTTAGAATACCCGTACCGGGGCCAATTTCCAGCACACGATCATCGCTCTGGTGACATTCTGCTGCTTTAATAATTGCATCCAGTGCCTTTTCACTTTTGAGCCAATATTGAGCAAAAGACTTGCGCGGTCTAATCATTAATTTTCCTGACTAAATCTAGTTTTTACAGCAGTTTTCATTCAGATGGAGTATATATTTATCTGTGTTCATCTGTGTACATCTGTGGTTAATTATTTTTTATCTCTTGAGTGAACCTGAAATTAAAACAGTAACAACCAAAGTCAGAATATCCAAAATTCAACACCAACAGCTAGAAAAACCTTTGCATAGGTTGGGTTAAGTACAGCATAGGTTTTCAATTTGTAGGTGTAATTATGTCAGCCTTTCTCTGTGTTACCAAAATAACTTGCCTGATTACAGAGAAATTTGGCACAATAAACCTAATAAATCCCCATCCTTTACTCCCAAGTTAAAAATCATGCCTACGAGTGGTACAGTTCTGCGTAACCGCTATAAAATCATCAACCTACTGGGAAGTGGCGGATTTGGTGACACCTATTTAGCAGAAGACTTGGGTATACCTATTAATCCTAAGCCTAAGTGCGTCGTCAAGCGCCTGAAAACACACAACCTCACAGACGAACAATTGGATTGGGTCAAAAACTCATTTGAGCAAGAAGCAGTAACCCTGTACAATTTAGGCAATCTTCACCCCCAAATTCCCAAATTATCGGAATATTTTCAGTTAGGGAACGAATTTTATTTAGTACAGGACTTTATTGATGGAGATGATTTGACTAAAATTATCACCCCTGGTAAAAAATTCCCTGAGACAACAGTTATCCAGCTTTTAGCAAAAATTTTAGAAGTGTTGGTAGTCGTTCACCAACAGAATATTATCCACCGCGACATCAGCCCCAAAAATATTATGCGTCGTCGCCTGGATGGAAAAATCATGTTAATAGACTTTGGCGCAGTCAAGCAGATTATGTTTCAGAATACTGGGCAAACTAGCCTCACTATGGGAGTGGGGACACCTGGTTTTATGCCTTGGGAGCAATTCAATGGTAAACCGAAATTAGCCAGCGATATCTACGCCGTTGGCATGGTGGGGGTTTTAGCACTCACGGGAATACCACCCCATTTATTAGATGAAGATGAAGATGGTGAAGTAATTTGGCAAAATTACGCCAGTGTTAGCAGGGAATTTGCACAAGTCTTGACGACAATGATTAGTCGCCGTGTTAGCCAACGTTACCAAAATGCCGCCGCAGCTTTACAAGCCATACAGTTATTCAATCAACCTATTGCCCCAACAATCATTTCTCCAAAAATCATTTCTCCACCTCCCTCTTCAGTAGGTGTGCAATTGTTTAATTCCAGCGTAGAAGTTGTAACGGTAAATGCACAAGGCAAAGTTATCAACCGTCAAAACCGAGAAGTTAAATATTTCGTTGAAGATTTAGGAAATGGTGTCACTTTAGAAATGGTGCGGATACCAGGCGGAACTTTTACTATGGGTTCGCCAG
>NZ_JAYGHH010000040.1:0-22909 GCF_034931045.1 Nodularia sp. UHCC 0506
AATAGTTGTTAATATTGGTAAATCTGATAGCCGTGCCTCTGGGTTGGCAAGAATTTTACATAGCAACGTCTGCATAACGCCTGTCATCTGTTGTATGGTCTGCGCTGTGAACAAATCAGTGTTATATTCGAGTTTTGCTATCAATCCGTCAGGAGTTTCGCTGATATCCAGCGTTAAATCGAATTTTGCATGATTGTTACTGTTAGTTTCTACCGTACTCAAAGTCAAGCCGGACAACTCAATGTGTGAGTTTTGAGGGTTCTGAAGCACGAACATGACTTGAAATAGTGGTGCATAACTTAAGTTGCGCTGTGGTTGCAAATGTTCAACAAGTTGTTCAAAGGGCATATCTTGGTGAGCATAAGCTCCTAAAGACACTTCCCGGACTCGATGCAGCAACTCTCGCCATCTGGGATTCCCAGATAAATCGGTTCGCAGGACTAGAGTATTGACAAAAAAACCAATTAACCCTTCTATTTCACTGCGATTGCGGTTAGCTATGGGTGTACCGACTACAAGGTCATTACTTCCTGTGTAGCGGTGCAGGAGGGTTTTAAATGTGGCCAGCAAGGTCATAAATAAGGTACATCCTTGCTGCTGGCTGAGTATTTTTAGTGCTTGTGTTTGCTCTGGAGATATGCTGAATGAATGTCTGGCTCCTGAGAATGATTGAATGGCAGGCCTGGGATAGTCGGTTGGTAGTTCTAGTAAGGAGGGCGCACCATTTAATTGTTGATGCCAGTAAGATATCTGCGTTTCCCAAACTTCTGCTTGCAGCCATTGTTGTTGCCAAGCTGCAAAGTCTGCATACTGGATTGGCAGTTCTGCTAATAGTGTTCGCGTAGTGTCTCCGCAGGAGATAGGTTCATCTCGACAGAAGGCTTCGTAAAGTACTCCTAATTCTTTGATCAGGATTTCTATTGACCAACCATCTGAAACGATGTGGTGCATTGTGAACAATGCGATGTATTCTTGCTGGCTTAATTTGAGTAAACTAGCTCTGAGTAATGGTCCTTGTTCTAAGTCGAAGAGTAACTGGGCTTCTTGAGTTACTAGCTGCGAAACTTGAGTTTTTTGGGCTGTTTCTGGTAAGTTTTCTAAATCTATTATTGGTAGCTTTAAGGTCAAGACTGGAGCGATCGCCTGAACGGGTTTTTTGTCTATAATTGTAAAAGTAGTTCGCAAGACTTCGTGACGACGCACAATTTCGTTAAGACTTTGCTTTAATGCTTCTATATTGAGTTGACCAAGCAGACGTAGAGGGAATGAAAGGTTGTAGATCGGGTTATTTGGCTCCAATTGATTCAGGAACCACAATCTTTGCTGGGCAAATGAGAGGGGTAAGTTTGTATCTCTGGAAACTGGTAGTATGCGATCGCTCTGTGAGGATTGACGATTATGATGTATAAATTGCAGAATTTCTTGTTTGCGATCGCGCAACTGTTGTTTGAGTTCAGATGTCAGCATTCCTTGAGGATCATTACAATATATCCGATCGCCATCAATTCGGAATTGTATATCTAAACTATTCAGGTAAGATAGCAGTTGATCGATAGGTTTCATAAGTATCTCTCTTGGTAACTGAACATAAGTTAAAGTAATTTTTCCTCAAAGTTTGTCAATGACCATCATCAGTAATAAACAGTGGTACTACTAAATGTAAATTCATTCATTTACAATTCAATTTCTGCATTACTTAAAGCAGTGGTGGAAAAAACAAATGATTTTTTAGGTGTTTCTCTAAGAGCTTCAATGTAACCTGATATGCCAGCTATAGTAGGTTCATTAAATAAACTGCTTAGAGGTAAATTTATTTGAAATAATTTACGCAACTGAGAAATTATCTGAGTTCCTAAAAGTGAATCACCTCCTAACTCGAAAAAGTTGTCATGGATGCCTATATCTTGGACACCAAGAAGTTTTTGCCAAATCTGGGCTACAGTTTGCTCTATTTCATTTCTAGGAGCAATATATGGGGTTTTTAAGTTTGGTCTTTGATGGTGAGAAAATAAATCTTCCTGGTGATCAGATTCACTATTACGTAAAGAATTGAGTTTAATCCATTGGTCAATGCGAGTTTGCAAATCTCCAGATGACACCACAACTTGAGAGATTGGATATGTTGATAAAATCCGCTTACAGGCTTCCACCCCTTCGGGTTGAGTCATTTGTAATTTATCCAATCCTAATCCAATTGTTGCTGCTCGAATTTTCCCATTCTTACTTTGCCAGCTATCCCAGTTAACGCTAATGCAAGGGAATAAATTTGTTTCATACTGTTTGTGAGCATAAACATCCATAAAGATATTCGCAGCAGCATAAGAAATTAATCCTAAACCTCCCAATATAGATGATGATGAGGATGTTAATAAACAAAAATCTAACTGTTTCCCTGCCAAAAGTTTTTCTAAAATAAATAATCCATAAACTTTGGGATGAAATTGCGATTGCGTTTGGATTTGAGAAGTTTCTTGAATGATGTGATAAGCATCATCAACAATGCCGGCGGCGTGAATGACACCATGAATATTACCAAAACGCTCAGTAGCGATCGCGATCGCTGTTTGCATTTGTGACTCATTAGCTACATCAGCACTGATGACCTCAACTTCAGCCCCTAATTCCTCCAGTTCCATCACGCTCTTAATCTTGCTGCTGATTTGAGCATTTTCATCACTGACTAACCATTCCGACCACTGATGTTTTTCTGGAAGACCTTTGCGCCCCAGCAAAATCAACTTCGCCTGGATTGTCTGAGCTAGATATTTAGCCAAAACTAAACCAATATCTCCCAACCCACCAGTGATTAAATAAACTCCTCCTGGCCTCAATTTGGTTTTGTTAGCAGTGCTTTCATCTAAGCGAACAGATGTGTAAGTTTGAACCCAACGATGATGTTTACGGTAAGCAACAACTACATCTGTTGACTGGGCTGTAAATTCCGCCAGCAGGTAGTTGATGAATTTTTCTGACACCTTCGTTGCAGATTTTGGCAGCACCACATCAACATTACAACAAGTGATATGGGGATATTCTTGGGGAATTACTTTGCAAGCTCCTAAAATTGTTGCCTTCTCAGGACATAAGCACTCTTCACCAGTTACATCATGAACATTACTGCTGACAACCATCAGCTTGATAGGCTGAGTGATATTTTGTTCTGCCAGTGCTTGTGCTAAGAATAAGAGACTATAAAAACCAAGACTCTGACAATATTCAAAAAATTCCTGGCGTGAATTTATTGGTTCATCTAAATCGTGGTTGGGCAAAATATCATTGGGTGTAACGCTCCAAAAATGACCAATTCCTTGGGGACTCAAATTCTGCGTTTGCAGTGCTTGTAGTAAGAGGTCATAGTGATCTCGTTTTTGGGGATTAATGGCAAATGCAAAGTTATCAAGTCTAGCAAATTGCTTACCTACTTCCACAGTGATGATATTTTGATTCTCTTTTCTGAGTCTGGCAATAATTTCGGCGGCGACTCCATAGTTATCAATAAATATTAACCAGCATAATTGTTTTGCTGCAAATTTCTCCTGTAAACAAAGCTCAACTGGTGTAGATTCTTGCCAGCGAGGAATATAGAACCAGTCTGCAATGTCTGGTTTTTTGTTTATGAGTTCTTCTTTTGTTTTAGTCTCGGAAATCTTGGAACTAGTCTCAATCCAGTAACGCTGACGCTCAAAAGGATAAGTAGGTAAGGGAATACGATGTCGTCGTTCATTAGCATAAAAACCAGGCCAATCCACGGGAATTCCCATCAACCACAGCCGACCGATAGTGAGGAATAAAAATGCCAAATCTGACTGCTGTTCTTGGGGATGGCGCATTGAAGTTAGCACCACCAACTCATGAGACTGATGTTGTGTAGCTAAACTACTAAGGGTTCTTCCTGGGCCTACTTCCAATAAAATTCGCTCTGGCTGTTTGAGTAACTCAGTTATGCCTTGACTAAAGCGTACTGGTTCCCTTAAATGTCTAGCCCAGTAGTGGGAGTCTGTGGCTTCAGTGGCAGTTATCCAAGTCCCACTAACATTAGATATAAAGGGAATTTTCGGGGGATTGAGTTTAACTGTTTCTAAGAATTGGGTAAAGGGTGGGATGATTGATGCCATCATCTGGGAATGAAAGGCATGGGAAGTATGTAATCTCCGACATGGAATTTCTTTGTCTTGTAACTGTTGTTGTAATTTTTCTATAGCTGCGATCGCACCGGAAATTACACAATTAAAAGGGCTATTACTGCCTGCTAAAGATAATTCTTCATTCAACCAAGGTTGTACTTGTTGTTCAGACATTTGCACAGAAAGCATCGCCCCTGGCGGCAATTGCTGCATCAGTTTTCCTCTGATTGCTACCAGTGCTAAGGCATCTTCTAGAGAGAAAACCCCAGACAGACAAGCTGCCACATATTCCCCAATGCTATGACCAATCATTACTTCTGGATGCACACCCCAACTCATCCACAACTTAGCAAGGGCGTACTCAATCACAAACAGCGCCGGCTGAGTCACCGCCGTCTGTAGCAATTGCGGCGCACCTGTTTCCGGATTGGGATAAAGTACAGTCCGCAAATCCATTCCCAGATGAGGTTTGAGCAGTTCACAGCAGTAATCAACCTGTTCTGTGAAAATCAGTTCATTCTCATATAATTCTTTCCCCATATTCACATACTGCGACCCCTGCCCAGAAAACATAAACACCACAGGGCGATTACAAGGTTCTTGGTAATGGGTCAGTACTCGTTGGTCATTTAAAGGATACAGTGACTTCAGAGCATCTTCCAAGTCTTGACAGACCAAAATCCGGCGATATTCAAATGCCCGACGACCTACCCCAAGAGTGTAAGCAACATCAGCTAAGTGTAAATCAGAATATTGCTGCATATAAGCAACCAAATTGGCTGTAGCAGTTTCTAAAGCCGTAATAGTTTTAGCTGAAAGCAATAACAATTGATAAGGACGAGAGGGGTCAGAAGGTGCAATTGT
Source organism: Nodularia sp. UHCC 0506 (assembly GCF_034931045.1). Taxonomy (NCBI): domain Bacteria; kingdom Bacillati; phylum Cyanobacteriota; class Cyanophyceae; order Nostocales; family Nodulariaceae; genus Nodularia; species Nodularia sp. UHCC 0506. The sequence goes on from NZ_JAYGHH010000040.1 coordinate 4,989, forward strand.
TGGGGCTTCTTCGAGAATTATATGGGCATTGGTGCCACCAAAACCAAAGGAACTGACTCCAGCGCGCCGGGGAATACCGTTAGTTTTCCAGTCAGAGAGTTGAGTATTAACGTAAAAAGGAGTATTGGCAAAATCTATTTGAGGATTGGGTGTTTCAAAATGTAAGCTGGGTGGGATTTGTCGATGTTTGAGGGCGAGAACTGTTTTAATTAGACTAGCAACACCAGCCGCAGGCCCCAAATGTCCAATATTGGTTTTAACTGAACCGATCGCACAAAAGTTTTTTTTCTGCGTTTTAGCACTAAAGACTTCTGTCAGCGCGGTGATTTCAATCGGATCTCCTAAAGATGTTCCAGTGCCATGTGCTTCAATATAGGCGATCGTTTCGGGTTCCACTTCGGCCATAGTCTGCGCCGCTTGAATCACTTTTGCCTGACCATTGATACTAGGAGCAGAATAACTCACTTTAGCAGAGCCATCGTTATTAATCGCCGAGCCTTTGATCACAGCATGAATAAAATCTCCGTCTGCTAAGGCATCTTCTAAGCGTTTCAACACCACTAGGCCTAGACCTTTACCTTTAACTGTTCCTTGAGCCTGAGCATCAAATGCACGACAATGGCCATCAGGAGAGTAAATTCCACCTTCTTGATAAACATATCCCCCTGGCTTTGAGATAGAAACACCACCAGCTAAAGCAATATCACATTCACCACTCAGCAAACTTTGGCAAGCCAAATGAATTGTAACCAATGAAGTGGAGCAGGTAGTTTGTACTGTATAGCTGGGTCCTTGTAAATTTAATTTGTAGGAGACACGAGTGCTGAGAAAATCAGGATCATTGGCCATTGAAATTTGGAACCCATCTATAGAAGGTACAACATCATGATGGGAATAAATATTTGAGATATAAGTATTAATGCTGGAACCAGTAAAAACACCAATTTGATGTTTGTCAACCTCTGAACTATAACCAGCATTCTCCAACGCTTCCCAGGCATACTCTAAAAGAAAGCGTTGTTGAGGGTCCATGATTTCAGCTTCTCTGGGACTAAAGCCAAAGAAGGAGGCATCAAATAAGTCTATATCTTGAACTATGCCATTTGCTTTGACATAATTCGGATCACTAAATACTTTAGCATCTATACCTAATTTTTCTAGCTCAGGTTCAGTCAAAAAAGAAATTGACTCCACTCCATCTTGAAGATTTTGCCAAAATTCATCAAGATTTTTAGCCCCGGAAAATAGTCCACTCATCCCAATAATGGCTATTTCTAAACCATTATTTTCGCCACTGTTATGTACAATTTCATTCATAATACAACTGAGATATATATTTTATTTGGTTTATTTTTTTTGTTTTAAGCGTTGTTTAAGTCTCTGTTTACCTGCGGCGATTTTTTTACTAACCTCATCCTGTTCATTAATCAATTCTTGATTATTTTCTTGGCTTAAAAATTTAGCTAAAGAACTGACTGTAGGATATTTAAACATTTCCATCAGCGACAATTTCTTGGGTAATAATTCACGTAGTTGACTATAAATTTGCAGCATAATCAATGAATGACCGCCAAGCTCAAAGAAATTATCGGCAATGCCTACTTTCTCAAGATTCAATGCTTTTTGCCAAACATCAACAATTACCTTTTCTATCTGAGTTTGTGGCATCACATAAGCACTTTCTAACTCAGGACGAAGATGATCAGGTTTCGGCAACGCTTTACGATCAATTTTGCCGCTAGGTGCTAGGGGTAAGGCTTCTAGCATCATAAAAGCAGAAGGAAGCATATAGTCAGGCAACTTTTCTTTCAAGAAATTACGCAATTCACTGATGCTAGGGGTTGATTGATGATTGGCGACCACATAGGCGACTAATTGGGGATTTCCTGATTCTTCTTGATGGGTTACAACCACACAATCATTCACAGAATGATGCTGAATTAATAGCGTCTCAATTTCCCCTAATTCAATGCGGAAACCGCGAATTTTTACCTGATGGTCGATGCGTCCTAAAAACTCTATATTACCATCAGGTAACCATCGACCTAAATCCCCCGTTTTGTAGATTAAATCAGTATTAGTTCCAGGTAAAACCTTTGCATACTGAATGAACGGATTGGGGATAAAACTAGATTGAGTACTGGTGGAATTTTGCCAATACCCCAAGCCAACCCCAAATCCTGATACACAAATTTCCCCAGGAACACCAATTGGTAATAACTGCATTTGCGAATCAAGAATATATAGATTCAGGTTGGCTAAGGGTTTACCAATGGGAACTGTAGATAGATTTTCTGGTAAAGGATGGTCAATGATTAATTGAGTAATATCATCAGCAGCTTCTGTTGGACCATAAGCATTAACTACTTTAATTTCTGGATACAATTGCAGCCATCTATTTACAAGTTCTACAGAGACAGATTCCCCTGTCACCATCATCCATTTCAGGTGTGGTAGTAATCTAGCATCAGCCGACAAATTACCAATGTAATTGAGTAAAGTTGTAATGATAACTGGAACTAATTCAATAATAGTAATATTTTGTGATTGGATACATTCAAGCAACTTTTGGGGATTGCAAACAGTTTCTGTATCAACGATGACCACCTTACCACCAATCATCAGAGGTGCGAGAAACTGCCATACAGAAATATCTGAAGAAGCCGCAGCACTTTGTAAAAAAATCAAATTTTCAGTTAATTCTAAGGCATTAAACTGAGCATAAATATGATTAATCGCTCCACCATGTCTAATAATTGCTCCCTTGGGTAAACCCGTTGAACCAGATGTATAAATCATGTAAGCTGGGTCAATACCTTGAACATTAACTTCTAGATTATCTGGTGCTAAATTAGCAAAATCTAGGAGGTGATATACTTGAGCATTGATTATTGATTGAACTGTGGATTTTTCAGGATTAATATCTAAAAATATCAAGTGTTGTAATTGCGGACAATCTGATAAACAAGCAGTCAAATCACAAGTAGAATCTGTTAATACAAATTTTACCTGACTGTTTGATACCATATATTTAATTCTATCTGGCGGATAGGTGCTATCGATGGGAACATAAACTGCACCTACTTTCAAAATAGCTAGTATAGCGATGAGAAAATTTACATCCCGTTGTTTAATAATACCAATAAATTCTCCGGTTTTAACACCACAATTACATAATAATCTTGCTAGTCGATTAGCTGTTTCATTTAATTGTTGATAAGTTAATTTATCATCTCCACAAATTACAGCAGTGTGTGTTGGTGTCCGTTTTGCCTGATTTTCAAATAAATGATTTAGAGACTTATCTACTGGAAAATTTTGCAGATTATCGTTAAATTCAGCTAATAATTGATGCTGCTGTATTGGCGAAATGCAGGAAATCTCTGATATTTGCTGGTGAGGATTATGACAAATCTGGTTGAAGATTGCAATATAAGAGTCAATTATTAACTGAATATTTTGTTGTCGAAAGAGTAGGTTTTTATATTCTACCTTGCCTTTAATCACATTCCCAGTGACCAGAAAAGAAAACGTTAAATCATTTTGGCAACTATTAACAATATGGGAATCATGAATATTTTCCAATAAAATGACAATATCGAAGATTGGCTGGCGATTTTGATTGGGGGAAATATTTAATAATTTTAAAATGTCTTCTAGAGGAAAATTTGGATGGCTATATGCCTCTATTACGGTTTGCTTAGTTTGCAAAATAAATTCATTAAAATTTAATGTGTTCTCTACATAAGACCTTAAAGGCAGGATTTCATGACCTAATTTTTCAACATTTTGTTGTTTTGGAAGAGGTGAACCGACAAATATATCATTGTTACCAGTATATTTATACAATAGTGTATTTAATACCGTCAGTAATACAACATATATGGACAAGTAAGAATTATTTGTTAAATTTAGGAGATATTCAAATGATTTTTGTGGTAATTCAAACTCAATGTGCTGATTTTTTTCACCTGATTTCACTGTTCTTAAATAATCAGTAATGAAATTAGTTTCAGGTATTTCTAGCTTTAATTGATTTAACCAATAGATTTTTTGAGAAAACAGTTCCTCTGGTGCAACTGAATGAGCAATGTATTCAATTTCGTTAGTCATGTTGATATCCATTAAATCAATTTAATTATTTAGCAATCCTAAAACTTTAAAATAATTAAGGATTGCTATTTTTGCAAAAATTACTTAATTATTTTGTTCTAGCTGATCTTCTTAGAATTAGTCTGTATTCATTTTGGATCGAATAATTCTTACTCTATCTCATTCAAATGGTAGTTATATTCAAAAGCTTCTTTAAGAATTTTACACCCTTGTTGCAAAATTGAAATGTCAATATTTAGCGGTGGCAAAATCTTAATTACTGTATCATTTCTGCCAACTTTTTCAACTATTAATCCTAAATCAAAACAACGGGAAGTAATTTTTTTGGCAAAACTTAAATCACCACAATTAGCTAAATCGATTCCCCAAATCATCCCGATACCACGTATTTTTATTTTGTCATTAATTGGTGCTATTTCTTTATGTAAGAAATTTTTCAAGAAAAATTCTTTGACTTTTACATCTTGCTCAATGTTTGTGATTTCTCGATATTCTAAAGCAGCTGTTCCTCCCACAAATGCTAATTGGTTTCCTCTAAAAGTTCCTGTATGTTCACCAGGTTCCCAAGCATCCAATTCTGGCTTAATCAACAATAGCGACATGGGAAAGCCATAACCACTGATAGATTTTGAAAGTACAACCATATCGGGAACTATACCTGCTCTTTCAAAAGAGAAGAAAGAACCAGTACGGCCACAGCCTACTTGAATATCATCACAAATCAGCAAAATATTATGGTCGTCGCACAATTTTCGGAGTCTTTGCATCCACTCAATAGATGCAACTATAATTCCGCCTTCAGCTTGGACTGTTTCAAAAATTATGGCTGCGGGTTTTTCGAGTCCTGAATTAACGTCGTTTAATACTGTTTCAATAAATTGAATTGTATCAAAACTGTCCATGAATTCATAGGGATAAGGCATAAAATTAACATTATTCAATCCTAAGTTTAAGCCTAATCTCATACTTTTATTGCCACTTACTGATAAGCTACCCAAGGTCATGCCATGATAGGCTCCCATGAATGAGAAAATTCCAGAACGATTTGTAATTTTTTTGGCTAGTTTTAACGCTGCTTCTACAGCATTTGTGCCTGTGGGTCCACAAAATTGTATGCGATAATCTAGATTTTTGGGAATTAAAATTGATTCAGAAAATTTTTCTAGAAAGTTTTGTTTTGCTGTGGTGTGCATATCCAAACCATGCGCAATGGCATCTGAATCTAGGTAAGAAAGGACTTTGGCTTTGATGTAATCATTATTATGTCCATAATTCAAAGCGCCTGCACCTGCCAAAAAATCAATATACTCTTTACCGGAAGTGGAATATAGTAGAGCGCCTTTAGCCCGATTAAATGTATCAGGGAAACTTCGGCAATAACTCCTAACGTTTGATTCCCGTTGTTCAAAGATGTTTATATTTTTATTTTCTTGTTCGGTATGGATAAAAGTCATGGTTTTTTCTGGTGTAATGGATTGGTTTTTGAGAATGTTTTAAATGCGCTGTGTGGGATGTCGCATACAGCCAGGGCGCGAAGAACGTCAAAGGAATAGGGTTTAATAGATTTTTTATTGATTTTATTGGTTAGCGATAAGCAGGCAAGTTAAAGGAAATTTGTTTATCTAAGGTTGAGGTTATTTGCTGTTGTTGTGGTGTTAATAAAGATAGGTTTTTGAGTGGCTTGTTAGGGTTATCTGCTATGCCTAATAATAATATTTCAAAATCTTTTAAGATGCCGATAATTGTGGCAGTATCAAAATGTTGGCAATCATAATTAATGCCAATCACTAATTCTGAACCTGGATACCCAATGACGTTTAGGAGATAATTAGTTTTGTAAAAGCCTTTGAATTCAAGGATTTGTAGTTCATCTTCGTTGTTTTGTGAAATCTGCGAAGCTGGATAGTTTTCAAACACTACTATGCTTTCAAATAAAGGTAGGTTTCTTGGTACTGTACTCCATCCTTTAATGTCTACCAGTGGACTGTATTCGTACTGACGCATTTCAACTTGTTGTGCTTGAAGTTGTTTCAAGAATTCTGGCAGTAATTGCTGAGGTTTCAACTTGATACAAACAGGTAAGGTGTTAATAAATACCCCTACCATCGACTCAACTCCTAATAAATCCACTGGACGGCCAGAAACACCGCAACCATAGACAATTTCTTCTTGACAACTGTAACGACTTAGGAGGATTGCCCAAGCTGCTTGAAAGATAGTATTGATGGTTAGTTGATGTTGGCGTGCTAAAGATTGTAATTTGGCTGTTGTTGCTGTTGATAGCTTGATTTGTTGCTCATCATATCTTTCTGATTGCCCGGATAAATTTTTGACCTTAATATTGTCTAGAGGTGTGGGTGTTTTGATTCCATGAAGTAATTTTCGCCAAAATACTTCGGCTTGGGATAAATCTTGCTTTCGTAACCAGGCGATGTAATCTTTAAAAGGACGGCTGGATGGGAAGGAAGTATTTTTACCTTGACAAAGAGCTTGGTATGTTTGAAAAAATTCTGTATTTACTATCGGCGCTGACCAACCATCTAAAATTAAATGATGTTTGCTCCAAACGATTTCGTAAACTTGATCTGCTAACTGAATTACAGTCACACGAAACAGTGGAGCTTGGGATAAATCAAAGCCTCGTTGACGATCGCTCATTAAGAAATCTTGCAAATGCTTGGCCTGTTCAACAGGATCTATTCCTCGCCAATCTTGCTGCTCTACAGGCACTTTGACTTGTCGATTGACAACTTGTAATGGTTTATCAATTTCTTGCCAATAGAAGCTAGTCCGCAAAATTGTATGTCTTGTTGCTACTTCTTGCCAAGCTTGTTCTAAAGCGGCAATATTTAGATTGCCATTGACTCTATAAGTATATTGAATGAAATAAAATCCCAACTCAGGAGTATACAAACTATGGAACAAAATGCCTTTTTGTACGGGAGAGAGTTCGTAGATATCTTGAATATTTTCGCGTTTCATTGAGCGCTCCCTTGATTGATTTTGGCGAGGAATTGTTCTAGGTCTTGTTGACTTAAATTAGCTTCGGGAAATTCGGCGGATGTCCAGTTAGAAAAGGTGCCAGATTGACAAAGGGCTAGGAGCGATCGCAATTCTTCCATAAACCCTTGAGCTAGTTGGGCTATCGTGCTTCTTTGATGTATCTGCTCGCTGTATGTCCATTCCATTTGCAGTTGTCCCCCCAGTACAAACCCGTTAATGTCTATGAGATAGCGCCGATGACTGCGCAAGCTGCGGCTATTCCCCACAGTTTGCTTGATGTGTTTAAACATTGATGATTCTGGCAATATTTGGTCTAGTTGGCCCAGGTAGTTGAATCGTATTTCAGCTTTGGGAAGACTTTGCAGTTGTGTTGTTAAAGAAGTTTGATTTAAATAACGCAATACTCCGTAACCAATACCGCGATTTGGCAGGTTTTGCAGTTGTTCTTTAATAGCTTGGAGTGCTTCTATCGGTTGGGAAATTCCATTTAATTTCAGCACTACAGGAAAAATACTGGTAAACCAGCCAACTGTTCTAGTTAGGTTAATATTATTGTTGATGGACTCTCTACCATGTCCTTCTAAATCTACTAGCAAACAATTTCCGCCTGTCCATTGGGTAAAGGTTTGTACTAATGCGGTGAGCAGGACATCGTTGATTTGAGTATGATAAGCAATTGGTAAATCTTGTAATAAAGCTTTGGTTTCTTCAACACTGAGTGAAACTAAAACTTTATTAGCTAATTCTACTATGTTATCACCGTCAGGATAATCAATGGGTAAAGGAGCAATAAATTTTGAGGCTGTTGTTAGCCAATATTCGATTTCCGGTTGTAGCTTAGATGATTGAGCGTAGTCATGCAAAAACTCAGACCACCGTTTAAAAGAAGTTGTTTTCAAAGGTAATTGAACTGCTTCATTTTGGAGGAGTTGCTGATAAGCTTGCTGGAGGTCTTCTAACAAAATTCGCCAAGAAATACCATCTACTGCCAGATGATGAATGACTATCAGCAGACGTTTTGCTTGATTTTGACCTAAGTTAAACAATGCCACCTGCATCAGCGAACCCGCAGCTAAATTTAAGCTGGCTTGTAATTCACAAGCTTTAATTTGGAGAATATCTTCTTGTTTTTCTGGAGGGATTGCTGTTAAATCTTCATGGACAATAGTGATTTTTTTAACTTGCTCAATTCCCAAGTTAATTTGTTGCCAATGAGATTTTTGCTGAATAAATTGTAGCCGCAGAGCATCATGATGTTGCTGCACATACTGTAATGCTTGTTCTAATAAATCTGGAACAATTTCTGGCGGTATTTCTAAGATTAAGCTCTGATTCCAATGGTGTAGTTCAGATAAATTCTGTTCAAAGAACCAGTGTTGAATTGGTGTTAGCGGCACAAAACCTGTGACCGGTGTTTGTTCAGCTTTAACGGCTGATGTACTACTAGCTACGGTTGCTAATTCGGCAATGGTAGGATAATCAAATAACTGCTTGGGTGTGAGTTGCAAACCAGCTTGATTGAGTCTAGCAATGATTTGAATACTGATAATTGAATCTCCACCTAATTCAAAAAAGTTGTCATAGATGCCCACCTGTTTGAGCTTGAGTACCCCAGACCAAATTTTGGCGATCGCTTCTTCTATAGAATTACGAGGTGCTACAAATTTACCTGCCAATTCTGGTTTAATATTCTCAGGTGCTGGCAAAGCTTGATGATCTATTTTGCCATTAACTGTAAGCGGAAATGCTTTCAATTGCACAAAAGCAGACGGAATCATATAGTCCGGGAGCTTGGCTTTAAGAAAATCGCGCAGGTCAGTAGTTAAAACTTCCGACTCCTGATTGGGAACAAAATAAGCTACGAGACGCTGATGATTTAATTCATCTTCTCGTGCCAAAATTTTGGTTTCTCGAATGCCATCATGTTCTTGGAGTACAGATTCAATTTCTGTAATTTCAATGCGAAAACCTCGGATTTTTACTTGCTGGTCGGCTCTGCCTAAAAATTCAATGTTGCCATTAGGTAAGTAACGTCCTAAATCCCCAGTTTTGTACAGTCTTACTGATTGTGAGTTTTCAAAGGATTTGTAGATAAACTTTTCATTTGTTAGTTCTGGATGATTAATATAGCCTCGTGCTAGATTATTTCCCCCAATATAAAGCTCACCAGTTACCCCGATGGGTACAGGTTGCAGATACTGATCTAGAATGTAAATTTGTGTATTAGCTAGGGGACTACCTATAGGTACTGTGTTCGATGGACAAATTTTTCCAGGACTGAGTGTGTAAGTACAAACGCCCACTGTGGTTTCTGATGGCCCATAGTGGTTGATGATCTGACAGTCTGCTGTATATTGGTGCAGTGTTGCGACTAAATTGCTACTCAGCGCCTCACCACCGAGAATCAGCCGTTTTTGGGGCAGTATTTTTTGGGGTTGGGAAGCACTCAATAAGGCGGTGAGGTGGGATGGGACAATTTTAATACAATCAATCGGATAGCGATCGCAATACTCTAGTAAAGCTTCTGGATTAGTCGCTCGTTCCTGGGAAATAATATGCAGACATCCACCAGTACATAATGCGGGAAAAATGACTGTGTTACCTAAGTCAGCCGCAAAGGTAGAAACAGTCGCAAAACTAGAACCAACTGGAAGGTCTAATTTTTCAATAATACTTTGAACGTAGTTGAGAAGTTGTTGATGTTCCACAGCTACACCCTTGGGTTTACCAGTGGAGCCGGAGGTGTAAATTACATAAACTAAATTCTCAGGAGTTGTTTCACAAGGAAGATTTGTATCCGATGGTGCGATCGCATCCCAGTTACTATCTAAATTTAATATCGGTATTTCTGGTTCGCAGAATAGTTTAGCTAAGTGCTGTTGGGTTAAAATCACCGCACACCCAGCATCCTCTAACATATAAGCCAAACGCTGATTTGGTAGTAGGGGATCTAAGGGAAGATAAGCTCCACCTGCTTTCAGAATTCCTAATAAACCAACACACATTTCTAAGGAACGTTCTACACACAGCGCCACAATTGTTTCCGCACCAACTCCCACTGTTTTTAAGTAGTGAGCAATTTGATTAGCACGGGTATTTAATTCCGCATAAGTTAGTTGCTGATCTTCAAAAACCACTGCGGGCTGATTAGGCGTAATTGCTACTTGTTGCTCAAATAATTGATGGATGGATTGATATTGTGAATATTCAGTTTGTGTGGCATTAAAATCGACTAAAATTTTCTGGCGTTCACTAAGACTAAGAATTTCTAGTTGAGATATTACCGTTTCTGAATTATCACTTATACTAGATAACAAAGTTTGCCATTTTTTTGCTAAATCTGTAATATCTTCTTGGGTAAATAAATCAGCATCATAGTGAAAATCAGCGATTAATGAATTATTCCCTTCTTGACAGGAAAGCTTAATTTTAAATGCTTCCAGACAAGCGTACTGCTTATAGATAGAAAATGAAATATCAGATGCTAAATATGTAGGAGGATAGCAGTTAAACTCAAAAGCACAGGGCAGAAAGGATAATTTTTGGCTATTGATAACTTGTTCCCAACTAAAAGAATCTTGCCATTGTGAAACTTCAGTAAAATTAATTTCTAATTGTTTAATTACATCAGTAAATTTATAATTATGTTCTAGAGAAATGCCTACAGGTATATACTTAGCTAATAATCCAATTACTGGTTCTAATTCTTCATAATTTCTGCCATGAAAATAGGTGGCAATATTTATTTGATATTCTCCTGTTAATCGCCAAAGTAATATTTGCCAGCAAGCTAGTAAAACTGTGGAAATATCAACAGCATTATTAGTTGCTATGCTCTGAAGTTTGGCTAGGGTATCATTACTGATATTCAGGCTGATATTTTGGGGTTGAAATTCTGCTGTTTCTGGTGGATATTTTTCACCAGGAAGCTGAATATTGGGTAAATTAGCAATATTTTGTTGATGCCAATATTTTATTGCTAATTGTCCATCTTCTGTCTCAAACACTTCATTTTGCCAAGCCGCAATATCTGCATATTGTAAAGGCTGTACTGAAAGTTCTTGCTGATTTAAGCAAGCAGTATAAGCCTCACCAATTTCAAATACTAGATGATGAATTGATAAAGTGTCTGCATAAATAGCAGGTATAGCAATCAGTAAAATATGTTTGACAGGTGAAAGAGTGACAATATGGGTATTTAATACATGATCATTTTGTAAATCAATTTCTGAAAATAGTTTCTCTATCTTTATAGTTTGTTGTTCATTTTCTAATTTGGTAAAATCAGATTTTGCTATCCACAACTTTGTTTGTTCATGAATCACTTGCAAAGGAAGATCCATTCCCGTTAAAGTTGGAAATTCAGTGCGGAAGATTTCATGTTTAGCAATTATTTTAGTTAATGCTGTTTCCAAAATTGGGTAAGCAAGATTTCCCTGAATCAAAACTGCACATTGTACTCGATAAACTTGCTTATTTTTTACTTGTTGTTGCAAATACCATAAATGCTTTTGTTGGGGTGAAAGCTGATAACCGTTGATTGTTTCTGTAAACATACTTTGCATATTAACCGCCAATTCCTCTGAATAAAATTATTGACCAGAAAAAGGTTCTGCCATACCAACTACAACTTTTCTTTTGCCTACAAATGGTCTACGACCATGAGCCACTAACATATTATCCAACATTAAAATATCACCTTCTTCCCAAGGAAATACTACCGCTTGTTGTTGATAAATTGCATTAATTTCTTCGATTACAGAAGTTTCAATTTCTGAACCATCTCCATAAAAAGCATTGCGTGGTAAATCCTTTGCATCAAGCATTTTTAGTAAAGATGCGCGGACTTCTGAGTGCAAACTTGAGATGTGAAATAAATGAGCTTGATTAAACCAGACCATCTCACCAGTTTTAGGATGAGAAGCAACAGCCTGGCAAACTTGACGAGTTCTTAAATTATTGTCATCTTTCCATTCAAACTCAATTCCAGTTTGACGACAATAATTTTCTACTTCTGATTTATTCGTGGTTTGAAATACATTCTCCCACTGTAGATCAAGTCCTTGACCATAGTTTCGGACATACATGATCTTGTTTTCAATAAATTTCTCTTTAATTCGGGAAGGGATATTTTGAAATATTTTTCGGCTATCGGCTATGGGAGTTTCGCCGCCTTTTTCTGCTGTTTTTACACAAAAAAAGCAAATTTTCATTGGCCAGTTTAAAGAATAGGCCATTTCGTTGTGTAAAGGGATTGATTGTTCGGCAGGGTACTCTGTTGATGTGTATATTTTACCACTAATTTGACTGCGCGGAGTTGACCGATAAGAATATTCAATTAATTCTCCAGAAATAGCTTGAATAAAATCTGTAATTCCATCTATTTCATGAATGTTGAAATTGCGAAAAATTAGACCACCATACTGAAGTAGTTGAGCCTCAATCCAAGCTTTACTATTACTAGCCCAATTGGTTAAGTTGATGCCATCTATCGTAGGCTTAATTACTAAAGGCAGAGTCTGTTCTGATTGTAAAAACTCCGTTTTTGTTAATTCTGCTGGCGATATGATGATCTGTTTGCGCTTGAAGGATTTTAAATTCATAGGAATGGGGCGTATTCAAAGGAATATTCAGGATAATTTATGAGCAACAAAACAACTTTCTTGAGGGTTATTAAGAAGTTTTAAATCCTGTTTCAAGTCATAGATTTCAATATTTTTAAAACCAACTTCTTGCAGAGCAGATTCGATATGTGAAATCTTATAGCTTTTCAGCAACCAGGTAATGTCGGAACGTTCCCATTGCCCGTTCACAAGTTGTAATATAGCGATTTTAACTTGACCTAAATTAGCGTCTGGCAGGTATTTGCGTTGCCAAACCCATACATACTCATCTTTGATAACTCCTTTACTAGACCCATCCCATTTGCTTTGATAAATACCTTCCACATCAATTGTGAATCCAAACAATCCTCCAGGCTGGAGGGAGTTATAAACGTTTGCAAAAACGAGTTTTAACTCATCTAAGGTTAGTATATGGTTGAGGCTACTACCTATGGAAATTGCAGCATTAAAGGTTGGTAACAAATTAAAATATCGAGCATCTTCTAAGATAAAATTGGCTTGAGGCGCATTTTCTTTGGCATATTTGAGCATGGACTCAGAGCCGTCTATTCCTGTGACTTGATAACCCTCAATCAATAATTTTTCTACTAATTGTCCTGTACCGCAACAAAGGTCTAAAATGTGAGCTTGAGGGGGTAAATGCTGGAGCATTAAGGTTTTAATTGGGAGTGGTATTCCATCTTTAAATAGATTTCCCCAGTTGTCGTTGTACATAGGGGCGAAGAGGTCATATTCTGAATAACGATTGGTTGTAGTCATATACTTGATGGGATGTAAAGTTGACAAAGTTCAGCAGTAATACCAATTCTTTATGAGGATGCTTTTGGAGGAATGAACCGCATAAAGCCTTCGGTAGAGCTTCGCTTATCGCGCAGTGTATGCCCCCAACTAGGACGCAAATCACACAAACAAATAAGGAAGGAAATTCAGTGCAATTTTATCCAGAGGTGGTGTTATTGCTTTTTAATTTGAAGTCTTTGTTCGGGATCTAGCCATGAGCTTTTGCTGTCGAGATTTTTGAAATTCTTTAGCTTGGGCTGTCTGGAATTGCTGTTCGGCATTGGCAATAATTTTGATTAATTCGCTGACAGCAATATTGGGTTGGTCAGTAATTGTGTTTAACAAAGTTGTAAATACATGGGCTATGCGAGCGATGGTTGGGGCATCAAATAGGTCAGTTTTGTACTCGAAAAAGCCTGTTAATTCACCAGAATTTTCAGTTATATCTAACTTTAAATCATGGCGTACAGCACCACTATCTATATCTGACTGGGTGAGTGTTAATCCTGGTAATTCCAGAGGCGGTAATGCAGTTTGCAAGACAAACCAAACATTAAATAAAGGTGATTGACTCTGACGGCGTTCTGGTTGGATTTCCGCTACAAGTTTTTCAAAGGGTATATCTTGATGAGTGTAGGCATCTAGGGCAGTTTTTCGTACCTGGGTCAAGATTTCGAGAAAACTGTGGTTACTAGAAAAGTCTGTGCGTAAAACTAAGGTATTGACAAAGAAACCAATTAGCCCTTGGACTTCAGCCCGATCGCGATTGGCAATTGGACAACCGACGGCGATATCATTTTCTTGGGTGTAGTAGTGCAGTAGGGTTTGAAAACTGGCCAGCAAGGTCATGAATAAGGTAGCGCCATTTTCTTGGCTGAGGGTTTTGAGTCTGGCTGACGGTGGTAGAGAGAAGGAATACCTTGCGCCTTTTGCTGTTGCTATGGCTGTTTTTGGTCGATCTGCTGGTAGTTGCAGGACTGGAGGGGGCGGTACTAGCTGCTGTTTCCAATAAGATAGTTGAGTTGTCAAAGTTTCGCCTTGCAACCATTGTCGTTGCCAGATAGCAAAATCAGCGTATTGAATGGGAAGCGACTCTAGGGGCGAAGGTTTTCCTTGAGCAAAGGCTGTGTAAATTGCTGTGATTTCTTGAATTAATACCCCTGCTGACCAAGCATCGGAAATAATGTGATGGATGGTAAATAATAGGAGATATTCTGCGTCATCTAGCCTTAAAAGAGTGGTTCTGAGTAGAGGAGGTTGGCTTAAGTCAAAAGGTTGTTGAGCTAAGGTGGCTGCAATGTTTTGGGCTTTTTCTAGACGCTGAGAAATTGGTTGCTGTCGTAAGTCAATTTCGGTAAGTTCTAAAGTCAGAGATGGCGCGATCGCCTGCACTGGTTCGTTATCGACTACTGTAAAACTAGTGCGTAAGACTTCATGACGCTGCACAATTTCATTGAGGGTTTGTTTTAATACTCCTACTTCTAGTAATCCTTGGAGATGAATCGCCACAGCACCAATATAAGCACGGGCATCTGTTTCTAAAGAATCTAAAAACCACAACCGTTGTTGAGCAAAGGAAAGGGGTAGGCGTTCCCGTTGTGTTTGCTGCGGAATTCGGGTTGATAAAGATTCACCTATTTGTGGAGCGATCGCTTGGGAGAGTGTAGCAATTGTGGGTGTAGCAAACAGCGATCGCAACGGTATTTCTACTTGGAAAACATCTCGCACTTGAGCAACTACTTGGGTGGCTAACAGTGAGTGTCCCCCTAGCTCAAAAAAGTTGTCATGAATTCCAATATCCGATAACCCTAAAACCTGAGACCAAATCTTGGCTAACTGCTGTTCAACGGTAGTTTGGGGAGCTACGAAGTTATCTGAACGTGATAAGTTAATCGTATCGGGAACAGGTAAAGCCCGGCGATCAACCTTACCATTGGGGGTGAGTGGTAGATTCTCCAGCACAACAAAGGCAGAGGGAACCATGTATTGGGGTAATTTCGCCTCTAAACAGGTGCGTAACTGCGGGACTAATTCGCGCATTAATCGGCTTTGCAGAGGATTATTGGCGTAAGTCTGCCAGGGAATGGCTGTTGTGAATTCCGGCAGTGTGGGTGCTATAACTTCTGGGTGGTTATTTCTCAGGAATAAGACATCATAACTACCATCGGTAGTTGTCTGCGTCCAACTAATTTCCACACGATAACCCTCTTGAGTCAGACTTTGCCAATCTTCTAGTTCAATGGTTGTGGTGGCATCATTTGTTTGCAGGATGGCGCGTAGTTCGACTACTGTCTGGGGACAATTTTCTTGATTGAGAATTTCTAAAGCCTTAAATTCTGACTGTAAGCGGATATTGGCTACCCCTTGCAATCCTAACTGCTGGGGTTGAGTTCTCTGCAAGATTTGACACACAGCATCTGGTGTTAATTCCGGTTGCCATTGTAGCCACTGTATCTGCTGAGAATCTATGGCTGATACAGATTTTCTGATCTGGAGTGTGACATCGTAACGAAACTTAGTCATTTCATTATGATGTCGTCCTGGCTTCGGTTGAATCTGGACGTGGCTAATTTGCGAAAAATGCTTTTGCAGTGCCAGGAAAAAGGCGGGATCAATAACTAATTCTTCTTCCTCAACAACTTGTTTTTGGATGCGTTGTTTGAAATCTGCTGTTGATTGTGTATCTGGTGATGTGTACAGTTCAATGGAAGTGCGGAAGGCTGCCAATAGGGATAGACTGCGTAAATCCCCTAAAAAGATTGTGCCACCAGATTTCAAAGCAGCGATCGCATTCTCAATTACCCGGAGCAAATAGTCAAGGCTGGGAAAATGCTGAATAACTGAGTTAATAATAATCGTGTCAAATTCTCCACTAGGCACGTTATCTGCTAAACCTTGCAGCAGTTTGACATGATGCCATTGTTGTGCAGATTTATCTAGGACTCGCTGTACATAATTGAGGGCAGCTTGAGAGAAATCCACACCCCAATATTCCTGACAATGGGGAGCAACGCGGAACAGTAGCAAACCTGTACCACAACCAATTTCTAAAATACGACTGGGATTTAAAGCCAAGATGCGCTGCACACTACAATCTACCCACTCCTGCATTTGGATAGTAGGAATTGGTAATCCTGTGTAGCTGCTATGCCAACCACTAATGTTAAAAGTTGGGTCCCAATCCGCAGGCATTTGGGCAAACAGGGCATCTTCAGCATCATAAACCAGCTGCCACTGATTAATTTGCTCTGCTTCTAGCTGTGCTTGTTTCTCTGGCTCTGAAACACTAGGTGGCTGTTGTACAATATATGCTGCTAATCGCTTTTCTCCAGAAATATCTGGTTGAGCCAGTACCACTGCCTGTTTGATATTGGGATGCTGATTGAGGACAGATTCCACCTCTGCCAATTCGACTCGATAGCCCCGGATTTTCTCTTGAGCATCCACCCGCCCCAGTAGTTCCAAATTACCATCAGCCAACCACCGGGCGGTATCACCAGTTTTATAGAGGCGTAGTGATGGGTTGTTGGTAAAGGGATGAGGAATAAAACTGGCGGTGGTGAGGTCAGGGCGATTGAGATAGCCACGGGCTAATCCAGGCCCACCAATGTAGAGTTCCCCAACCACACCAACGGGGACTGGATGCAAGTGAGTATCGAGGACATAAAGTTGAGTATTGGCAAAGGGGCGACCGATGGGAACTAGTGAATGAGTCGAAGTATTGCTAGTAATATTGGCACTTTCAAAGTAGGTGCTATCAATGGTGGCTTCGGTGAGTCCGAAGGAATTAATCACACGAGTTTGGGAACCACATAAAGCCTGACAGCGTTGATATTCGTCTGTGTACCAGCGATCTGAGCCGCAAATTACTAGCTGCATCCAATCCAATTTTTGTCTACTATCTTCTAAGTATTGGATCAGAGTTCTTAGTACAGCTGGCACAAATTCGGCGCAGTCAATTTGCTGTTGCTGCATACAATCGTATAGCTGTGGAGGTGATAGAAGCAAATCGCGATCGCACAATACTAATTTTCCTCCAGAACATAATGCCCGTACCCAATCACCGGTGAAGACATCAAAGGCAAAACTGGCCATTTGCAGATGAGATTTGACTCCAGACTGCAAATTGTAAGCCTGTTCCCAAGCAAAATAGGCATTAACTAAGCTACCATGCTCAATCATCACTCCCTTGGCTTGACCTGTGGAGCCGGAAGTAAAGATGATATAGGCAAGATTATTGGCAGTAGTTTGATGAATTAAACTTGTGGGTGAGACGTTAACAGCCCTATCTAGACAAATCACTTGTGCCTGAGTTGGGGGTAATTTCTCCACCAAAGACTCTTGAGTTAATAAGATAGAAACTGCTGCTGTCTCTAACATGAAGGCTAAACGCGCCGCCGG
>NZ_JAYGHH010000040.1:22934-51317 GCF_034931045.1 Nodularia sp. UHCC 0506
AGTTGGGGTCGAGGGGTACATAAGCTCCTCCGGCTTTTAACACACCTAAAATAGCCACCATTAAGTCTAATGAGCGGTCTAGACAAATGCCCACTCGCACTTCTGATGTTACGCCCAATTGTTGTAAATACTGCCCTAGTTCCTGGGCGCGTTGATTTAGTTGTTGATATGTGAGAGATTGCTGATTATATACCAAGGCGATCGCCTCTGGAGTCCGTGCCACCCATTCCTCAAATAACTGGTGAATACATAGGTTTTGCGGATACTCTGTTTGGGGTTTCTGCCCATGCTGAAAGATTTTTTGCTCTTCGGCAATTGTCAACAAAGGCAAATCTTCCAGATGTTTGTCGGGGTTGTCAACAATTCCGGTTAGCAGAGTTTGTAAATGTCCCCCCATTTGGCTGATTGTTTCTGCATCAAACAAATCAGTATTGTACTCGAAACTACCCACTAACCCTTGCTCTGTATCTACCATGTACAGTGTCAAGTCGAGTTTAGCTGTACCGTTATCGACTTCCACCGGTTGCAGTCGGAGTTCTGGCAATTCCCAAGTTGACATAATGGGTGCGTTTTGCAGCACAAAAGAAACTTGGAAAATGGGAGTATGACTTAAATTACGTGTAGGTTTGAGTGCTTCCAATAAGCTTTCAAAGGGCAAATCTTGGTGATTATAAGCTCCTAAAGCTACTTGGCGGACTTGAGCCAGTAATTCTCGAAAGCGAGGATTGTCAGATAAATCTGTCCGTAGCACTAAGGTATTGATAAAGCATCCCAAAAGTTTTTCTGTGTTTACTGTGGGACGACCCGCCAAAGGAGTGCCAACTAAAATGTCTGTCTGTCTGGTGTAGCGATAAAGCAGGGTTTTAAATCCTGCCAACAGCAGCATAAATAAAGTGACGTTTTCCTGTTGGCTGAGTTTTTTCAGTTCCTTGCTTAAAGATTGGGAAAGAGTAAATTCCAGTCTAGCCCCATGATTGCTCTGCACTGCCGGACGAGGGCGGTTAGTTGGTAATTCTAAAATTGGCAGTTCCCCTGTTAGCTGCTGCATCCAGTAATTTAATTGTTTCTGGAGAGTAGTTAACCACTGCTGCTGCCACACTGCAAAGTCTTGATATTGAATTGCTAAGGGTGTGAGGGAACAAGGTTGTTTTTGACAATTTGCTGTATACAGTACAGCCAACTCGTGCAGTAATACTCCCATTGACCAACCATCAGCAATAATGTGGTGAATTGTCAATAACAAAGTATGTTCTTGTTCTCCCAAGCGCAAGAGTAACACCCGCAACAGTGGTGCTTGGCTGAGATTGAAGGGTTGTTGTGCTTGCTCAATGGCTTGTTTTTGTACCTGATCTGGTTGCTCAGTAGATGCTATGTGTGTGAAGTCAACTACAGGCACAGTCAGCTGCACTTCCCGAATTACCTGAGCTGGTTGGTTGTCTGAACTTATAAACGCAGTCCGCAAAATTTGATGGCGTTGCATCAGGGTGTTGAGACTGTCAGTCAAGGCCGCTAAATTCAGTTTTCCTGTGAGTTGAATGGATGCTGCAATGTTATAAGCGAAGTTATCAGGTTCTACCTGCTGTAAAAACCACAGTCGTTTCTGTGCTGCTGATAGAGGATAGCTGACTTGGACTGGGGCGGGTGGAATAGATACTATCTCAGTCTCTGGCTGCAATTCCCACTGATGCAGGATTTGGGATGTCAATTGCTCCACTGTCGCCCCGGCGAATAAGTCTTCTACAGCGACAGTAATATGTAGTTGGTCAGCGATCGCATTTTTGAGTTCGAATGCAGTCAGTGAATCAATGCCCAGGGCAAGCAATGGCTGTTGAGTATTGATTTGAGTTAATGATATTTTCAGGATGGCGGCGACTTGTTGCTGTAACCAAGTTGTTAATAAAGAGTTTTGCTCGGCTTTGGGCAATCCCATCATGGCCTCACGGTTGATCAGTGGGGCTAAATTTATCTGTGAGTATGAATATTCTGAAAGAATGCTATGACCGTATACTGCTAAATTTTCTGCTAAAAATGCTGCTTTACAGGCGCGACGCTGAATTTTTCCACTGGAGGTTTTGGGAATTTTACCGGGTCTAGTCAGGACTACTGCATATACTTGGACTTCAAATTCCGAGGCGATCGCTTCCCGAATTGCCGCCGCTACTTCTTCAACTTCTGGTTGTTGACGAAATTCTAGTTCTTGAACAATGACTAATTTTTCTTCTTGTTCTTTCTCAATGGTGAAAGCAGCAACGTTTCCCCCTATCCGCAGGGCGGGATGACTGTGTTCTGAGGCATACTCTAAATCCTGGGGATATAAATTCCGTCCCCGCAGGATAATTAAATCTTTGGCTCGCCCAGTGATGAACAGTTCTCCATCTTGCATAAAGCCGAGGTCGCCTGTCCGCATAAATGGGTCTTTGTCGGGATCAGATAAATAAGATTGAAAAGTTGCTTTTGTCTCCTGGGGACGCTGCCAATATCCTTGACCGACGCTGGGGCCAGATACCCAAATTTCACCCACGCAATCAGCAGGACATGGACATAATGTATCAGGATTGACAATTTTTACCTGCTGTTGGGGTACAACGCGCCCACAACTGACAAAGGTCTGGGTATTGCTATTGGTAACGTCGGAATGAATCACCTGATTTTTGGCTAATGCCAATTTATCAATGTTGGCAATTAAAGGTGCTTGATGTTTGCTCACCCCAGAGATCATTAAGGTAGCTTCCGCCATGCCATAACAAGGGTAAAATGCTTCTTTACGGAAGCCACATTCAGCAAAAGCGGCGGCAAATCGCTCTAAAGTATCATGTCGAATTGGTTCAGCGCCATTAAAAGCTACACTCCAACTACTTAAATCAAGAGTTGCTTTTTGCTCAGGTGTAATTTTTTGAGTACATAATTCATAAGCAAAGTTAGGGCCACCACTGCTTGTAGCTTGGTTTTGAGAAATAGCTTGCAACCAACGATAAGGACGTTGAAGAAAGGAGGTTGGCGGCATGAGCATACAAGGGAAACCACCATACAGGGGTTGTAATATGCCCCCAATTAGACCCATATCATGGTACATGGGCAACCAAGTCACTACCTTACTTGCTGCGGAATACTCCATGAATTGGTAAGTAGTGGCAGCATTATGTATTAAGTTGCCATGACTAATCATCACACCCTTGGGTGTGCCTGTGGAACCGGATGTATATTGCAGAAAGGCTAATGTCTCTGGATTAATTACAGGTTCTTGCCAAGTATCTTCTATTCCTTCGTCCAGATTATCTGTAGTTAGCCACTGTAAAGATTTTAGCTCTGTCTTATCTGCCATTAAAGGCTGCACTGTGGGCAGAATTTCTGTGGTTGTCAGAGCGATCGCTGCTTGTGCATCTATGGCAATAGCTTTAATTCTCGGTGTATTGCGCTGATTTCGCGGAGGATATGCCGTTACAGCCACAACTCCTGCATATAAGCAACCGCAAAAAGCAATTAAAAAATCTAGTCCAGCTGGATAAAGCAGTAAGGCTCGTTCTCCAGTCAAACCCAATGCTTGCAATTGAGCCGCTACTCGCCGCGATCGCCTATCCAATTCTTGATAGTTTAGTGTTGCTTGTGGTATCTCCCCATTTAGCAAAAAGGTAAAAGCATTTCTGTTTTGCTGCGTCAAACTTCTGTAGCGCAGCACATCAACAAATGTAGAACAGCTGCTAAAAGGTTCAAGTAGGTTATGAGAAAATTTACTCATTTTTGTGTCCACAAGTTAAATGTCACCCTGATTAACTGCTCCTCCTCACCTCACTATTATGAGAATAATTCCGAGCTAATATTTTAGTTATAGAAAACGCCGATTTGAATCTCTACGCACTAATAATGAATCACCAGCCTCTGGTGTTCATCAGACAAAAACCTCAATTCGGCTTTGCTAAATTAGAGTATAAAATGCCAAAATTGTCTGTTTTCTTCGTACCTAACGCACTTTGTACAACGTCTGGCTTATGTGTGATACACATTCATAATCTTCAGTCAATCACTGATATATTTAATTCTTTACAAACGCTCAATTTGCCTATTTATGGGGTTAAATATACTAGCTTATCGCTAATACTTCTTATCATGATACAGTTCACATTAACAGAGAACAGTAGCATTAGCAACAATCGCCATCATTGCAAAAAATTATCGATAAAAAATAACCAATCAGATTAGCTAATATTAACCACCTGCTAATTCAAAGCAGATATTAAGTAACTTATTTAACATTGACACTTAAAAGAAATAGATTACACAGGCAAAGTCACCGTGTCCAGTGTGAGTGCTAGGGGGATGCGTCAGCTTCTTGGAAAGTGGGAAAGGGGCGATCGCACTTTTGGCACTCTAAATTTTGTATTACCAGTATTTTCGATGCCGCTAAAGGTTTGTGGTGTAAAGCTTTGAATGATTTTTTAACTAACTAAATCCAATTTTCCAACTTTATTTTTGGCTATGGCGGTTAGCGGTTAGTAACGAACGCAACAATTTAGGAGAGTAATTGCTAATAAATTAGTCCAAAAGTTGTTATTTTATAGCAAAAATTAAGAATAAAATGGCAATTGACACAGAATAAGAATTTATATATATAGGAATAGGAATTTTATTTGAATTTTGATAGCTTGCGTGGTACACCTTGGTTCCCTATTCCCTGTTCCCTGTTCCCTACCTCTACGAGTAAATATGGCTACGTCACATAAGCTACAGAAACCAAACCGGATTTCTATATTGTGTGCTTGGATAACAAATAATTGAAACTAAACAGGGTTTTACCTGCACCAAAACCTGATGATAAGCAAGCAACTGGAAAGTGTTGGCTAAAACAGGTCATAGTAGGATTACCGAAGCAATTTTATTTTTTTACTTGATATTTCGAGCCAGTACGTTTTAATATATCTAAATAAGTGAGAATAGGTAGCAATAGACTATGAGCTTTTCTGGCATTACTATCAAACATCGTTCCCAAGAAGTTGAAGCTCTCAAGACTTTCTTGATTTACAGTCTGATTGGCTCGTTAACGCTACACATCGGCGTACTAGCTTCGGGTATAGGTAGTTTGTTGGTGAGAGTGCCGAAAGAACAATATGAACCAATAGAGTTAGTAATTTTAGATCCGGTAGACCCTCCAGAAGAAACACCAGAAAAACCGCCCGAAATAATTCCTGAAAAAATTAAAATACCTGAACCTACAAAAATTGTTACTAGTAGAGTTACACCCATAACTCCTGTAAAAGTTGAACCAACAAATATTCAGCCTGCTGTAACACCGCAACAACCAAAAGTTGAGAGTGTTACAACTCCTCCGGTTCCTCAGCCACCCCAACCAATGACAGTAGCTACTGAACAGCCTCAGCCCGTGAGTCCCACGCGCCAGACTTCTGTCGCTAAATTAGAATCTCTGTTGACTTCAACAACAACATCATCAGAATCACCAATTGCGGTAACTCAGACAAATCAAGGTAGTGAACAACTCAGAGGGACTTTAAGTGGTTTAAGAGATTCCAGAACTAATAATACAAGAATACAGCGATCGCCTGTAGCAGTCGCACCCACCGCACCACGGATTCAAACACAGCCACAAAATAATAATAGTGGCAGTAATTCCAGGGGTTCAGGTAATGGTCGTGCAGCTTGTACCGATTGTAGTGCCAGCTATCCAGAGTTTGCGAGACGCAGAGGCATTGAGGGCAAAGTAGAAGTAGCTGTTGATACCGATGCAAAAGGTAATGTGACTAATGTGCGGATTGTTAACTCTAGTGGTAATCGGAGATTAGACGAAGAAACCCTAAGACAAGCCCGTAACTGGAGATTGAAACCCTCAGAAAGTGGCAGACAAGGAGTATCAATAGCCACAGAATTTGCTATTGAAGGTTCACGGCGACATCGCCAAGTCCAAGAACGTAGAAGAAAACAACAAGAGCAAGCAAGACAGAGAAGCCGCGAGAGAGCAGCATCTAGTTCCACTCCCACACCGAGTCCAAATACTCCTGCGACTAACACCACCAGCCAACCCACAGTTAGAGCTAGACGAGATATCGCACCCACAGCCCCAGCAGCACCAGTCACCAGACCCGCAGCAGCAACACCAGTCAGACAACCACGCCAGCAAAACACCGCCACCGGTTCATCATCTGGAACCAGAACAACTCCTAGCCAGTCAAATGTTAGAAATTCTTTGCGTAGGGTCAAGCGTCAGCGCAGCAATCCAGCACCAGCCGCAGCACGTCCAGCGCCAAGACCAGCGCAACCTAGAACAAATCGGCGGCCACGTCCCACAGCAAATACACCAGCAGCTCCGGCTAATAACTCATCTGCTAGTCAAAATAAGCTGCGGAATTCATTACGCCGTAGTCGCCAAGCCGCTCCATCTCAGCCAGCAAGTCAGGAATAAAGAATACCTGAACAGCCTGGGGAAATAGCGGTGAACCAGTGAACAATTATCAGTTATCACGCTGACAGACTGGAGAGATTAACCCCAATTATGTCTATTCATTGGTAACTGATCACTGATAACTGATAACTGAGTTATAGAATAGAAACAAAGTTTATTCCGTGACGCTAACTCAGCATAATCGCCCATGACCACTTCTAATCGCCACTACCACATTATTACTTTCGGTTGCCAAATGAATAAAGCCGACTCAGAGCGCATGGCTGGCATTTTAGAAGACATGGGCTTTGAATGGTCGGAAGACCCCAATAATGCAGATTTGATTCTCTATAATACCTGTACAATTCGGGATAATGCCGAACACAAGGTATATTCTTATCTTGGTAGACAAGCTAAACGTAAGCAAGAGCAACCTGATTTAACATTGATTGTTGCTGGTTGTGTTGCCCAGCAGGAAGGAGAAGCCCTGTTACGACGAGTGCCAGAATTGGACTTAGTAATGGGACCACAACACGCCAACCGTCTCCAAGATTTGCTGACATCAGTTTTAAATGGTAATCAAGTTGTGGCCACTGAGTCGGTTCACATCATGGAAGATATTACCCAGCCCCGAAGGGATAGCAGTGTGACTGCTTGGGTGAATATCATTTATGGCTGTAATGAACGCTGCACTTATTGTGTGGTTCCTAATGTCCGTGGTGTAGAACAATCTCGCACCCCAGAAGCCATACGTGCAGAAATGGAAGCACTGGGACGACAAGGTTACAAGGAAATTACCCTGCTCGGTCAAAACATTGACGCTTACGGTCGAGATTTGCCAGGGACAACTTCAGAAGGTCGTCATCTGCATAATTTTACTGATTTACTTTATTATGTGCATGATATTCCAGGTATTGAACGGCTAAGATTTGCTACTAGCCATCCCCGTTATTTTACTGAGCGCTTAATTAAGGCTTGTGCTGAGTTGCCTAAAGTGTGTGAACACTTTCACATTCCCTTTCAATCAGGAGATAATGAACTATTGAAAGCAATGTCACGGGGTTACACTCATGAAAAATATCGCCGGATTATTGATACTATTCGGCGTTATATGCCTGATGCGTCAATTAGCGGCGATGCAATTGTGGGATTTCCTGGAGAGACAGAAGCACAATTTGAAAATACTCTGAAGTTGGTAGAAGATATCGGCTTTGATTTATTGAATACAGCCGCATATTCCCCCCGACCAGGTACACCGGCAGCTTTATGGACAAATCAACTTAGTGAAGAAGTTAAGAGCGATCGCCTACAAAGATTAAACCATTTAGTTAACGTTAAAGCATCCGAGCGATCGCAGCGTTACATGGGACGTATCGAAGAAGTCTTAGTAGAAGACCAAAATTCCAAAGATCCCACCCAAGTCATGGGACGTACTGGCGGTAATCGTTTGACTTTCTTTACTGGCGATATTAATAAATTAAAAGGGCAAATTGTCAAGGTAAAAATCACTGAAGTTCGGGCTTTTAGTTTAACTGGTGAACCAGTAGAAGTGCGCCCAGCAATGCCAAAATCAGCTGCTGTTGGTTTCTTTAACTAAAGTGCTGAGTGCTGAGTGCTGAGTGTTGAGTGTTGAGTGCTGAGTGCTGAGTGCTGAGAAAGTATGGAAATAGGGGCGGGTTTATTAGAATTATTGTTTGTAATTGAGCATATCTGTGATAGCTTGCTTGGCGTACCCATACCCGCCCCTACTTGGCTTCTACTCAGCACTTTCCTATACTTACTGCAAAACCTCCACTTTTTCAGCAACATTCATTTGGTCAAGAATTCCCCAAAGTTCCTGTAACATTGGTTCTAACCCTGTGCGGGTAACTGCTGAAATTAAAAAAACTGGAGACAAAGAAAGGTGATTAAGTTCGAGAGCTAAAGCTTCTAAATCCACTGTTTCCCTGTCAACCGCATCAATTTTATTTAGCACCAAAATTTGCGGACGCTTGGCTAAACCTCGTCCGTAGGCTTGTAACTCCTGCTTAATTGTCTTGTATTCACCAATCACATCTTCGCTAGTTGCATCAATGAGGTGTAATAAAACCTTTGTGCGTTCAATGTGACGTAAAAAATCATATCCCAAACCCGCACCTTGGGAAGCACCTTCAATTAAACCGGGAATATCAGCAAAAACCGTACCATCACCAGTGGGTTTTCTGACTACACCCAAATTAGGAATCAGAGTTGTAAAAGGATAGTCAGCAATTTTGGGACGTGCGGCTGATAGAGAAGAAATTAATGTAGATTTGCCGGCATTTGGTAAGCCAATAATCCCTACTTCCGCCAAAAGTTTCAATTCTAAGCGTACTACCTTCATGTCGCCTGGTAGTCCGGGTAAAGCATATTCTGGAGCGCGGTTACGGTTACTTAAAAAATGCTGGTTTCCTAATCCACCTTTTCCGCCTTCAGCCACCCGAAAACGCTGTTCAGGCTCAACTAAATCGCATAGCAAAGCACCTGTACTGCCATCATACACAGAAGTACCGCAGGGAACTTCGACGACTAAATCCTTACCGTTAGCCCCGGTACAGTTATTTGGTCCACCACGTCCACCATTATCGGCTTTAAAAAGATGCTTGTATCTGAAGTCCAGCAAAGTTTGCAAGTTCGTATCAACTACAAAAATTACTGAACCGCCTCGTCCCCCATTTCCGCCAGAGGGACCGCCTGCTGGTACGTATTTCTCGCGTCTGAAGGCGACGATACCATCGCCACCTTTACCAGCTTCAACTTCAATTAGTGCTTGGTCAATAAATTGCATATATTTGAGTCCTCAGTTGTGAGTTCTAAATTATAAGTTTTAATAAACCTGTAATTCCTTACTCTTTACTTGTAACTCAGCACTCAGAAAGAAAGCACTCATTCAGCACTTAAATATATGGTGAAATATCTTCGCCACATTCATCTGCTAAATAGGAGAGGGCGCGAAAACGTAAACCCACCAGTTGCTCATATAATGGGTTAATTTGACACAATGGCGGGATATGTACAATTTTGCGTCCAAATAGGGTGATATCCCGTTCAAAGGGACACTGGGAAGGAATCATTTTGCATAAGAAACGGGCTACTCTGGGGTCGTGGATTTCTAGCCCGTCTAACCAGTCACGCAGGGAACAAAGTGATTCCTGGGGAGGTGCTGTGGGTGCTGCTAGGGTGGAAATCTGTTCTCCGGGTGCGAGGGTGTGGCGCAAGGATTCTAGGATATCTTTCGGCTGCTCCAAAGCCTCACACAGCTTCTGCATTACTTGATCTTCGCTAGGTGAATATGTACCATTAGCGATCGCTACCATTACAGCTGTACGAGTAAAATTTTCGGCTACTGGTGTTTTTTTACCCAACTTTGCAGCCAATTCTTCTGGTGTAATTATCTCTAGTGAATCCAACGAAATTCCTGGAGCTAATTCACTCTCGGTAAGACTGGTAATTAATTGCTGTTCTTCAGGATCAAAGTTACCATCTGCCCACGCCACTGTGAGCAATCCACGTAACCAAGCGGTAATTTGTTCCCTACTGTAAGGAGACTGAACGGTACTTGTCATAGTCACGCCTCAAATTTTCCTTGCTCAATACTAAGCTACTTTACACAATGATACACAGACTTGTGAGTGCGTTAACGTAACTTCCCGTCAGTATCGCCTCCTAGCCCTCTAAATCAGCAGAGTTTCGCAACTTGTATAAAATACATCTAAAATACATCTTGATAATTTTTCTAGTTAAACTAAAAAATAGTCAGTTCATTTGTGCAATAGATGTGTTTTTTAGCAAATTTCTACTTAACCTCAAAAATTGTCAAAAAATACCATTCATTCACCTTTGTTAATTTATCGCAGCATAAACCCAGATTGACAAACTCCAAATTAACAGAAATTTTTATGGCAATTGACTACAAATTTGATAAATTAGTTAATGAGAAACTATCTCAGATAAAATTCTACATGAGACGCAAGTAGCATTAGTTTAACTAGAAAACCTTAATTACTGATCAATAGGTATATATGAAATTTTATTTTGGCATTGAGCATGAAGTCGCTTTCCTCAACCAATCAGGGAAATTTGCTGACTTTTCCCAGACTAAATTTGCTGACTTTGATCAAATTGTGGAAAAATTACCCACATACCCCAATGATTATTCGCAATTGCGTGTGGGTGATGCTGGTATTAGGCAAAAGAGATGGTATATTGAAGGGTTTGAAAGATTTGCTGATTCTGATAAAGTAATTGCCTGTCTACCTAAAGGTATCGAAATCAGAACCACCATTCACTCTAATATTCAAGGGGCTTTAACTGAATTATCAGAAAGTTTTCACTTACTGCGTGAAGTGGCGACTAGCTACGGTTTTTCAGCAGTTTTAACTAGTTTTAACCCCTACAAGACTGTGTTTGAGCCTCAACCCCCGTTAAATGATTATGAACTCAAACAGTTACAGACTTATCCTGATGAACAGACTGCTAATATTTACATGGTGACTTATGGGCCAGATTTAAACATTTCTGTAGCAGATTTACCAATCGAAGATGTAATTGATATTGGTAAAAAATTAACTTATTACAGTCCTTATATCGTTCCTTTTAGTTATAGTTCTCCTTTTTATAATGGGGAATTATGGGATGGTTTATCAGTACGAACTTTTGTCAGAACTGGAAAAAGATCCGCAGCGCTAGTGTTTGTAGAAAAACAAGAACAGCTAATTAAAAGTATCCCTTCATTAACAAAAATTGCCCGCATTCCGGCTGAAGTGGGACGTATTGAATTTAAAGCTTGTGATAGTTGTGATGATTTTTCTATCTATGGGGCTTTGTTGGCTTTATTAAAAGGTTTGATATTAGATAAAAGTTTACAGGGTAGAGCAACTATACCTGATGCAGAGTTACATCAAATTTCTGCAAAGGAAGGCTTTGACAATGCAGATATTTTTGCTAATGCTGCCAAGCTTTTACAAATAGCTGAAGTTTCCTTGGGTAATGATTCAGATGTGCATTTATTAACCCCATTAAAAGATATGCTGGCAAAGCGAAAAACCAAATCCCACGAACTAATAGAGGCTTACCAAAGTTTAGGTTCCATTGAAGAAGCACTCAAACAGAGTTACCAAGGATAGTTTTTCCCAAAGGGAAAGCCTATAAAATAGGATTTTTGACTTTTGACTTTCGCCTTGCGGTACTAGGTGAAGTTCTGCTCAAAGGAAGTCTGTGTTTAATCATACTTCCTATTCTTTCTTTAACTTCGACCATTTAATTTCAAGTTTATTAATTTGAGGAATATTCGAGAACAAAAATTTTTGAGAGAATTTCCTAGACGATAACATTTACGGATCATATTTAAGGCAAAGTATGGGAAGCGCAGCCGAAGTGGGTACAATACCGGGAGATATAACCAGTAATAAGCCTTTTTTAAGTCGTTCCACTTTGAGCAGGGTTCTATATGGAGAAAATCTGAGATATCTACAACTAATCCTTTCCCTTGGTACATCATGACGTTACGACCGTGGACATCATGAGGATAAAGTCCGTGACTTTGAGCATAGTCGAGAGCTTCATCGATATCACGTATTACTTGTTTGGGAATAGGTAAACCCAAGTGCATACAATCGTAGAGAGTTGTTCCATAAAGCCGTTTCAAGACTAAAAAATCATCTTTGGCATAATAACACTCAGAGAAAGCTGGATGAGAACCTAGACGACGGTAAACTTCTACTTCCTCTTCATAGCCTGGCCGTCCTGGGGCATAAATCTTGACAACAGAATCAGGATAATCAGGGTGATAAACTACTGCGGCATAATTCCCTGTCCCAAGCAATTCCCAGGGTTGTGGAAGATAGCTCACCTTGATGGGATTATGGGGATTGACACTTTCAATTTGTAAGCTAGGCAGTAGTTGCTGATAAATAATTTCGACCAGCTGCTTTGGCAATTTGTCCATATCGGATAAGTATCGATCAGAAGTGATTTAATTTTGGGACATCCCGCATATCTTTACTGTTTGAGTTGAGAGTCCGTCTTGGTTTCTTGACTTGGCGGAATCCCTTCAATGGGAATTAACGCTTCCATCACTGTTTTGACAATTGGTGCGGCGACGGTAGAACCGTAAGCATTTCCTCCTTTTGGCTCATCGGCTACTGCAAAAACGACATAGCGGGGAGATTCTACTGGTAAAATACTTACAAAACTAGTGATGCGCGCATTTGGAATATAACCCCCGTAGGGACTGGCTTTTTGAGATGTCCCTGTTTTACCTCCAATGCGATAACCCGGAATTTGTGCTGCCTTGCCAGTGCCTACTGATACAACTGTTTCCATCATTTCCACAACTGTTTGCGCTGTGGCGGCTGAGAAAATTTGGCGCGATGTGGAAAGTTTGGGAGAATAATGCATTTGCCCTTTGGTATCCACTAACCCTTGCACTACATGGGGTGTAACTAATTTACCACCATTGGCTAAAGCTCCGTGCATTTGCACCAACTGTAACGGTGTCAAAGAAAAGCCTTGCCCGAAGGATGTAGTTGCTGGTTCAATGGACGAACCGAGAAACTCTTTTTGACTTTTGAGTTGTCCACGAACTCCAAAGGGTAAATCTGTATCCACAGTTTGCCCTAGTCCCAGGCGTTCCAGCCAGTTGTAATAGAGTGTTGGTTTCATCTGTTGAATGATTCGCACCATGCCAATGTTGCTAGAAGTTTGTAGTATTTTCGCAATACTAATTTGTCCATGGCCATTAAGACCAGCATTTCTGATGGTGTGCTTACCTATTTGAATAGAGCCGGGGTCATTAAACATATCATCTGCTTTAATTGCACCATTTTCTAAAGCGATCGCTACATTCAACGGTTTAAAAGTCGATCCCGGCTCATAAAGATCAGCAACTGTCCAGTTTCTAAAGAGGGAAATATCAGCTTTAGAGTATTCATTAGGGTTATAGGTAGGATAAGAAGTCAGAGCTAGTAAAGAACCATCTGAGGCATCCATCACAATTACCGCCCCACGTTTAGCCTGAAACTTCCTCATCTGTGCTTGTAAAGCAGTCCGGGCGACTCTTTGCAAACGGCTATCAATAGTTAGTTGTAATCGTAGGTCGTCAAAATTTAAAAATCCTTTCGGTGCATGATTGGGTAGTAGTCTCCCATTACCCGCCCGACTCAGCTCCACTGTCGGGACGGAACGTTCTAATAACTCTTCTTGACTGTACTCCACACCAGCCTGACCTTGACGATCCATATTGACGTAACCTACTACGTCTGCAACCACATCCTTTTGTGGGTAATATCGAGAGTATTTTTGAATTAATTCCAAGCCATCTAAACGCAATGACCTCACCCGGCCAGCATTTACTTCCGGTAAAGCAGAAGCTAGTGTAATCCCACTCTTTCGACTTTGAAAAGTTTTCGCCAACTCAGCAGGAGTTTCCTCCAGTATGGGAGCCAGTTGTTCTGCCATTTGTTGAGGAGATTGGCTAAACAGCTTGGGATGGGCATACAAAGTATAAACAGGACGGTCAACAGCTAAAACATTATTACTGCGGTCTACCACTAAGCGACGAGGAACAAAAGGGCGCAATTTCACCATTTGCTGGTTACGCGCCCTCTGTGTTAACTTTGCTCCCTGGAGAATCTGCAACTGATATAAATTAATAGCTAACCCTAACCCGGCGGTCATGAATATACCCCAAATTATAAAAATTCGGGATATGCCAGGTATTTGGTCTTGGGTATGAGAAATAAACCTAAATCTTTGCATAAGCCTCACAAGAGAAGGCTTTTCTCGTTTTCTAAAGGCTGGATGACGAAAGTTTTTAAATTTTAATTTACTCGGTGTTTTTTGCATTAACCTGCTCAGTGTTAACAATCAGTTATGGAAAGATGTCGGAGTTTTCCACTTCTATAAGTGGGGAACTTTAGGGGGGTTAAAATAGCATTTCTGAGTATTGTGTAGGGTCAATTCGTGAACTGACCCCACTGTGATAATTGTTGACAGTTCTAATATCCTAGTGGCAAAGGTGTGTTTTGCTGCGTTGCCAGATTTGGTTGTTTATTCACGGGCGTAGAATCAGAACTATAAAATGGAGGTGCTGTAGGCAAAAAAATTGTTTTTGCTGGCGTTGGTGAAACTAGCCCAGATGTTACCTGTTCTGCTTCTTCAGCCATTTTGTTCTTTAGGATAGCGTTGGTTGTAGTTAAATACCGTTCATGAAGTTGTAGTTCTTGTAGCCTGTTATATCCCTGACTCCACTGTTTTTGAGAATATACTGTCCCACCATAAACACATAAAGTTATTGCCACTAATAAAAACGTCACAACGGAAGAATAACGATGTGAGGTATACAAACGCATTAACCAAAAAGGTGCTGCTCCAGCAGTAGGCATCATCGGTAAGCTACCTTTGCCTGACTTCTGATTGTTCTGCATTGTTGTATTTGACTGAGTTCTCAAGGAAGAAACTGGTCTTTTCAGTGGCTCTGGCAACCGCTTGGTAGCAGCAACCGATAATTTTTTTGCAGGACGCTGTTGTTTTTTTGAGGATACTGGTAAAGCTTCATCTGCAAGTGTAGACGGACTCCCAATAGAGCGTCGCTTCCCTTTGGATGGGGTAGAATTTCGCTGGAACCAAGTACCTGTTGTAGAAACAGCTGATTTACGAACAACAGTCATAAATTTTTTTAGGTTGAAAATACTGTGCTTTAGACCGTTTGCCTGTTTGAATTAAGGTGAGAATTGTGTTTTGTGTCACCAGTACACAAAATCCTTTTAAGTGTTTTGATAGGTAACTGCTCTAATGATGGCATTAGCTGGGTATTGTAATACTTGTAATCAGTAAGCAGCAATATTTTATTTAAAGTATGACAACAGAAGGCAGCAAGCAGCAAGACCCCAATAAAATAGGCAATTTTGCATCTAATGTCTTAGTTATCTAGCAAATTGATCTCGGTTTGGCTATTTATTGACTGTAATCCCCAACTAGAGAGATTAGTCAGTCTACTGCATAATAACTAAAAGCCCAAAAATCAACCAAAAGTATTGCTTTTGAAAATCTCAGCACAAGGCATTTAAAAAATTAGCAACAAATAGGTTATCTTATTCAACAGGCGAATTTTTTTATCGCCATTATTTGGTGAAAGAGGAGTTTATGATGAAAACAAAAATCTTTGGTTTTGTTCTGATGTTAGGTCTGGCTACAGTTTTGGGAGCTTGTGAACCTGAGACGACACCACCGGCTGAAGCTCCACCTGCTGCTCCTGCACCTGGTGAGCCAACTGACGGTGCTACTCCTGCACCTGATACCACCCCTGCACCTGATACCACTCCATAAAATTTCCCTGTGGAAATCGCGCCCAAAAAAAGTTAGGGGTAGTGTAATTTATTACAACGACCCAGTAAATTTGATTTTGGGCGAGCAGACAGCATTTTCTGGTTTAGTGGAGTCAAACGTTTAATTAATACGGCTGGTCAAGGACATTGGTAAACATGATTTCATTTGCAACCAAATGTCCTGTTAAGGACTTACGCATCAACTCCCGGAAAGTCTCATTCCACCGTGTTTTCTACGGCTTTTGTGGTTTCTTGTCTGATAATTTTGCGTAAGTCCTACTCCTGTTTTAATTATTAATTAAAGGTAGTTAGGGCTGGCTGAATAAATGTAAAACCCAGATAAATCAAAGGTTTGAGGTTGATAAACCCGAAAGTAGGTGCAAGGCTTTTGAAGGGTGTACCATCAAAAGTTTGAATTTGGGGTTGAATAAATCAAATCAGAAAATTTGGGGATAACTGTTCCCTGTTCCCTTTTTTATTTGGAAAAAGTAGCTTTATGTTGCTACTGCAATTTAGTACATCTCATTATTGTCGCAAAGCTCGTCTAGGGCTGGGCTATAAGCAAATTAATTATAAAGTTGAGAATCTGACACCAGGGTTGCATATCCTCCGAGTTAAGCCTCTGACTGGGTTGAAGACTCTACCCGTATTATTACCACAAGTTGAGGGTCAGCCAGATGCGATCGCTGATTCTACGGAAATTTTAAAATTTCTGGAAACTTACCAAACAGAACCACCGTTATTCTTACCTGATTATGAACAGCAGGCACAGGCCTTAATGCTAGAGGATTGGTTGGATGAAAGCATCGGTACAGCTACAAGATTTGTATATTATCAGTTTCGGGCTGGCGAAGGCAAACAAATTGACCCTTCACTACTTAGCCAAACAGTAATTTCAGTAGTGCGCCAACAATATGGCATTAACCAGGCTAGTGTAAAATTAGCTCAAAATAGGCTGTTAACTGCGTTTTCAGAGTTATCTATTCGCTGGCGAAAAAATGATTACTTGGTAGGAAATAGGCTAAGTGTAGCAGATATTAGCGCTGCTGCCTTACTGAGTCCTTTAGCACTCATTCCCCAGTATCGTCAAGGATATCCTTGGTTATTTGAAAGGATTGTACAAGTTCATGAATTATGCCATGAACCATTACCACCGGGATTGTGAGGTGAGGGAGTGGGAAGATGAGGAGAAGGCAGAAAATATTACTTGGGGTTTTAATTGTTAGCACTAGCATTTTGGTGTGGTTAACTAGCGCTTGGGGAACACCTGTAGCTGCATTACCACTACCAGAAGATATCCCAGAAGAAATATTACGCACCGAAATTATTATAGACGCGCGATCGCCTGTTGATGGCAAACCCCTAAATGCTGCCGAATATGCAGAACTACAAGAACAGTTACAAATCAGTCCTCCACCTAAATTGAGTGCTGACTTGCGGCAAACAATTTACCTCATCCAGTTACGTAAAGCCTTACTGCAAATTTTTCCTTTTTTAGATATTTGACAAACTCACTCTTTCATGCAGACTTGCGGACTACACCATCATTCTGAAAAAACTGATGCCTCATTGTGATGTACGATAACTGTGGCGACGAAATTACAAATAAATGTAACCAATATATTTAGAACCATAAACTTAGTTCTTTTGGATTAAAACTAGGCTGTACTCCGTAAGGTCAGCGATCGCAGTATATCATTCAATTACTTTATTTAGATGTAGGTAGCTTCATGTCCATGACCACAATTGTCCCAGAACAGGTTAACCGTATAGTAGGGAATCAGCACCACGACCCCTTTGAAATACTAGGTTCTCATTACATAGAACAAAATGGCAAAAAAGTCTGGGCTGTGCGAGCCTACCTACCAAATGCCAGTGCAGCATGGGTAGTTCTGCCTGAACAACGTCAGGAATACCCCATGCAGACAGTACATGACCCGCATTTTTTTGAATGCACAATTGAAGTAGCAGAACTAACAAACTACCAATTACGGATTAAAGAAGGCGAACACGAACGTGTCACTTATGACCCCTACGCCTTCCGTTCTCCCAATTTGACAGACTTTGACTTACATCTGTTTTCCGAAGGCAATCATCACCGGATATACGAAAAAATGGGAGCGCATCCCACAGAGATAAACGGCGTTAAAGGTGTCTATTTTGCCGTTTGGGCCCCCAATGCTCGTAACGTTTCCCTGCTAGGAGATTTCAACCTCTGGGACGGACGTAAACACCAGATGCGAAAAGGTTCTACTGGAGTTTGGGAATTATTCATTCCCGAAATCGGAGTTGGAGAGCATTATAAGTATGAAATTAAAAATTTTGAAGGGCATATTTACGAAAAATCAGACCCCTACGGTTTCCAGCAAGAACCCCGGCCGAAAACAGCATCCATTGTCACTGATTTAAGTGCTTACACTTGGTCTGACGAAGACTGGATGGAAAAGCGTCGTCACACTGACCCCCTTACCCAACCGATTTCGGTCTACGAAGTGCATTTAGGCTCTTGGTTACACGCTTCTAGTTCAGAACTACCTAAATTACCCAATGGTGAAACAGAACCTGTAGTTATCGTTTCTGAACTCAAACCAGGCGCACGCTTCCTAACCTACAGAGAACTAGCAGACCGACTGATTCCTTATGTCAAAGAATTGGGATACACTCATTTGGAACTGCTACCCGTTGCTGAACATCCCTTTGATGGTTCTTGGGGTTATCAAGTAACTGGGTATTATGCCCCTACTTCCAGATTTGGGAGCGCTGAAGACTTCATGTATTTTGTTGATGAATGTCACCAAAATGATATAGGAGTAATTGTTGATTGGGTTCCCGGTCACTTTCCTAAAGATGGACACGGTTTAGCCTTCTTCGATGGTAGTCACCTTTATGAACACTCCGACCCCCGCAAAGGTGAACATAAAGAATGGGGTACTCTGGTTTTCAACTACAATCGTCACGAAGTCAGAAATTTCCTCGTAGCAAATGCCCTCTTCTGGTTTGACAAATATCATATTGATGGAATTAGGGTTGATGCTGTCGCCTCAATGCTGTACCTTGACTATTGCCGTGAACCAGGAGAATGGTTAACCAACCAATATGGCGGCAGAGAAAACTTAGAAGCAGCAGATTTTCTGCGTCAAGTAAATCACCTTTTGTTTAGTTATTTTCCAGGTGTTCTCTCAATTGCGGAAGAATCCACTTCCTGGCCTATGGTATCTTGGCCTACCTACACAGGCGGATTAGGCTTTAACTTAAAGTGGAATATGGGTTGGATGCACGATATGCTGGACTATTTCAGCATGGACCCCTGGTTCCGCCAGTTCCATCAAAATAATATTACCTTCAGTATGTGGTACAACCACAGTGAAAACTTTATGCTGGCTCTGTCCCATGATGAGGTAGTACATGGCAAGAGCAATATCATTGGCAAAATGCCCGGTGATACATGGCAGAAATTAGCCAATGTGCGTTGTTTATTTAGCTATATGTTCGCTCACCCAGGCAAGAAAACCATGTTTATGAGCATGGAGTTTGGGCAGTGGAGTGAGTGGAATGTCTGGGCAGATTTGGAGTGGCAATTATTGCAGTATGAAGACCATCAACAATTAAAGCAATTTTTCCAGGACATAAACCATCTCTACCGTTCTGAACCAGCTTTATATACTCAGGATTTTGCCCAGGATGGCTTTGAGTGGATTGATTGTAGCGATAACCGTCATAGCGTAGTTTCTTTTGTCCGTTATGACAAAGATTCTGATGATTTCGTCATCGTGGTTTGCAACTTCACACCCCAACCCCATTCTCATTACCGCATTGGTGTACCGCAAGAAGGATTTTATACCGAATTATTTAATAGTGATGCCCGTCCCTATGGCGGCAGTAATATGGGCAACTTAGGTGGTAAATGGACGGATAACTGGTCATTGCACAGTCGTCCTTATTCCCTAGATTTATGTCTGCCTCCTTTGGGTGTGTTAATGCTGAAGTTGGATAAGCAGAAAACAGCCCAAGCAATAGAATAAAACTGCACTCTCACTCTCCCCACTCAAAGGGGCTAAGTAAGTAGGCGAGAATAAGTCAAAGTAGATTAAGTAATGTAAAAATATTGAGATTGTTTCGTAGTGAGGGCTACAGCCCTCAAATAAGGACTGAAGTCCTTACTACAAACATTGAATTATTCCTGCTGCTCTACTTACCATATACACACAAGTGATCTGACCCCCTCTAACTCCAGGGCTGTTTCGTTTCCTAAAAGAGTTAAAATTGCAAGGGTCAAACAGATCAAAATTGAGGGCAAATCCACAATTAGGACAAAAAATTTTTGTGTCTTCAGCCCGAAATACCTGATTTTTCTGTGCGTCTTTGCGCCTAACGCACTTCATGCTAGAGCCTACGGCACTCTCCGCGAACGCTTTGCTGGTGCGTGAGATTATCCTCTTGACAAATTTCCAACACAAGCGAATGAAACAGCCCTGTCTTGCAAAGGGGGGTATAACGAAACCTAACAAAGCCGAACAATCTTGGGGTGACTTGCGAGAAAAAATGTTATAGGTCTGCTTCTTTGAGAAAAGGATGACAAATATAATTTCCCGAACAGAGTATAAACGAACTTGGCAACAGGTTAACCAAAATACCCACTATCCAAACAAGTATGATACTGCTGATTTTATCAATTACTGTCCGCAAAAGTTCGGCAAAGGATATCATCGTCATATTCAGTTACGAGGAATGCGTCTGCTAATTATTGATGAAGAATTTGATGATGATTTATATGTTGAATCTGAAGATATTCCAGAACTTGAAGAAGATAAGATAGAATTTGGGTTTAATTTGTCAGGCTCATACTCTCGAAAAGAATGTGGTCAAAGTTTTTTAGATTGGGTTTATACAGATGAAAGCGATGAAATGGAAGATTGGAAAATCTTTGCTAAAAAGCGGAGGTTGAAAGTAGATATTCACTTAAAAAATTCAGATTTACTGAATAGTTTTATTATTGATAACAGCAAAAATCTACCAGCCATTTTAACAAATTTGATTGAGGGAAATAGTAAAGAAGATTTTTATGAAAGCAATATAATTACTCCAGAAATGTATTTGCCATTAGAGCAAATTATTAACTGTCCATTTCAGGGAATGACTAAATATATATATTTAGAAGGTAAATGTTTAGAATTAATTGCTCTCAAATTAGAACAATTGAGACAAAAAAGACAAGATACGGCAAAATCAGATGTTCTAAAAAAAGATGATTTTGAGAGAATTCATGCAGCTAAAGAAATTTTAATTAAAAATATTAACAATCCCCCCTCATTGATTGAACTAGCACGTCAAGTAGGATTAAACGATTACAAATTAAAAATTGGTTTTCATCAAGTATTTGGAACAACAGCCTTTGGTTACTTACATCAGCACCGCATGGAATCGTCACGTCAACTGCTTTTAGAAGGAAAAATGAGTATACAAGAAGTGGCGCGTACAGTGGGTTATGCAAACCACGGCTGCTTTGCGGCTGCTTTTCGTAAACGATTTGGGATGAATCCTAAATACTATCGCCTGAAACACTAGCAAAAAATAGCCCTTAACTCCTCCTTTCTTCAACCTCCGCGCCCCTAGAACGCCTAACGGCGAATGTGTTAAAAAAAATCCGTCTACCGCCGAAAATAATCCGTCTCGCAGCTGAACAGGTATTTAAAATCACAGTCCAGTTATTGTATTCTTCTTGAAACAGATTCTTAAGTGGTGTGAGTAGATATGTCTGTAAAGTTGCAATTATTAACAGGACTTTGGTTAACTGGGGTAGTGGCTACGGCTGAACCTGCTTGGGCAATTCCCTCTGTGAGTGAGGTGGAAAAGCCCGCAAATACTCTTGAAGAATTAGTATCTCAAACTGCGACTCCTCAATCCGCAATTATTGTGAATGGGGTGCAGGTGAGTCCAACAGATCAAGGTGTGGAGGTAATTTTACAGACAACTCTTGGGGAAAAATTGCAACTAGTAAATCTCAATGCTGAGAATAACTTTATTACAGATATTCCTAATGCTCAATTGCGTTTACCTAGTGGTGATGGGTTCATATCTGCAAACCCAAGTGAGGGGATTACTGAAATAACGGTTACAAATTTTGATGAAAGTACTATCCGGGTGACAGTTGCGGGTGAGGCGGGTTTACCAAATGTGGAGTTATTTGACAGTTCGGAAGGTCTAATTTTTAGCATTACACCAGTTGTAACATCTACACAGCAACCTCAGCCTCAAGAGATATCACAACAGCCAGAACAACCCCCAAAAGAAACTCAAGAATCTATAGAATTGGTGGTTACAGCAACACGCACGGAAGAAGATGTGCAGAATGTGGCACGTTCTGTAACAGTAATTACACGGGAACAAATTGAGCAACAAGCTAAGTTGACAACCAACTTAGCTGATATTCTGGCCAAAACTGTTCCTGGCTTTGGTTCACCCACTAATCGTAGTAATACGTTTGGGCAAACTTTACGAGGTCGCAATATTTCCGTCTTAATTGACGGTGTTCCCCAAAATGCTAACTTGCAATCAATTCCCGCCGCACTTACAACTATTGATCCCAGTGCGATTGAACGGATTGAGGTGGTTCGGGGTCCGAATGCGATCTATGGTGGTCAAGCTACTGGTGGTGTTGTTAATATTATTACTAAGAGGCCAAGTGGTCAAAGGCTAACTTCTACGACAAACATTGGTTTGGATACTTCCTTGACTCGTTCCGCAGATAGTTTTGGCTATAACCTATCGCACCAAATATCTGGGACAGAAGGCATATTTGACTATACTGCGGGTTTTTCTCTGGTAACAACTGCGGGTTTTTATGATGCAGAAGGCGATCGCATTGCTAATTTTTCAGGTGATGAAGACAGCGAAAAAATCAACATTTTGGCTAAGGTAGGGGTGGAACTATCGCCAGATCAACGTCTACAGTTTAGTTTTAATCATTTTAACCAGCGACAAAATACTGACTTTATTTCTGACTCAGCAATTGATGAGATTCCCGGAATTCAAAAATCTCGCGCTTTGAGGCTACCGGCAGGGACAACAGTGATTGGTGCTAGTGATGGAAGTTTTATCAACAATACTTTACTAAGCTTAAATTACACTAATAACAATATTTTAAATAGTAAACTTCAGGCTCAAGCTTACTATCGTAATTATGGTTTTGGTGGGGGAATTCCTGATGATAACCGTGCTTTTAATTTGAGAGGAATTACCCAATCAGAAGGAGAATCGGAACAGTTGGGTGGAAGATTGCAAGTTGAAACCCCCTTCAATTCTGAAAAAACTTTGAGTTTACTTTGGGGTGTTGACTATCAGAAAGAGCAGAGTTCTCAAAACTTTAATATTTTTGATGGTGATGAATTTGATACGTCAGGGGGTCGGATCTTTCGCAAAATTGATGAGCGGGTTTTTGTTCCCGAATATGATTTTAGGGAATTGGGTATATTTGGTCAGTTGCAATGGGACGTTAGTGATAATCTCCGGTTAAGTGGTGGCTTACGTTATGTGAATATAGGTGTAAGTTTAGACGACTATATCACCGCCAATTTTCCTCGTCGTAATATTCAAGGTGGCGATCGCAGTTTTGATTCTACAGTGTTTAATACGGGAATTGTCTACAAATTTACGCCGAAAATTAGTGTTTTTGGTAACTTTGCTCAGGGGTTTTCTGTTCCCGATTTGGGTCGTGTCT
Organism: Nodularia sp. UHCC 0506; assembly: GCF_034931045.1. Taxonomy (NCBI): domain Bacteria; kingdom Bacillati; phylum Cyanobacteriota; class Cyanophyceae; order Nostocales; family Nodulariaceae; genus Nodularia; species Nodularia sp. UHCC 0506. Next base: position 46,384 of record NZ_JAYGHH010000040.1, read on the forward strand.
TCCGCAGACCCCCTGGAGGTGTAGTCAATGTTTTGAACTCTTTGCAATTAACAGAACCACAGAAAGTAGATAACTATGAAATTGGCTTGAGGGGTCAATGGGATAATGTCCAAGCATCCCTTGCTGGTTTTTATAACTATTCTGACTTAGGTTCGGCTTTTAATTTTAACCCTGAAACTGATTTTCTAGAAACTACTCGCGCTCCTCAAAAAGTTTACGGTATAGAAGCTGCTGTTGATGTTCAGCCGGCTCAAGGTTGGAGTTTGGGCGGTACAGCGACTTGGATAGAAGGTGAAAATGATGCTAATAATGATGGAGAGTATGTAGCATTAAATAGTATTACAGTTCCACCTTTTAAATTGACAGCTTACATAGAAAATCAAACTCTTCCAAATTGGAGAAACAGACTACAATTACTTTATTCTGGTAATCGCGATCGCGGTTTTGATGATGGTGTAGAAGATGGCAAAATTAGTAGCTTCGTCACAGTAGATTATCTCAGCAGTATTAAACTAGGTGTCGGTGAACTACAAATTGGCATTCAAAACTTGTTAAATAACCAATACTTCCCAGTATATTCACAATACTTTGCGCCATTTTTTGATAGTGCTAATTATGCTGGTAAAGGCATAACTCTAAGCGTTGGCTATAGAATTGTCTGGTAAGTTGGAAAGTTCTCATTGCAAGGTTTACACACAAATCAGGAAATTCTCTTTTGTGTTATAAAACCCCACCCCTAGCTCCTACGGTGCAAGTACAAGTTCTGTCTGTCTGCATTTGAGCCTGTTTTACCCCTTAAATCCGCAAGTTTAGGGGAATTTAAAAATTCTTGTTCCCCCACAATTTGGAGTTAGGGGGCGATTTGATTACTTGTGTGTACACCGTAGGATTTACAGTTAAATTTTGTTTTTAGGGCGGCAAACTCTGTTTCTTTTAGAATATGTGTACATGGTAGCTTTACTCAAGAAATTTTTAAATCTCAAATTAAAATAATTTTTCATAGATTATGCAAATAAAATTTTGTTTTTTTCGTAAATTCAAACTGTTATTATTCAGTATTGCCACAAGTTTAATTGTCATAGGTTGTGGAATAAATAATACAGAAACCTTGAATTTAACCCCTATCGATATAACCCCAGTGCGGTTAGTCAGACACGCTATGGGTGAAACAAAAGTACCTTTGCATCCCCAGCGAATAATTGTTTTAGGGGGCTTAGATAATGTTTTAGCTTTAGGAATTAAACCTATAGGAGCCACAACATTAGGGGACAACAATTTCCTTAAATATCTAGATAATTTAACAGACGGAATTGAGAAAATTGGTACTAATGGTCAACCCAATTTAGAAAAAATTTTATATTTAAAACCAGACTTGATTTTAGGTCTAGCTTGGGATGCTGATTTATATAGACAATTATCAAAAATTGCACCCACAGTTTTAGCAGATGGTGATATTAGTTGGAAGGAATGGTTAACAAAATTTGCTGAGGCAGTGGGTAAAACAGAAAAAGGTGAAACTCTACTGCGGGACTATGACCAAAGAATAGAAAAATTACGTCAAATAATGGGTGATGATCTGGCAAAAACTCAAATATCTTTAGTGAATTTTTGGGCAAATTTTACTCGAATTTATATGAATCATTCTTTTGGTGGCTCAATCCTTCAAGAAATAGGTTTATCTCGTCCTTCATCTGAAGACAAAGCAAAAAATCACGAAAATATTTCATTAGAATTAATTCCTCAAATCGGTGGTGATGCTATTTTTCTCATACTAGGAGGACACAATGAATCAAGGTTACAACAATTTATTAATCATCCTTTGTGGGCGCAGTTAAAAGCCGTACAAGAAAATCGGGTTTATCCAGTTACAAGCGATATATGGATTGCTTCATGGGGAATTATTGGAGCCAATCGAGTTTTAGATGATATTTTTAAATATTTAGGAGGAGAAAATCAATAGGCATTTCTAATTAATTCGACAAGATTTAAATATTTTTGTGTACACTGGAGTAAGTCAGAGGATAAAGTAATCAAGGGGAAAAACTTCAACTCGACTCAGGATTTGCTTATGAATTTCTCTTAGTATGACCCCTGTCATAGCTTTTTAAATGATGTAATTGACCGCCGCATGGAGATTCCGATTACTTTGTCGCTGGTTTACCTGGAAATTGCCCGCCGGATTGATTTTTTTATGGTGGGTGTAGGAATGCCAGGACATTTTCTGATTCGCCCCGATATTCCAGATATGGAAATTTTTGTGGAGTTCTCTTAATCGGGGTGAGGTGATGTTTAATGACTAATGACTAATGACTCTGCAACTCCTTTGAGGCGACGCAGTTGGGCTTGCATATCTTGTTGAGTCCAAGATGCAGCAAAGTTATTGAACCCCCAACCGACTATGGGGTTAGGAATATCGAACTCAAAACGGTTGACAAGATTTGTACCCTGTGCATTGGGTTGACATTCCCAGCGATCGCGCCCTTGGAAAAATCCCTGAAATTCCCAAACAACTAAACCCGGTTCTCGTTCTACAACTACACTTTTCAGGGTGGGTTTAAGTAGAGGAATTTGAATCACAAATAAACTTTGACTACCAACCTCAGTACTCCAGGCTTCGCCAACAGGTTCGCAACATAGGGCAGGATTTAGCCAACGGCGCATAATTGTTAAATCAGTAATGCACCGTTCCACTACTGTAGCTGTGGCATTAATTTGAATTGATTGTTCAAAAGCTTGGGACATTCTATATTTCTAATGCTGTGGCTGTACTCAGAATATCGCAAAATAAAGCACTATTATCACATTATGTCAATGATTTTAGTGTAGTAACAAATATACAAATTAGTCATAAACATTTAACAATATGCGATTGTCTACGGTATTCCTTGACAAAATCAGAATATAAATCAAAAAGTTAGAAAAATATTCTTGAGATCAATTGCTTGCTGCCAATTTACTGGTAAATTAATAAGCAAAACGTGAGTGAACTTACGGGGGCTGAGGATTGTTTCATATCCCGCTTTACCATAAGTATTACAAGTTTTTTTTGGAGACATCTAAACCTTAATACCGGAAAACCATGAACACAACTTGGCAAGGAATAACCCAGTTGATAGACAGTGGTTTATCGATGAGGGTGCAGCATTTTTTGGCACAGTCGCCCAGCTTACCACTAGATCAAGGAAGAGTTAACGAAGGAATTACCGAAGTACAAGGAATTGTCGGACAGTTGGTGGCGTTTACCCCCCGTTTATTAGGGGCGGCAGCACTTTTGTTAGTTGGTTGGCTGATTGCAGCCATCCTGGCCGCAGTCACAAAGAAAATTCTGGATAACACTAAGATAGATAATCGGATTGCTGCGGGGATCACGGGTCGTGAGGATGTTCCCCAGATAGAGAAATTAATCTCTGGCTTAGTTTTCTGGAGCATCATCTTAATTACAGTAGTAGCTGTTTTACAAACTCTGGAACTAGAGGTAGCCTCTCGACCACTGAATAATTTGCTTGACCAGCTAATTGGCTTTTTGCCCAAGTTGGTTGGTGCGGGAATTCTTTTGGGAGTTGCTTGGTTAATAGCGACAATTGTTAAAGTTGTGACGGTGCGAGGGTTACAAGCGCTGAGGTTAGATGAGCGTCTGAATCAAGAAGCCCAAGACAATACACTCAACCTCAACCAATTATCTTTGAGTGAAACCATTGGTAATGCGCTGTATTGGTTTATCTTCTTACTGTTTCTCGTCCCAATTTTGGATACCCTGGCGCTCAGACAGGCGCTAATACCAGTACAATCATTAATTACGGAAATTCTGTCAATTCTGCCCAATATTCTGGCTGCGGGATTAATTGCCACAGTGGGCTGGTTTATAGCTAATATAGTGCGGCGGATTGTCAGTAATTTATTAGCAACCACAGGTGTTGACCATATTGGAAGTCGCGTTGGACTTTCCGCATCTTCAGGAACTCAATCTCTGTCAACTATTATAGGCACAATTGTCTATATTTTGATTTTGATTCCTGTGGCGATCGCATCACTAAATTCCTTGAGAATTGAGGCGATATCTGTACCGGCGATCGCCATGTTGCAGCAGGTGCTAAATACTCTACCCTCCATCTTTACAGCCCTAGCAATTTTAATTGTGTCCTTTTTCTTAGGGCGGTTTGTCTCGGAGTTGGTGACTAGTATCCTCACTAGTTTAGGCTTTAACAACATTTTCACTGTATTGGGTCTACCATCACTAACTACAGTCTCAGAAGAAGCAGAAACACAAAGACCAGCCAGCCGCACCCCATCAGAAGTTGCCGGGATTGTCGCCTTAGTTGGTATTATGCTGTTTGCCACAGTCGCAGCAGTTAATATCCTCAATATCCCTGCCTTGACAGCACTGGTAACAGGGATTTTAATTATTTTGGGACGGATTTTGTCAGGATTAATTGTATTTGCCATTGGTCTGTTCTTAGCAAATCTGGCGTTTCAACTCATTACCAGTTCCGGCGACCGTCAAGCCCGAATTCTGGCACAGGTAGCACGGATTGCCATTATTACCCTAGTCTCTGCAATGGCATTGCAACAGGTTGGTGTTGCCAGTGATATTGTGAATTTAGCCTTTGGACTTTTACTAGGTGCGATCGCTGTTGCAATTGCCCTATCCTTTGGTCTTGGTGGTCGTGATATTGCCCGTGAACAAGTTCAAAGTTGGCTTGACTCTTTTAAAAGTAAAGAATAGTACTTGGTATCTTCTAAACTACCCCCACAAATATCAGAATTGCCCAAAACTTTTCAAACATTGTCTAAGACTTTGAAAGTTAGCAGCTTAGAGCTTGGATGTTTGAGCATAACACTCAATATTTCAAATTTTTAGCTCTAACTTTTAAATTTTTAAATTTTTAAATTAAATTTTTTCCATAACCACTGCTTCACTATTTAAATCTAACCTT
>NZ_JAYGHH010000041.1:0-19900 GCF_034931045.1 Nodularia sp. UHCC 0506
TTAAGGAGTTTGAGAGGCTTCGCCGTGAGTGTCAGCCGAATGGTTTCTTGGGTTAGGTGGTTGAATGTTTTTTTATTTGGAAGTCCCTTAATTCTGATGTTGCACTAGGCAACGGTTAGTCAGAGAAGAGAAAAGGGTGTAGGCTTCTTAAACCCCCCTGCACCCTGTCTTTATTAGCAGTTAATCCCTTGGATGCAATCGCCAAATTTTGATATTTCCGCTATCATCTCCAGCCGCAAGCCATTTTCCATTGGGACTAAAGACGACGGAATTAACTGAATCAAAATGATTGAGGGAGCAAATTTTTTTCCTTGTTGCCACCGACCACAGTTTGATAGTGTTGTCGTGACTACCACTTGCTAAAATTCGTCCATCACTACTAAAGGTGACACAATTCACCGATTTGGAATGACCATTTAAGGTGCAAATTTGTCTACCTGTTGCTAGTTCCCATAGTTTGATAGTTTTGTCCAAACTTCCACTAGCGAGTATTCGTCCATCACGACTGAAGGCTACGGAATAAACCCAATTAGAATGACCAGTAAGTGTGCGAATTTCTTGCCCTGTGGACATTTCCCACAGTCTGATAGTGTTATCCCTAATACCACTAGCCAGAAACTGTACGTCACCACTGAAGGCTACTGATTTAACCCAACCAAAGTATAGAGTTAGGGAGCGAATTTCTTGCCCTGTAGACACTGACCACAGTTTAATAGTGTTGTCAGGACTAGCACTAGCCAGAATTTTGCCATCCATACTGAACACTACAGATTTGACCGATTTGGAATGACCAGACAGCGTGTGAAGTTCTTTCCCTGTAGCCACTTCCCATAGTTTGATAGTGTGGTCATAACTACCACTTGCTAGAATTTGCCCATTATTACTGAAGGCTACGGAATGAACCCAACTGGAGTGACCAGAAAAGGTGCGGAGTTTTTTACCTGTTGCTACTGACCACAGTTTAATAGTGTGGTCATAAATACCACTAGCTAACATTCGTCCATCACTACTGAAGGCTATGGATTTAGCATCAGAGGCTGTGAGATTGTGAATTTCTTTACCTGTAGTTAGTGACCACAATTTGATAGTGTTATCATGACCACCACTAACCAGCATTCGATCATTACTACTGAAGGCGATTGAATTAACTGATTCGGAATGACCAATCAAGGTACTAATTTCTTTACCTGTTTTTACTGACCATAATTTGATAGTGTTGTCCCAACTACTACTAGCCAACATTCGCCCATCACTACTGAAAGCCAGGGAATTAACTGTTTCGGAATGACCAGTTAAATTGTAAATTATATTGCCTGTTGCTACGTCCCATAATTTGATAGTGTTGTCCCAACTACCACTAGCCAGGATTCGCCCATCACTACTAAAAGCCAGGGAATTGACTGCTTCGGAATGATTTGTTAGGGTGTAAATTTCTCTGCCTGTGTCTACAGACCATAGTTTAACAGTGTTATCGTAACTACCACTAGCTAGCGATCGCCCATCACTACTAAAGGCGACGGAATTCACCAATTTGCCATGACCAATCAGAGTATGAATCTCTGTGCCTGTTTTTACTGACCACAGTTTGATTGTTTCCCAATTACCACTAGCCAGAATTTGCCCATCTCTACTGAAGGCTAAGGAATTAACTGATTTGGAATCAGCCGTCAGAGTACGGATTTCTTTACCTGTGGCGACATCCCACAGTTTGATGATGTTGTCATTACTACGACTAGCCAATGTTCTGCCATCATTACTGAACACTAGGGAATTAATTCTGTCTTTATGACTAATCAGGGTGCGGATAAGTTTACCTGTAGTGACGGATAACAAGTGAATAGCACTACCAGCGACACTGGCAAGTATTTCTTGTTTGGGACTAAAGGCAATGATTCCCATAATTCCAGGGATGATGCGTATACATTCCCAGTGTAGGGGGGTACGACGGTCAGATATTACTGGTTCGGTTAGTGATATACCGTTACTTAACAAATCCAACCATTCCTGGATTGATTGGGGACGCAACTTGTAATTAAGCGCCATTCCCTTCATAATTGCCTGATCTACCCTGTCGCTGATTTTGGGGTTCAACTCTTGAGGCGATCGCATGGTAAAATTTTGCAGTCTGACTGGTGCTGACATTGGTAATTCTCCAGTCAGCAAAGAATATAATGTAGCGGCTAAGGCGTAAACATCAATATATTCTCCCCGTTCCTCTATGGGTGCATACTGTTCTGGTGGCGCATAGCCAGGGGTAAGACTTTCTGTATGTTGTAAAACTGCACCGGGAATAAATTGTTTAGCAATGCCAAAGTCAATCAATACGGCTTCTGGCTGACCTGCACGCATCATAATGTTACTGGGTTTCAAATCCCGATGCAGCAAACCTTTTTCATGAACCAGTTTTAAAGCATCGCCAATTTGCTTCATATATTGAAGGGCTTCAGCTTCTGGTAATGCTCCTTTTTGGCTGATGCGCTTGCTTAAATCTTCCCCTTGGATGTACTCCATCGCCATGCAGGGTAAATCGTCGTGATTAAAGACATTTTCTATTTCTACAATGTGGGGATGGCGGCATAAGGCTAGGCGTAATGCTTCTTCTTTAAACTCTTGCTTGAGTCTATTTTGATCTGTTATCCAAGCAGGATTATTGAGTATTTCTGCACGTAGGGTTTTAATTACCCGTAGTTTACCTTGTTGATTTCTCGCTAGGTAAGTAATACCAATACCACCTTCACCTAAATATTTTTCGATTATGTAGCGCCCACCAAATAATTGCTGCCCTGGATTCCACACGATAGGTAAAGACGGTAGTTTTCACTGATATTTTATTTGTAATCCTCAAAAGCTTGGTTTTTTGGCAAGAAAAATTTGAGGTGCTGCTGATTTCGCCTACAGAAGCTCTCACACAGGAAAAGCATGATTTTGATGTTTGGCAGTCATCGCTAACTATTATACAACCGTCTCAGAAAAATCGTATAGTTTTATGTTTTTTTATACTTATGTAGGTTGAGTTGTAGAAAAGGAAACCCAAAATTTTAAACTCAGGTTAATATTTTAGCTGTGATGCTCCCTTTGCCCATCGCCAAATTTTAATATTTCCGCTATCGTCTCCAGCAGCCAGCCAAGCACCACAGGGGCTAAAGGCGACGGAATAAACATGATCAAAGTGACTCAGTGTGTGAATTTCTTTCCCTGTCGCCACATTCCACAATTTGATAGTGTTATCCCAACTACCACTAGCGAGAAACTGCCCATCTCTACTGAAGGCTACGGAATTAACCGAGTGGGAATGACCTGAGAGGGTGCAGATCAGTTTACCAGTAGATGCCGACAACAATTTAGTTTTTCTTCGCGCAGAGTTTTAATTACCCGCAGTTCACCCTGTGGATTTCTCGCTAGGTAAGTGATACCAAATCCACCTTCACCTAAATATTTTTCGATGATGTAACGCCCACCAAATAATTGCTGTTCTGGATTCCACACGATAGGTAAAGACGGTAGTTTTATTAGTATTTATTGTGACACAGTTAAAATCTGGGTTTTTTGGCAAAATAGATATGAAACATTATTGAGCCATTCCTAAGAACGAAAACCAGAACACGAACCTATTTTGTTAAAATCTTAATAAATATTAATTCTGGCAATATGACTCTCAGCCAAATTTTACCCACAGTCAACCAACTATCACATCAAGATAAACTACGACTAATCCACTTTCTGCTGTTAGCAGTTGCCAAAGAAGAAGGATGTAGCTTAGAAACCAGTGACGCAGAGAATACACTCTTAAATCAACTTGCTTCCACCAGTGCCACTGTCTGGTCGCCTCAAGCAGATAATAGGTCAGTGCAAGCCTTATCAGACCTGTTAGCCACTGCAAAAGAAGAGTCCAATGCCTGAAGGTCAGCGTTTTCTATTTACTTATAGAACCGATAGTTTTGGGCAAGTCAGCACCATGCCCTATTTGCCATTGACCCTGAGTAATGGTAATAAATCTTTAGAAGCGATGGCATTATTAGATACAGGTGCGAGTGTTAATGTTCTGCCACATCAAATTGGGTTACAACTGGGAGCAGTTTGGGAAGAACAAACCGTAAAATTGACATTAAGCGGGAATCTGGCTAATAACGAAGCAAGAGGGTTAGTTGTTTCTGGTAAAATTGCTAACTTTTCGCCGATATTGCTGGCATTTGCTTGGACTCAATCAATTGATGCACCGATAATTCTTGGACATATAAACTTTTTTGCCGAATTTAATGTGTGTTTTTATCGGCATGAATTAGCGTTTGAAGTCTTTCCTCGATAATTTGAGGTGAAAATCGCTGTCATGAATATATCATCATGGTTTGTAGTTACGCTTTAGCGCTAAAGCGCAACTACGAGCGAATTCGGGTTTTTGAGGTTTATATCAAGTCCGGTTGAATACTTACTAAACGCGAAACCTCCCAAATCTTTTCTTTATCTCCCCTCCTCGCTTGCGGGATGGGGTGACATGATTGTGGTAATCGTAACTAATTCAACGGACATGATATTATTCTTCTTCCTCTTCATCCTCATCCAGTTCTAAGTCGCTGGCTTCTAGGGTTTGGTGGGGAATAGCGGCGATAATTGCATCTATTACTTTGGAGACTGGTAATATCTCGATGTTGTAATCTGGGTATTTTTGCCCTTTGGGGACGATCGCTCTTTTAAATCCCAGTTTGGCAGCTTCTTTTAATCGTAGTTCCATTTGGGACACTGAGCGCACTTGTCCGCCTAAGCCGACTTCACCGATTAATACTGTACCAGGATCGACGATGCGATCGCGGAAACTGGCGACAATGGCGATCGCAATTCCTAAATCTACGGCTGGTTCTGCTACACTCAACCCACCAGCTGAGGCGACGTAAGAATCTAGTTTCGACATGGGAATCCCCACACGTTTTTCTAACACGGCGAGAATCTGCACAAGGCGGTTATAGTCTATACCAGTACCCGCACGTCGGGGGGAAGGATAACTGGTAGGACTAACTAAAGCTTGCAATTCTACAACGATGGGGCGAGTTCCTTCGCAAGCTACCACAATGGCTGTTCCCGGTGCAGGATCATCACGGTTGCCTAAAAATAGCTCTGAGGGGTTCGCCACTTCTCGCAGTCCGTGTTCCACCATTTCAAAGATGCCGATTTCGTGAGTTGCACCAAAACGGTTTTTGACTGTTCTTAATAGTCTATGGGAGGCAAAGCGATCGCCTTCAAAGTACAATACTGTATCTACTAAGTGTTCTAATACTTTTGGCCCTGCGATCGCACCTTCTTTGGTCACGTGTCCGACAATTAACATGGTAATATCTTCATGCTTTGCCACCTTCATCAAAGCTGAGGTACATTCCCTGACTTGGGCTACAGAACCGGGTGCAGAAGTTAGTGCCGGAAAGAACACCGTTTGAATACTATCAATTACTGCTAAATTTGGTCTGAGAGAATCTATCTCTCGTAAAATTTCTTCTAAATCTGTTTCCGGTAATACATACAAATCCGCGTTTTTACCTTCTTCAATTTCTTCTGAACTCAGAGTTTTTACTTCTACTTCTACTTCTACTTTGCCGTTTTCATGATGCTCGTCATTCTCATCACTAGGCTGGTCAGAATTCTTTGATACTCCCAGGCGCGAAGCTCTTAATTTTACTTGTTGTCCTGATTCTTCCCCAGTCACATAGAGAATACGGTATCTCTGGGCTAGTGCATTTGATACTTGCAACAGTAGCGTAGATTTACCAATTCCGGGATCACCACCAATGAGAACCATTGAACCAGGAACAATTCCCCCTCCCAGTACCCGATCTAGTTCACCATAGCCTGATTCCCAGCGAGCAATTTGGCGATCAGTAATTTGCTCAAATGTCAGGGAAGCTCGTGCTTTTGCCGGTTTACTAGCAGGTTTGCCATCATTCTGATTTGTTTGCCAGTTGCTAATTCCTCCCCTAGAAGGGACATCTATTGATGATTGGATGGAAATCTGTTCTTCTAAGGAATTGTAAGTACCACAGGCTGGACATTTGCCAAACCATTGAGAAGATTCTGTTCCGCATTCGTTACAAATGAAAGAGGTTTTAGGCTTTGCCATTCTTAAAATTTATTAAATAATCTTAATATTTACTTAATCTTTTAGCCAAAATTAGAATTCAAGAATAGTAAAAGATACAGCTTTTTTTCAATCAATTGATGGAATGATATCTTAATATTATGGTATTAAAAATTAATCATGAGAAATTTTAGTTAGGGAGCATAGAGAGACTTGGAAAGCCATAAAGAAAAAATCCTGGTGGTAGACGACGAAGCCAGCATTCGCCGGATTTTGGAAACGCGCCTTTCCATGATTGGCTACGATGTAGTAACGGCTGGCGATGGAGAAGAAGCTCTAGAAACCTTTCGCAAATCAGAACCTGACTTAGTAGTGTTAGATGTGATGATGCCAAAGCTTGACGGCTACGGTGTGTGTCAAGAATTGCGTAAAGAATCTGATGTCCCAATCATTATGCTAACAGCCTTGGGGGACGTTGCCGATCGCATCACCGGTTTAGAATTGGGTGCTGATGATTATGTAGTCAAACCATTTTCCCCGAAGGAATTAGAAGCCCGGATTCGTTCAGTACTGCGACGAGTAGACAAAACCGGGGCGACTGGTATACCTAGCTCTGGGGTAATTCATGTTGGTAACATCAAAATTGATACCAATAAACGGCAAGTATACAAAGGCGATGAGCGCATTCGCTTAACAGGAATGGAATTTAGCCTTCTAGAGTTGCTAGTCAGCCGTTCTGGAGAAGCATTTTCCCGTTCAGAAATTTTACAGGAAGTATGGGGTTACACACCAGAACGTCACGTAGATACTCGTGTAGTAGATGTGCATATTTCCCGTTTGCGGGCAAAGTTAGAAGATGATCCTAGTAACCCAGAATTAATTCTCACAGCGAGGGGTACTGGTTATTTGTTTCAGAGAATAATTGAACCTGGGGAGGAGTAGGAGAAGAGGCAGGGGTGCAGGGAGCAGGGGAAGAATAAAGAGGCAGGGGTGCAGGGAGCAGGGAGCAGGGGGAAGAATAAAGAGGCAGGGTGCAGGGTGCAGGGAGCAGGGGGAAGAATAAAGAGGCAGGGAGCAGGGAGCAGGGAGCAGGGGGAAGAATAAAGAGGCAGGGAGCAGGGAGCAGGGGGAAGAAGACGATAACTTCCCAATGACTAGTGACTAATAACCAATGACCAAATCAGATCCCAATCGAATTTTGCGGCGTTTACCCTTAGCTGTGGGCGGGTTAGGCGCTGTACTTTTATTGATTAACCGTTTGCTGACTCCAGAATTAACGGAGTCTCAAGCGCGGGGGGATGTAGTGGGTGTAATTTTGAGTGCAGTGTTGATTTTAACTGGTTTAATTTGGCAGCAAGTACAACCGCGATCGCCTGATACTGTAGAACTAATTGGGGAATCAGGTTTTGTACTTGCAGCAGATTTGCCAGAAACTGTCAAAACAGAGTTAGCTTGGGCATCCCATTTATTATTGACTAATACGGTCACGCGATCGCTCATAGTTTACTATCAAGGCAAAGTCTTATTACGTCGTGGTATTTTGGCTGCTAAAGCCGAAGTAGTACCAGGCCCAATCTTAAAACGAGTCTTGGCAACACAAAAGCCAATTTATCTAGTTGCTTTGTATGTGTATCCAGGACGAATAGAATTTGATTATTTACCAGAAAATACACAAGGTGTAGTTTGTCAACCAATTGGTGATCAGGGTGTGTTGATTTTAGGAGCGAATGCACCCCGCAGTTACACTAAACAAGATGAACAATGGATTGCGGGTATTGCGGATAAATTAGCAGTAACTCTTCAAGAGTAAAATTTAGGAAAGAAAAAATTAAGCCTAAGTCGTCGTTAATAATTACAGGTTTATAGTCAGGACTTTATTCCTGAATTAAGGGCTAAAGCCCTTACTACGAGCTAAATTAAGAATTACGTTAGCGCAGCTCTCCTAAAGGGAGCAAGAGGCATTACAAACTACAAATTACAAATTATGCAAATTATGTATTGGCTACTCATTCTCATCATGATTGTGGGAATCATCGGTTCAGTGGTTCCGGGTATTCCTGGTAGCGGCTTAATTTTAACCTCTATTATTATTTGGGGTTTTCTGGGCAGTTCCTTTGCAGCCATTAAAACTCCACTCATTGTCACAGCTTTAGTTTTAGTCCTCAGTATCGGTGTTGATTTTTTAGCGAGTTACTTAGGTGCTAAAAAGGCCGGTGCGAGTAAGTGGGGGCAAATTGGCGCAATTGTGGGATTATTTCTGGGATTTTTTGGTTTGCTTCCAACTCTACCCTTCGGCGGACCCTTGTTAGGAATTTTATTAGGGCCGCTGCTGGGAGCCATTATTGGTGAATTTATTTACCGTCGTCAATTATGGTTAGCAATTAAAGCTGGTATAGGAATTATCGTCGGTTCGCTGATTGGAAATTTAATTCAAGGCGTGTTGGCGATCGCCGCAGTTGTAGTTTTTGTAATGACAACTTGGCCTCAAGTTTATGGGACTTAATGATCAAATTTAGGGGGCTTTACTATACTTAGGGCTGGCTGAATAAATATAAAACCCAGATAAATCGAAGGTTTGAGGCTGATCAACCTGAAAGTTGGTGCAAGGTTTTTGAAGGGTGTACCATCAAAAATGTGAATTTTGGGTTGAATAAATCAGAAAATTTGGGAATAACAGATAGCTGAAACTGTTCCCTATTACCTATTCCCTGCCTCCACCACAAAACTTTTATGCCTAACGGCACGCGACGCGAACAGCAAACCCTACTTACTCAAAGTGAGTGTAAAGATTTGTTAGCTTCATTTGCCACCGCTTCCACTTGGTCATGAGAGAGAGTTTCTAGAATTAATTTTGCATCTGCACCACCCAAATGAGTCAAAGCTTGAACAACTCTGTAACGGATTTGCCAATCGGAGTTGCTGGCAAAAGGTGCTAAAAGGGGAATTGCTTGGATATCTCCCAATTCTCCGAAAGAACTAATGGCAGCTGTTTGGACTAATTCATTTTCTGATGAGAGTGCTTGTTTGAGTAGTTCAAAGGATCTTGGATCGCCTAACTCCCCCAATGTCGCAATGATGCTGAATTGTACTAGCCATTCTGGGGTTGTGTTGTAAAGCTGCTGTAAATCTTCAAAAGCATCATGTAGTTTCAATGCACCTAAACAATCTGCGGCTGCGGCTTGGACATCAGGTTCAGGATCATTGAGCAAACCACGCAAAACATCTAAAGATAACTGTAAATTTTGGTTTCCCAAAGTATCCATCTGACTGACTGCTGAGTATCGCACTCGCGAATTACTATCACCCATAGCAATTTGAATCAGTTCAAAAGCGGTGGCTGGTTCCAAATCACGAGCTTGATTAACCGCACGCAAGCGATCGCCCAAATCTTCAGAACTGAGCATTTGCTTTACAGACTCAGGAGTAACACTCATTTATTTATCCTTATTTTCAAAATTGATCACTGATAACTGACTAACTAGCCGCCATGGCGCGAATAATATCGCCACGGGTGAGAATACCAACCACTTGACTCGCGCTGTCAATTACAGGTAAGCGATGAACCTTCTGTTCTTGCATCACCTGAGCCGCTTCTTTTACAGTTTTTTCTGGCGAAATAGTCACAGGGTTTTTGCTCATGACCTCTCCCACCGTTTGACCCAAGGCTTTGTGTAACTCGCGTTCGTAAGTACCAGGATTTTGTAAATAAATCACACTATCGAGAAACATGATATACGCCGGAGGAGTGACACCAGTTTCTTGCCACATCAAGTCTGTTTCAGAAATAATTCCCACCAATTTACCGCCATCATCTACAACAGGTATACCACTGATGCGTTTTTCTGCCAGAATTTGGATAGCTTCCTTCAGTGGAGTTTCCGGCCGGACAACAATTGGGTCACGGCTCATCACGTCGGTAACGGTTTTAGACATTTGCTTACTGATACCCTTGATCAAAGTCTCTGCAATCATTGTAGAAAATTGCGGGACTCAACCTGATTCAGTTCATACATTGTTACTGTATTAGTCATTAGTCATTAGGAAGTTACCATCTTCTCCCCCCTGCTCCCTGCTCCCCTGCCTCTTCCCCCAAGAAAAAATTATTTGTCTGCCTTTTTCTTATCCCCCCTGCTCCCTGCTCCCTGCTCCCCTGCCTCTTCCCCCCTGCTTCAAGGCGGCGATAATTTGACTATTGGCTTCAGGGAAAGTAAAGTTTTCTAAATCATCCAAGTTTACCCAGCAAATTTCATCGCATTCTATGGGTTGGGGAATACCTGTAATGAGACGACAGTGATGCACCGTTAGGGTGACACGCAAGTGAGTATAAGTGTGATCAATAGTGATTAAATGCTTTCCCACTGCAATTTCTATTGCTAGTTCTTCTTGAATTTCTCGTTGAATACACTCTTCGATGGTTTCACCAGGCTCAATTTTGCCACCAGGAAATTCCCATAAACCACCCATTGCACCTTGTGGAAGGCGACGATCTATTAAAATTTGCTCGTGGTCGTTCCAAATTACAGCCACACCAATAATTTTGTGGGGTGGGAAAGAACTAGTTACATTCATAGATTATCGGTGGCGGCGAACCAGTATATCTCTATCAGCCGGGTTTTCTGCCGGATCAAGAAAACTGAGTTCTAAATTTTTAATAAAGATAAAACCTAGAATACAGCAAAAACTAGCAAAAAAAGCTGAGTTTTTGCCGAATCTGCAATTTATTTTTAGGAAAGTTAGGTTAAGAAAATTCTACATTCAATTAAGTTTAGTGGGTTTATCTATGACTGAAATGAAGCATAAACCCAATAATGTTGCATCTTTTTAGCGAAAACTTGAAATTGTTAGTCAATTTCGTGATGATTATTTTCGGTTCCTTGCAAAACAGCTTCAAAGTTCATTCTCTGTTCAGCGTTACGCAAAAAATAACCACTAATCATCGCAGAAGCGAGTAGCTGACCAAGACTTTCCCGACTGGTTGTCACTGTAATGTCGAAGTGTTCTGAAGGTAGGTTGCCTAATAATCCGATAATATTACGCTCCATTACCTGAAAAACTTCCGAAGAAGTGGGTTTAGAAAGCTGGGTAACTGTGTCCGGACTCAGAGATTTAACGTATTGCCATAACAAATTGCTAGTTTCTGACTCACCGTTAAAGAATTCTGAGACTCTATTGGATTTGTTACTCATGTTATACCTCCTGTACTATCACTACTAGCGTAGTGTAGTGTTTGCAACTTGAATAGTAAATGCCTGTTTTTTATGATTTGAACCGGCTATGAACTGTTCCTATCCATTAATGTAACAGCCTCATTCCCACCTTGAAGTCGGTGGAACCGTACCTGAAGTAGCGTATTTTCTCCTCTCCACAGGGTATTGGTTTGGCATCAGTATTTTTTTTAAGACGCGATTGATCGCGTCTCTACAGTTTAACTCGCTAAATATTCGTTCATGTTGGCTTTGGACTTGCGAAGTTTGGTTAATGCTTCCCGTTCAATTTGCCGGACTCGTTCACGGCTAATGTTCAGGAGATCACCTATTTTTGCTAAAGTTAGAGCTTGTCCATCAAGTAAGCCAAAGCGAAGTTTTAGCACTTCCTTTTGTTGCGGGGTGAGTTCATCCATCAGACGCTCTAAATCATAGGATAGAGAAGATTGCATGACAAATTCTTCGGGAGAAGCACCTGGGTCTTCTAACATTTCTCCCAGTTCGGTGTCGTAGTTATCTCCCAACCGCAAATCTAAGGATAGAGGTAAACGCGCTCTTTCCAGATACTCTCGTACCTGCTTTGGTGTCAAGTCTAATTCTTGGGCTAGTTCCGCAGCTGACGGTGCGCGTCCTAGTTGCTGAGATAGCTGGCGCTGTGCCTTTTTAATTTTATTTAATTTTTCAGTAATGTGAATAGGTAATCTGATAGTACGAGCTTTTTCCGCGATCGCTCTGGTAATGGCTTGACGTATCCACCAATAAGCATAGGTCGAAAATCTATAGCCCTTGGTTGGGTCAAATTTCTCTACCCCCCGTTGCATCCCGATACTACCTTCTTGAATCAAATCCAGTAGATCGACGTTACGTTTAATATACTTTTTGGCCACGGATACCACTAGGCGCAAATTGGCTTCTACCATCTTGCGTTTGGCGGTTTCACCGTCGGCGATCGCATCGTTCAACTGTGCTACTTCTAAATTTGCGGCTATGGCCCACTCTTCTAGACTTGGTTGACGACCCAGTTGGTTGACAAGAGAATCCCTAACTTCATGCAGGATGCGGGAAGATTGCACCTGTTTTCCATAGCAAATTTCTTCCTCGTGGGTTAAGAGTGGCACACGGCCAATCTCACGCAGGTAAGTCCGCACGAGGTCTGTGGCTGTCTGAGCGGTCTTCATGGCGCTACTCTGTGGTAATGATGGATTTGATCGTGGGTCATTCACTGATAGATGCTGCTACGGGGGTATTAGCCAGTTAAACTGAGAACCCATACTCAGTTTTGTAATTTACGTGTCCGATGTTATCGACTGCTCATATTTATCAAATTTACGGTCTTAATTGCCTGACGCTACAGTGATTTTTCATTTTTTACAACTGTCTTTGGTTAGATAAAACGTAATAAACAGAAAAGTTTATGTATCACCGATTATTAATAATTGTAACCTTTATGAGAAAAAATGGAAAGACCTGTAGCCCTGCTTTTTTTTAGTCTTTCCGGCTTATGGACTCTATGATCCTGGCGGCAGAGGAAAATAATTCCTCATATTTCTTAACATATCTCAATATAAACAATAATCATGCTTCTATAATAATTGCTTAATTTTTCTTGTAAATACCGCTTAATGCAGATTAAAAAAAGAGGAGGGGGAATTTTTTCATACCAATTTTCCCCCATAATCCCCAACTTACTTAACCAAACCAAGTCTCATCATACTTTTACGGCTTTTAGCCCAGGTTAAGAACCGTGCAGTAGTCTTGGATAACTTTTACGTCTAAAGTAGTAGTCTGTAATGAATGGATAGCGGCTACTGTGGCTCTTGCCCCAGCGATAGTAGTAATAATGGGTATTTTGTAAGCTAAAGCTGTGCGTCGGATTAATCTCGCATCAGTTTGAGCTTCTTCCCCCGAAGGTGTGTTAATAATCAGTTGAATTTTCTGATTTTTAATCGCATCCAAGACATGGGGACGACCTTCATGAAGTTTTAGCACTAACTCCACATCCAAGCCATTTTCCTCCAGGACACGGCGTGTACCTAATGTAGCCATCACCGTAAACCCCAATGTCATCAGTTCTTTAACTACATGAACGGCATCAGATTTATCGCGATCGCTCATGGAGACAAATACAGTACCTTTGAGGGGTAAAAACTCTCCCGCCGCTAATTCTGCCTTAGCAAACGCCCGCCCAAAGTCGCTGTCGATTCCCATCACTTCACCAGTAGAGCGCATTTCTGGGCCTAATATTGTATCAGTTCCAGGAAATTTATTAAACGGTAATACTGCTTCTTTGACAGCAATATGGGATGGAATCACTTCTTGAGTAAAGTTAAGCTCCTCTAAGGTTTTACCCGACATAATCAAGGATGCGACTTTTGCCAAAGGTATCCCAGTAGATTTAGACACAAAAGGTACTGTACGGGAGGCACGGGGGTTGGCTTCGAGGATATAAACTTGGGGAGAATAACCTTGAGCGCCCACAACCGCAAACTGAATATTCATCAATCCCACAACTGATAAAGCTTGGGCTAACTGCACTGTCCAAGTGCGAATTTGTTCTAGAACAGCTGGGGAGAGGGAAATAGACGGTAAGGAACAAGCAGAATCTCCTGAGTGAATCCCCGCTTGTTCAATGTGTTCCATGATGCCACCAATCACTACTCTTCCGGTATGATCGGCGATCGCATCCACATCGACTTCAATGGCATTTTCCAAGAACTTATCAATTAAAATAGGATGTTCTGGTTCCACCAGCACCGCAAAGGTCATGTAACGTTCCAAATCCGTATCAGAGTAAACGATTTCCATTGCTCGTCCCCCCAACACGTAACTAGGACGCACCACCACCGGATAACCGATGCGTTTTGCCACAATCAGCGCATCATCATAACTGCGAGCAATTCCATTGGGTGGTTGAGAAATATTCAATTCATTGAGAATCTTCTCGAAGCGTTCCCGATTTTCTGCCATATCGATAGAATCGGGGGATGTTCCCCAAATTTTGGTGGGGAGAGACTGGTTATTTTTGAGAAATTCTTCTAACGGAACTGCCAATTTTAGAGGTGTTTGACCACCAAACTGAATAATTACCCCCACCGGATTTTCCGCTTCGATAATATTAATCACATCTTCTTTGGTCAATGGCTCAAAGTAGAGGCGATCGCTCGTATCATAATCTGTAGAAACCGTTTCAGGATTAGAGTTAACCATAATTGTCTCAAATCCCGCTTGCTTCAAAGCATAAGCGGCGTGACAACAACAATAGTCAAACTCAATTCCCTGTCCAATGCGGTTTGGACCTCCGCCCAAAATCATCACTTTGGGTTTGCTGGTGGGTAAAACTTCGGTTTCGTCTTCGTAGGTGGAGTAATAGTAAGGAGTAAAAGCTTCAAACTCAGCCGCACAGGTATCCACAGTTTTGTAAACCGGGATAACGCCTAATTCTTTGCGGTAACTGCGAACTTCATCTTCAGTAGTTTTCGTGGCAAAGGCAATTTGGCGATCGCTAAATCCATCACGCTTTACTTCATAAAACTGCTCTTTTGTCAACTGTTTTAAAGGTGTGCGCTTCAGGAATTTTTCCACATCCAGCATTTGCTGCATTTTATCCAAGAACCACGGATCAATAGCCGTAAGTTCGTAGATTTCCTCAGTACTTAAACCCAGTTGTAAAGCATGACGCACCGCAAAAATTCGGTCAGGATGAGGGGTTCGCAGTTGGGCGCGAATTTGTTCACCACTGGGTAACTTTTCGGCTTGGTCGCAACCCCAACCAGCGCGACCAGTTTCTAAGGAACGCAAAGCTTTTTGGAAGGATTCATTAAATGTCCGTCCAATGGCCATTGCTTCACCCACAGACTTCATTTGAGTAGTTAGCACAGCTTCAGAACCAGGGAACTTCTCAAAAGCAAAGCGGGGAATTTTGGTAACTACATAGTCAATAGTCGGCTCAAAGGAAGCGGGGGTTTGCTTGGTGATATCGTTTTTAATTTCATCCAGGGTGTAACCCACAGCCAATTTTGCCGCAATTTTCGCAATGGGGAAACCTGTAGCTTTAGAAGCCAAAGCCGAACTCCGAGAAACACGGGGATTCATTTCAATGACAACCACATCCCCATTCACAGGATTTACCGCAAATTGGATATTAGAACCACCAGTTTCTACCCCAATCTCGCGGATAATTTTAATCGCCATATCCCGCAGGCGCTGATATTCTTTATCAGTTAAGGTTTGGGCGGGAGCAACGGTAATGGAGTCGCCTGTGTGAATACCCATAGGGTCAATGTTCTCGATAGAACAGATAATCACGACGTTATCTGCCAAATCGCGCATGACTTCCAACTCGTATTCTTTCCAGCCTAGTAAAGATTGGTCAATCAGAATTTGGGAAACAGGACTAGCATCAATACCTACCTGCGCCATTTCTTCAAATTCTTCTTTGTTGTAGGCGATACCCCCACCAGTACCACCCATTGTAAAGGCAGGACGGATAATTAAAGGATAAGTCCCAATGCGTTCCGCGATCGCTTTGGATTCTGCTAAAGATGAAGCTGTACCACTAGGACACACAGCCACCCCTATCTTGTCCATAGCCTCGTTAAACAATTTGCGGTCTTCGGCTTTCTCTATCGCTGGTAACTTTGCGCCGATTAACTCAACGTTATACTTATCTAAAGCGCCATTTTTCGCCAAGGCTACAGCCAGATTGAGCGCTGTTTGTCCTCCCATTGTGGGTAGTAGCGCATCAGGACGTTCTTTAGCAATGACTTTTTCGATGAAATCTGGTGTTAGCGGCTCAATATAGGTACGGTCAGCCGTTTCGGGATCGGTCATAATCGTGGCTGGGTTAGAATTGACTAACACCACTTCATAACCTTCTTCTCGCAGCGCTTTACAGGCTTGAGTCCCGGAGTAGTCAAACTCACAGGCTTGTCCGATAACGATAGGTCCAGAGCCTAACAGCAAAATTTTATGTATGTCTTGACGGCGTGGCATAGTAATTGGGTTGGAGTAAGAGAATACAAATCCTGATTATTTTAAGGGTCTTTACCCCCGGTCATATTATTTATTATTAAGTTTTCCAGGTTGGAGTTAGCACAGACCTTCGTCTTTCTCATCTGGAATGTAGCTATAGTATACCAGTACTATAGACGCAGCTTGTCGTAGACATCACCACTTGGGAGCATCCTAAATGTGCAAGTCTAATCTATTTATGGGATTTTGGCTGACACAATCTCTTATATAGGACTCCTATTTGAAATGGGTGCGAAAGACTTGGGAGGAGGTCAAACAACCATTGCTAT
This sequence comes from Nodularia sp. UHCC 0506, assembly GCF_034931045.1. Lineage (NCBI taxonomy): Bacteria > Bacillati > Cyanobacteriota > Cyanophyceae > Nostocales > Nodulariaceae > Nodularia > Nodularia sp. UHCC 0506. Next base: position 16,566 of record NZ_JAYGHH010000041.1, read on the forward strand.
TGGTGGTGGAGTAGTAGAGCAACGAGCTTGAGAGACACCTTTGAGCAAAGGAATACCAGATTGATAGACAGATAAATGATGACGTTGACGTTCTCGCTGTTGATGAAAGCGCCAGAGGATAAAAGCCTTGGTAATTTGTCAATAGCTAATGAAATTCTAAGTATTGAATTTAGTTACAATCAAGTTCGCCAACTGGATTGAGATCCAGGAAGCTGCAAGCCCAACGCACATTGCAAAAATCGGTATAGCGGCAAATCTCCTGGCTTGATTGTTGACGGTTTTTATGAATCCAGCACAAGATAGAATAGACGCGATCGCAGATGGAATCAATCCACCCAGCGCAACCGTGAAACAAATTGCGATCAACTCAAACCATAAGCTAGAGATAGGGTTTTTACTATAACCATACAGCAAAGCAATCAGACTCGCTCCCGCAATTGCCCCTATATAAGCAAACAATGGTACCAAAACAGGCACGAAGATAAACCCAGCCGCCTGTGATTCTATCCATTCGCGGTGAAGCGTTTGCAACCAAAAAATTCCCGACAGCACAATCAAAACTGCCCCGGCAATCGCTCCTACCAGCACCATTAATGGGGATACAAGGGACTGGTTATAGATAAACGCCATCACTCCAGCCCCAAGCAATGGACCGAAGATGAGAACCAACGTGAACGCCGTGACTCCAGCCTCAATCAAAGATTTGAGAATGAACGTCAATAACAGGTAAACTGGCATGGTCAATCACACACGAAGTAAAACTCGGCATCACTAAAATTGCGATCGCGTAGTTGTTCGTCTGGGATAAAAAAGAGGAAAGAATCATCACCGCTATACGGGTGAATTAGTTCCAGTAACAGTCTGCCATTGGCTCTATCGGCAATTTCGTTGGTATCGCTATGCAAGTCCACATATCCACCGAGTTTGCTGCCTAGTTTGTCTGTTTGATGCTGATAATTGTATTCACAAATCCACTCGTCAAATTCTTCACAGAGTTCTGCAAATTCTTCAGGACTATCAAGGTGTTCGGCGTACTGCGATTCCCAAAACAAATCTCGACTCGCTGAAAACGTGATTGGATAGACTTCAGGATAAAACTCTCGGATCGTCCAGTCTTGTTCAATGAAGCTGAAATCTGTCACTAAGTCACTGGGATTGGTCGAGATATCTGGAAAATAGAGTACCTGATACTTGCCAGGGGTTTCGCTTGCGGTAGCGGGTTCAAACCCCATATAAAATTGCAAAATGCCCACATGAGGCAAATCGAACCCAGCAATGGGTGGAACGTCAGCACAATTAATTTGCATCAGTAAAGGCATCGCTTTACCCGTACCCGGATCAATAGGATACTCAGCAGTCTTAGGAAAATAAGGATTGCCGCCAATTTTACTCTGCCAGACTGTTAACGGGTCGCCTGTTCCTCTGTTAAAAAAATCCATGCTACCAACCCGTTCCCCGACCTGAATTTTGATGTAAGGCACTAAATTTTGTTGGAGGAACGATCGCAACGGTTCAAACCCCGATGGTAAATCCTCCAGAAATGGTGGTATATCGATTATCTCCTGGGGTGGTGATGGGCGTTGATCGGGTAGGGGAACTGGAGTAACAACTGCTGGGCTTGGAGAAACCTGTTTCTCAACCGTTGGTGGCCCTAATACTCTTAACTGTTGCAATTTCAATCCAGAGGTGTCGTAGTTCAAGTGCAACATATCTGGTGGGTCGGATGGTTGGAGAGGGTAGGAGAACGGTTGATTATTCAAATAGAAAACGATATCTCCCTCTGCGGTGATCACCAAGACATAGTGAAAAATTTGCCCCGACGCAATTGTATTGGGCAGTTCGAGCCGTTCTTCTCTCCGCACGCCAGCGACAGCAGACCATTGCAGCATTTGTCCTTGATTGGGTTCAAAGTCCAACCCATAGATGTAGACTGTCTCTCGACCCTGGTTTGCTGATAACCGGATGGTAAAACCGCCATTTGCCAGGTCATGAAAGGTGCCAACGATCTGGATGCACGTGAGCGATCGCGGTAAAGGGATGCCCAAATAACAATACCGCAACTCACGGAAACTGAATCCCAAGTCATGCCTGACGGTAGGAAGAAGGGTTCGGGCAACGCGAGGCGGATAGAGCGGAGACTGATTCAACAAGTCAAGGCTGGGGGCAGGAATGGTTGGATCAATCGCTGGCAGGGGCGGCGCAGTGGTGGGTGGGGTTGGCTCCTGGCTCTGGTCGCAGGGTAATTCAGCCAAATTAAGGGAAGGCATTCTGATTTCACTGCCCTCTGGAGATTCCCCAGCAGGGCGATCGCGGCGTTCCTGCCATTGACCTTTGTAATACTCCTCCCACCTCGCGGCGTTAAGCGTGTTATCCCAGCGGACGAGCATGGCGGTTGCCGTCAGGCGAACTGCCACCCAACGGGACTGGTCGTACATCTGAACGTACTCTTCGGTTCGGGTCGTCTCTCGAAACCGCCACGGCTGACCCCGGCGACGAGTCTCCTCGTTTACCTCTTCCCAGCCACCCTGCCCATCGGCAGCTAACCACCCGCTTCCGTAAACCCAGTATTGGCGCAAATCCAATGGTTGCTCCTGCGCCCGCATCTGCTCTGACTCAGTTGGGCGATCGCCTGCCACTGAGATTTGTACATAGTCTTTTTTCAACTTTTCGTTGATTTTCTTTATGGCCTGTGCCTGTGCTTTTTCTGGGGTTGCATAGGTACTGTTTGTTGATTGTCCTGCTGTCCCTATCCGCCCGTAGCGAATCCTTACCTCTGTCCCATTCACCGTTACCTCATAGAACTTGTGGGATTTTCCGTCTGATAATTCTAAATAAACTGGCTCGCTAGTAGGGCAATCGCCGTTGTCACCAATACTCATGTCAATCGATGGCTATAAATCTCGCTACCAAATTAACAAATTTCACCCCAATAAAGGAATTTCCGAACGTCAAACGCCCCCGCCCTGAAGGAAAGCGTGTTTGGGATTCTTTAGTCAAAGAACCGGAAACAGTAATTTCTGCGGCGTTTGATGAGGCGTTGCACCGTGATCCCAATCAACAGAAAAACTGGGTAGCATTAGTTGATGGCAATAAGACACAATTACGTCTTCTCAAACAATTAGCTCGACAACACAACATCAAACTCACAATTGTTCTTGATATTATCCATGTGATTGAGTATTTGTGGAAAGCGGCTTTTGTCTTCCATTCTCCTACTAGTAAACAAGCTGAAGATTGGGTGAGTGAACGTTTGCTCCGCATTTTGAAAGGTCAATCTAGTTTGGTGGCGAATGGTATGCGTCGCGGTGCTACCTTACGTCAACTAAAAATTGAAC
>NZ_JAYGHH010000041.1:19944-29662 GCF_034931045.1 Nodularia sp. UHCC 0506
CTGCGGTGGATAAATGCGCTAATTATCTCCTCAATCATGGTGCTTTTCTCAAATACGATGATTATTTAGTTGCGGGTTTTCCCATTGCGACTGGTGTGATTGAGGGGGCTTGCCGTTACTTAATTAAGGACAGAATGGACATTACGGGCGCTCGATGGAGTCTTGAAGGTGCTGAGGCTGTTTTGCGGATTTCCTCACCAGTCTTTCTAAAAGAGCCGCACCCATTTGAATTTTGATAGTTTGCGTGGCGTAAGCCATACAAAACGACCTATATCTTGATTGCTTTTTCACTATTCCCTATTCCCTATTCCCTGTTCCCTACCTCTACGAGTAAATATGGCTACACCACGCAAGCGACGAAAACCAAACCGGATTCCTATATATTTTCACTAAATTGGGATGCTGTCTCGCCACTGTGTGTTAAGTCAATTTCTACAGGGTGGGAAAACTATTTTAATTAATTCTCAATAAATATATACTGATTTGTTGGCAAATCATGGTCATGCTAACTAATTACATCATGAAATAATTAACTTTTATCTCATAAAACTTCTATTAGCAGTTGGGTTTTCACATCTTCACTTAATAGAAATATTTTTTAACTAGGGAATTCCTTATATTTTCTCATATTTATGGCTTACCCAAAAAGAAATTTTTGAGAATAGTTTATTTATACCATAATAATCTAAATTCCTGCTTGTCTTCCCAGTAATAATACTTAAGTATACACAAATGAAATTTGTTTACATAAGCCAGTTTATGAAATAGTTATCAGAGAATTGGGTTGAATTAAAAATGGCAGAGAGTATTAAATCCCCCTGCCATTTTTAGATTATTTTAAGGTTTAAGTCTGCCAACTCTTTCCTCAGTGTAGACCTTACCAAATTGAAATTATCAAAGCACTAATTTTGAGCAGGTTGGACAAATCCTAAAGTTAAGCTATCTTTAGCCAGGAAGTGAGCTAAATGGTAAGCTCGTTCTTCGGTTTTGATCAAAATTTGCTCATAGAGATGGCGTGTACCCCGGTCGCCCAAACTCTCTGCTTGAGAGGCTTGACGACGAATAACGTTGATGATGGCTTGTTCTGCGGCCAAATCATTTTCTACCATTTGACGGCAAGAATATACGCCATCGGGTTCTTGTACAAAACAGGTTAATTCTGCTAATTTGCTGAAACTAGCAGCAGGTACACCACCCAATCCATTTAAACGTTCACCAATTTCATGAATATGATCTTGTACCTGTTCATAGTGGTCGCTAAATAACTCATGCAGGGAGTAAAATTCTGCGCCTTCCACTACAAAATGATGCTTTTGGTATTGCAAGTATAGTGCTTGGAAGCTAGCTAATACAACGTTAAAACCTTCAGTGACTGGAGCGGTTACACTGCGGTCTAGCAGTACAGGATTGTCATAAACCTGACCAAAATTTTGTAATAAGGTTTGTGTATCAGACATGGTTTTCCTCGGTTTTTAACACTAGTGGCTTTTAACTGCTTATCTTTTACATATTAACATTTAAAAAATAAAAGCCACCCTCATTAATATCTAAGAATTTAGAATTTTTTGTTCCTAAAATAGCAATTTTTCCTCTTTAGTTAGGATGAGTTGATTCTAATAATATAGTGTTTCTTTTTTACTAATGAGAATAATTTCAAATTATTTTATGAACCTTAAAAAGAAATTAGTTTTTATACGTTTGGGCATCAGAAATGGGTATGGCGCATGGCAGAAGAATATATTTTGTGTATTTCAACACATTTCATACTCTTCCGTATTTGTAAACACAACCATTTGCAGTGGATGAAAAGTTTATAGAATAGGCTTTTTGAGTTTTGACGAAGGCCTGGTGCTACTACTCCTTACTCCCTATGCGCCGATTCATAACCGGAAAATATTATAAAGTTATGATATTTTTTAGTTTCACAACTGAGAATTGTTTGCACTTAAGGTATGCTGGTTTAAAGAGGTAGTACTCCCAATAATTTTAGAAATTAGGGGGTCAAGAAAAAATAGTTACTGCAATTTAGTCGCACATTGAGGGCTAGTCGCTTGAAATCGTTAAGTTCAAAAATCGAAAAAAATTTTGTTGTCGGGGTAGGGGTTGACTGGGCAGACCGATGGCAAGTCCATAAACGCTTACAGGAACTAGATATTCCCTGTTGGTGTGAGGTTAACCAGCCCTTGCGGGTTGAAATTAACCACCCTTTGGCAATTTTTCAATTGTGGTCTGTCGTGCAGCAATTAACAGCATCTCGACAAGAATTAATTTGTCATCTTGAAAATTGCTGGAAGAGTCGCTACGGAAAGTTTTAAAGTTTTGACCTATAACAGATATTTCAGACTGAGTTAGTTAACAGGAGGTTAAGTAAAATGAGTGCATCGTACAATACAGACATCTCAGAGTTTTGCCTGGAAGGAAGGTTAATAGATTTTGTCATGAAAGATGGCTATAAACTCAAAGGCTTGTTATTAGGCACTTCTGAGGGTGAATGCTATGTTAAACTTGCGAAACATTTACGCATAGCTTTTGACTTGCGTTTAGCACCAGGGACTTGGTTGCAAGTTGTTGGCTACAAAAAGCATGATATAAAAAAGGATCAAGTGACATTAAAAGCCGAGCGTGTAATGGCAGCAAGTTCTGAAATTGGAAGAGTTGCAACTGCTACTGCATTACAGGAATCGCCAGCAATGAAAACCACTAAGGCTAAATCAGGTAAAAATAAAGATACTATTTTAGTGTGTCAAAAATCTGACTGTATGAAACGTGGTGGCAAAGCAGTTTGTCAAGCATTAGAGGCGGCTTTAAGTAATCGTGGTTTGGAAGACCAAGTGACGATTAAAGGTACTGGCTGCATGAAAAAATGTAAGGCTGGCCCGAATATAGTCATGCCAGACAAAACCCGCTATAGTCGCATTCCATCTACACAAATTCCGGCAATTATGGACAAGCACTTTGCTGACAATAGGGAAGAAGAGCCACAAGTCATACATCATAGTCAATTGCGCTGAATCTGCTATTGATTTTGTAATTTTTTATTGAGAAATTTTCATAAGTATTTATTTTGTGTTTTTTTGGGGTGTGCGTTCGCCTTTGGCGGGGCTTTGCCCATTGCCTTAGTTTGATCATATTGCTCAAGGCGATCGCTTAACCTAGAATCTGATCATGATCTTGAAATCTGGAAACCCCACCCCCAGCCCTCCCCGCAAGCGAGAAGGGGAGCAAGAGTATATTAAATTACGGCAATACAATCAATTTCTACTAAAACATTTTTTGGTAGGCGAGAAACCTGCACACAAGCACGGGCAGGGGCTGTTTCTTCAGAAAAATATTGAGCATAAACCGCATTTACGGCGGAAAAATCATTCATATCAGCTAAAAATACTGTGGTTTTGACCACGTTTTCAAATTTTGCACCAGAGGCTGTCAGAATAGCTTCCATATTAGCCATTACCTGCTCGGTTTGCTTTTTAACATCATCTGTGTAGACGACATCACCGAGGCGAGGATCGATGGCAATTTGACCAGCTACGAAGATCATTGTACCGGAAGCGGCGATCGCTTGATTATATGGTCCCACTGGAGCCGGTGCGTTATCTGTGCGAATTACTTGACGAGTCATAAATATCTCTTGTTTTAATAATGTTTCTGGCTGACCAATTTCCCCCTCAGAGGTTGTTGGCTGGTAAACTTCCCCATCAGGCATTATCGCACCAGTTAGGTCAGCATTTTTAAAGGTTGCACCGTAAATGTCTGCTCCGGTTAAGTCTGCTCTTCTGAGATTTGCACCATCTAGATTTGCTCTGGTAAGATTTGCATATCGCAGTTTAGCCCGTTCTAAATTTGCCCCTTGAAAAATAGCTTTTGTCAGATTTGTAACTAGAAGATTTGCACCTGTAAAATCGCAATTAGCTAAATTCATCCCTGAGAAATCAACTTGAGTTAGATTTGCTCTCTGAAATTTAACTCCTTGAATTTTGGCTTTTTGTAAGTTGGCTTCCTTTAAAGTTGCCAGAGTAAAATTAGCTCCGATTAAGTATGATTCTTCCAAGTCTGCTTTATTCAAAAAAGCCTTACTCAAATTTGCTCCGCCTAATGAAGCATTATTAAGATTTGCGTTACTAAGATTTGCACCACTAAGGTTTGCCATATCTAGGTTTGCAAATGATAATTTGGCATTGGTTAAATTCACCCCGATCAGAGTTGCTTCTTCTAAGTTTGCCGAGTTAAACTGAACATCATTCAAGGTTGACCAACTTAAGTCAGCACTCTTTAGGTCTGCCCAACTAAATATTGATGAAGAAGCAGTAACACTATGTAAATCGGCATTTTTGAGAGACGCTTTAGTAAAATTTGCACTATTAAAGCTTGCTTTAGTTAAGTTTGCTTCACTTAAATCAGTTCCCTTCAAATTTGTACCATATAGGTCAATCTCACTTAAGTTAGCACCTTTGAGATTTTCCTCCGCCAGATTTACTTTTTGAAATTGCCGTTCTCCTTCCGCATATTTCTCTAACAATGTCTCAGCATCCATAACGCACCCTAAAATACCACCAACCTAGTATAATCGCAGAAATCAACTCTTCTCTTGGCGTACTTGGCGACTTGGCGGTATGCGCTACGCGCACGCTGCGCGAACGTCAATCAAAACCCAACCTCGGACGCAGCCCATAATGCCGATACCGCCAATAATCCTGCAAAATGCGGTCATGGTCGAAACATAAATTACCCGGCACACGCCAAGACTCAAAAACGCCGATATTCTTAGCATCATCACCCGCCATTGGTTCCCCCGATGCAGTTGCCAAGAACACAATACTGATAGTATGTTGACGGGTATCCCGGTTAGGGTCAGAATAGACCAAAAACTGTTCAATTAACTCCACCTGCAAACCCGTTTCTTCCTCAGCTTCCCGCCGCGCCGCCACTTCCACAGCCTCACCATAATCCACAAAACCACCAGGAATAGCCCAACCCAAAGGTGAATTGTGACGTTCAATTAACACTATTGGCCGATGTGGTCGATCCACCAACTCAATGATGATATCAACCGTCGGTGCAGGATTTCGATAAGTCATACAATTTTGGATTTTAGATTTTAGATTTTAGATTTTAGATTTTAGATTTGGGTTCGACCTACAGATAAATCTAGGAGCTTGGGAAATTTATATTTCGGTCATTACTCATCAGTCATTGGGTAAAATATCCCTGATTTCGCCATATTCTTACATCTTCAGACAGCTTTCAATGTTGACCTGAGCATGATAAATTCTATGGGATCGCTCATTTCTATATTTGAAGTTAAATATGCCTTTTCCTAGATCCAGTGGTATTTTGCTGCATCCTACATCTTTTCCCAGTCGATTTGGTATTGGCGACTTAGGCTTAGAAGCCTATAAATTTATTGATTTTCTCAGAGAAACTTACCAGCAATATTGGCAAGTCTTACCATTAGGACCAACTGGATATGGAAATTCTCCCTATGCTGCATATTCAGCAATGGCGGGAAACCCCATGCTTATTAGCCCAGAACAACTGCAAGAACAAGGTTTACTCACTGAAGAAGACTTTGCTAATTTACCAGTATTTAACGAATCTCAGGTAGATTACGACCAAGTAAACTCAATCAAAATCGCATTGCTCAAAAAAGCTTGCGAGAATTTTCAAGTTAAAGCCACACCTTTTCAACAAAAAGAATTTGCCGGTTTTTGTGACAGCAAAGCCTATTGGCTGGATGACTACGCCTTATTTATGGCACTCAAAGATGCTAATAATAATACCAGTTGGCATACTTGGAAGGCAGAACTTGTCAAGCGTGAACCAGTAGCAATAGATCAAGCTAGAGAAAAATTAGCGGCTGAGATTTATTATTATAAGTTCATCCAATTTGAATTTTTTCGCCAGTGGTCAGAACTCAAATCTTATGCCAACATGAGCGGGATTTACATTATTGGCGATATTCCTATATATGTAGCCCAAGATAGCGCTGATGTCTGGGCGCATCCTCATATCTTTTGTCTCGATGAAGAAACTAGAGAACCGGCGTTAATGGCGGGAGTTCCACCAGATTACTTTAGTGAAACTGGTCAATTATGGGGAAATCCGGTTTATAACTGGGAAGAATTACAAAAACAAGACTTTAAGTGGTGGCTAGGTCGCTTTGAAGCGATGCTCGATTATATAGATGTCATTCGTATTGACCACTTCCGGGGATTTGAAGCGTACTGGGCTGTGGAACGAGGTGAAGAAACTGCAATGAATGGCCAATGGATGAAAGCCCCTGGAGATGAATTATTTGATGCAATTAAAGATAAATTGGGAACACTACCAGTTTTAGCGGAAGATTTGGGAGTAATTACCCCAGAAGTAGAAGCGCTGCGGGATAAGTATGAATTTCCCGGTATGAAAGTTTTGCAGTTTGCCTTTGGTTCTGATCCCGGTAATTCGTTTTTACCCTTCAACTACACACGCAATGCTGTAGTTTATACTGGGACTCACGATAATGACACAACTGTAGGCTGGTTCAATCAAGCTAACGATTGGGAAAAGCGCAACTTATTACTGTATTTAGGTTGTATCAGTGACGAAGGTATTCATTGGGATGTAATTCGACTAGCTTTAAGTTCTATCGCTAATCAAGCAATTATTCCTTTGCAAGATATTTTAGGTTTGGGAACCGAGGCGCGGATGAATTTTCCCAGCACTGCTGAGGGTAACTGGGGTTGGCGTTATCAGCCGTCATTATTGACACCAGAATTAGGAGAGAGACTGAAAAATCTCACTCAGCTCTATGGACGCGCACCACAGGCGAAGTAAATTTTATGACTCAGGCAAAATAAAATCTTCGTAGTGGCGTGGCCAGTTTAAAATAGTGCATTATGTTTCTCCTGTGGAGCAAGCATCTTGGCTGTTCTGGGCGGGCAGGATGCCCACCCCACAATAGTTTTGTCTATTGCAACATTTTAAGCTTTTCATTCCACTACGTCTAAATTCATCAAACCTTGCGGGATGCGGGAGGGAAACTCAGCATCTTTAGACCCCAGAAGCTAAGTCGGCGTAATACCTGTTAAGTGATTTAAGACCTCGGTTTAGCACCTATCTTGATCTCCCTTTCTGTTCCGACTTCTCCCATGCGCTGCGCTGCTTGCTGATTAACACTCATCAACACACTACCCGCATTATCGGTTTTAACCGTTAGTTGTTCTTCGGCTTTCCAAGTGCGCTGAGTTCCTTCTGGGAGAACGCCTTCAAACTCAACTTTGCCATCAGCTACTACACGAATCCAGGATGATGCTTTTAAGGTGACACCAATATGTAATGACTGATTTTTATCGCTGGGATGAAAAATTTTGCTAATTGGTTTTAAATTGGTGAATGCTGGGGAATTTAATTGATTTGATTCTGGTTTTAAAACTGTTTCTCGCTTTGATTTTTGATTGCTGTCGCCCAGAGCATTATTATTCAGTAGTTGAGATAATCCACTTACAGAGCATACAATGACAAATATGTAAAGGAAGTAAAGATGAAGAGGACGTAATAGATTAATTGGCTGTTTTTTTTCAGTAGGAGGTAAACTCACTGATCGAGAATCAACAGGAAATCTATTGGCAAATTCTGCTCCATTCAAGCCTAATACATCGGCATATTGTCTGATTAAACCTTGAATATAAACAGGTTCTGGGAGGTCATCTAAGTTACCTTCTTCAATGGCTTGTAACAACCGCCGGGGAATTTTGGTTAAAACTACCATTTCTTCTAATGATGAAGCACGTTCTTCACGAGAAGCCCACAGGCGAGCGCCCAGTTCTGCTAATTTTTCCGATTGTTGTTGTTTTAACGAAAGTGTGGGCTGCTGTTGCTCTTTACTTTTTAGCCATTTCATGCTTTTTTTGATCTCCTGACCTCAACTGAATATTTAACAGGTAAATGCTGAATATGCTCTTTTAAAAAACGAACTTCAGCATCTTGAAGAGAACGATAGTTACCCTCATGTAAAAAGGGTTTATTTGGCATTTGTAATTGAATTGGTCCGATGGAAGTACGATGTAGCTTAACTACTGGATATCCCAACTGTTGGGCTACACGGCGGATCTGTCTGTTTCTCCCCTCCTTTAAAACTATTTCTAAATGGGTATTTTTTGCAATAGTTTCGACGAAGCGGATTGTGGCAGGGCGTGTTTTTCTCCCTTCTAAGACCACTCCTTGACTCCACATTTTCAGCACTGCGTTAGAAGGATGTCCTTTGACCAAAACCTGATATGTCTTAGGAATACTGTGACTGGGATGGGTAAGTCCAAATGTCAAGTCTCCATCGTTGGTGAGGATCAATGCTCCAGTTGATTCTGCGTCTAAGCGACCCACTGGGTGCAAACCTGAACCTAACCGTAATTCTGGCGGAAGTAAATGCAAAACTGTTTTTCTTCCCTGTGGGTCGTGGCAAGTGGAAACTACTCCACCTGGCTTGTGTAGCAATAAATACGTTAAAGGTGGACGCTGTTGGGTAGATACTGGCTGACCATCTACGGAAATTGTATCTTTTTTCGGGTCAACTTTTTGTCCTAAATGGGCTGGGATGCCATTGATTTGCACACGCGATCGCCGAATCATTTCTTCAGCTTCACGACGTGAGGCAATACCCCATTGTGCTAAAACTTTTTGTAACCGTGCCTCCATGTTGAAATTACTGTGTATGGTCTAAACTTTTTAGATAAAAAACATATATTTTGGGTTTTGTGCTGAGTAGCTATCAATGTTACATTTAAAGCTTATTTTCGTTGACTGAGTGGTGAAATGCCTGAGCAAAATTCCCTAATTAAAAATTCACACAAAATTCGCATCATTAAAAACGTCCTGACAACAGCGCTTAAGCTTTGGTTAAAATCGCAAGTTAGCGAAGTGTCACAATTAGAAGTCGAGATTAAAGCAAGCGATCGCCAAATTATCTCTGGTTGTATTCCTTGGGTATCTATTTTGGCAAGTGATGCCGTATATCAAGGCCTTAATATTACACGAATTCAACTTATAGCTGAAAATATTCGGGTGAATATAGGAGCCATACTCAAAGGAAAACAAGTAAAACTATTAGAAACAGTACCAGTAATTGGCAATCTGATCGTCGAGGAAGAGGATCTCAATACTTCTCTCTCATCTGAATTATTATCTACCGCTTTAAATGATGTAGTGTCCCAAATCTTACCAGAAAATTGCTTAAAATCTCAGCTAATTTCTTGGCAAAAAATAATACTTGGTAATAATCAAATTATACTCAAAGCTATTATATCACCTGCAAGGGAACCCAAACCTCTGGAGATTGGTTTAAATTTAAACTTAGTGGGCGGTAATGAGTTGAAGTTAGAAAAGATTCAAGCCATCCAAAACCATGTATCGCTTTTAGAGGATGAGCATAGTTATAATTTGAATCTTGGTTCAGATGTCGATATTCAAGAACTCAGTTTGCTTGCTGGTAAATTGGTCTGTCAAGGAAGAATTAATGTCAATCCTTGATGAGTGCTGAGTGCTGAGTGCTGAGTGCTGAGTGGGGAAAGTGTTGAGTGGGTAGGGGCGGGTTTAAGCAGTGAGTCTGTGGTTCGTCGAAATCCTTAGTAAACCCCCCCGGACAATGAGTGCTGAGTGCTGAGTAAGTTTCTGATCCCCTGCCCCCTGCCCCCTGCCCCCTGCACCCTGCCCCCTGCCCCCTGCCCCCTGCCCCCTGCACCCT
>NZ_JAYGHH010000041.1:29687-39449 GCF_034931045.1 Nodularia sp. UHCC 0506
CCTGCCCCCTGCACCCTGCCCCCTGCACCCTGCACCCTGCCCCCTGCCCCCTGCCCCTTATATATTGGCTATTAAGGGCAATAAAAGTGTGATGAAATAGTAAACCAAGGGGGCTGTAAAGATATAACTATCAGTGCGGTCTAAAATGCCACCGTGACCGGGGATCAACTGGCCTGAGTCCTTAACCCCAGCATCACGCTTGAGCATAGACTCAGTTAGATCCCCTAACAGGCTGGCAATACCAATTAGTAAACCCAATGCTACACCTGTAAATAGGAATTGTGGCAAATGCAGATAATAAGCTCCGGCTATGGCTACGGCAATGCTGGCAGTGATACCAAAGACTGCACCTTCTACGGTTTTTTTGGGACTGATGTCAGACAAACGGGTTTTTCCAAAAAATTTGCCAATAATGTAAGCACCAATGTCAGCTGCCCAAATACATAAAAAAGTTAGTACTGTTAAAGTTAGTCCTTGTGGTAAAGAAGCGAAACTCTTTTGCTGCGAGTTCAAAATATTTGTCCAATCTATAGGCCAGTAAGCGCCGAAAGGGAGATTGCTGTAGGCTAAACTATCAAGAGTCCGTAACCGCACCCAGTAGCTCGACAAGTAACCAACATAAAATAACCCCATAATTGAAGCGGAAATATCGGCTATTGTGGCCATTTTTGGCTGAAATAGTAAATAGAAACAAATCAACGTCCCAGCTATTGGCATGACGGCATCAGCCAAGGTTTCATTAACGTTACAAATCACCAATAAGGCTTGGCTAACAAACATGGTAGTTTTAGCCGCAGGAACCATACCTCTAGCTCGCACCAAATTAAAATATTCTTCTTGTCCTAAAAACACGACCACTGCAATGGCGATAGTAAAGTACCATCCGCCCAAAAGGGTTGCCACCAGAGCAAGAGCGATCGCGACAATTCCGCTAATAATTCGAGACCAAGGCATAAAAGTAAGTATGAGTTATAAAGGATGAAGTCTGAAGTATGAGGTGTAATTTATCCTTTATGCCTCAGTTTTCATCCTACGAATCTAGTCTAGTTTCTCACCACTGAGGATAAAAATTGGATCAACCCCTGTAAAGGTTTGAGAAAGGCCGCGCGTCTCTAAACGATTCACCGCCGATTGGACGACTTCAATATTTCTAGCTCGCAACACGGAAAAACTCTGAGAAATAGCATACAAGCCTTCTAGATTAGCAGCTGTGGCGACAACTCTACCCGATGAGGGCAAATAATGCCAGACTGCTGGCAAAATCTCTTGTATGGGTTTTCCACCCTCAATACAAACGCGGTCTGGCGCTACTTTGAGGTCATGCAAACACTCTGGAGCGCTACCTTCAATTATTTCCACGTTTTTGACTTCAAAGCGATCGCAGTTGCGCCTAATCAAGTTGGCTACTTCTTCATCCCGTTCCACTGCAATAATTTTTCCACCAGGAGACAGCAGCCCAGCTTCTACAGGAATTGTCCCCGTTCCCGCCCCAATATCCCATAATACTGAATCAGGTTGTAGCCGCAGTTGAGAAATCAATAATAGCCGAACTTCTCGTTGGCTGAAGGGAATACCTGGCAAATGCTCAAACAATTCATCGGGAATACCAGGGGTAACATAAGGCCAAAGTTGGGAGGGCATAGAAAGACACAATTATACTAAAGATATCCGCTTGCCCAATGTGACAAGCCATCAGCGAAGAAAGCTCTTAAACTCAGCGTTATCAGCAATCATCATGGTCAGCGAAATTTTAGGCGATTCGCCTGAAGGCGATAGCTTCGCTTCACGCTACGAAGTCCAGCAGCTGTTGGGCAAAAAATCAGGAAGGCGATCGCTATTAGCTAGGGATCAAGTAACTGGGGAATTGGTAGTCATCAAGCTACTCTCATTTAATAGTGACTTTGAATGGGATGATCTCAAGCTGTTTGAGCGTGAAGCCAAAACATTAAAATCTTTATCCCATCCTGCTATTCCTCGCTATTTAGACTATTTTGACGTAAATTCACCCAACATTAAAGGATTTGCTCTAGTACAGAGTTATATTTCAGCCCAAACATTAGAGCAATATTTACAAACTGGGCGGACTTTTACAGAAGCTGAAGTTAAACAAGTCGCCACAGCCCTTTTAGAAATTCTGATTTACCTACATGGGCTACATCCCCCTGTGATTCACCGTGATCTTAAGCCTAGCAATATTTTATTGGGTGAACGTTCTGGGAATAGTGTCGGTCAAGTTTACCTAGTGGATTTTGGTTCGGTACAAACTGTCCTTGCGGCTGAGGCTGGAACCAGGACTGTTGTAGGTACTTATGGATATATGCCTCCAGAGCAATTTGGGGCGCGAACTGTTCCGGCTTCTGACCTTTATAGTTTAGGAGCAACTTTAATTTATTTAATCACAGGAAATCATCCCGCCGATTTACCCCAAAAGGATTTTCGCATTCAGTTTGAGCAAGTTGCTCATTTGAGTCCCGGCTTGACTCGCTGGTTACAATGGATGACTGAACCAAGTCTGGAACGGCGGCCAAGTTCTGCTGCGGCAGCTTTAAAAGCTTTGAATGAGTCGGAATTGAAGATTCCCTATGCCATAAACATTGTCAAACCTCTTGGGAGTAAAATTCAACTCAAGAGAAACTCAGATTATCTAGAAATTCTGATTCCACCAGTGGGCTTTAAGCCATCGATGCTATTCACTGGTTTATTTGCGATTTTTTGGAATTTCTTTATCCTCTTTTGGACAATTGGCGCTCTTTCCGCCCCTTTTCCATTCAACCTCCCCTTTGCTTTGTTCTCACTGCCTTTTTGGGGGGCTGGCTTTTTCATGATATCTACTTTATTAATGGGTTTATTTGGCAACATTCGACTGACCTTAGATGACCAGCAAATTGCCTTACGATATGAGTTATTGGGACTTAAATTTTATCGTCCTCGTCCATCGCCCAAAGAAAGTATCACTAAACTTGTTTATATTCCCAGACATATCACCAAAAACTCTGATGGAGATAAAACTATAGTGGCGGCTCAATTAGAGATTTGGGCAGGGGTACAAAAATATCACCTTGGGATCAATTCCAGTGCTATTCAATCTGAAGCAGAACTAGAATGGCTATCTCATGAATTAAGTGATTGGTTAGGTATGGAAATCACCAGATAATGCTACGTTAATATTTATGTACCCTTAACAGGCAAGATATTATGTTTGGATTGGGATTGCCGGAAGTAGCCATAATTACCGTAGTCGCCATTGTCATTTTTGGACCTAAAAAACTTCCTGAATTGGGAAATGCACTGGGTAAAACCTTGCGGGGTTTTAAAGAAGAATTAAACTCTGATGATGATGACACCACACTTGAACAGGAAAAGCAATAGCCAATGGTAGAGACGCGATTATCCGTCTCTACTGTGTGACTAAAGCAAAGTATTGATTACAGAAGATGTCACCCCGTTTGGGCTATCTACAATTGTTGTTGAGGTATTTTGTGGCTGTACCTCCTCTGTTACTAAACCGCGCAGCTTGATTAATTTGATAGCTCGATTGACACTTTCTGGCAAAATTACCACCAGACTTTTATCGGGAGCCATATCCAAGGCTTTATTAATCGCTGCGGTTTCATCCAAAATCGACTCATAACGACAATTTGGATTAACTTCGGTGATGCCTTCAATAATCAAATCGGCCGCAGATCCCCGTGACCGTCCTCTGGTATCATCATCTTCTTTGACAATAATGTAGTCAAAAATATTTGCTGATAATTTACCCAAGGTCACAAAATCTTCATCACGGCGATCGCCAGGGCCACCAACTACGCCAATGCGCTCTCCTGTAGTCCAATTTCGGACAAAAGAACCCAAGGCTTCGTAACTAGCTGGATTATGAGCATAGTCCACTAAAGCGTGGTGTTTCCCTAGATTAAATAAATTCATCCGTCCTGGCGTTTGACTTACAGAAGCACGGAAAGTTTTCAAGCCAGCCCGAATTTCCTCAATTGTGACATTTTGAACAAAGGCTGCCAAACTAGCTGCTAAGGCATTGGCAATCATAAACGGCGCACGTCCACCCATTGTCAAAGGAATATTTTCTGCCCTTTCGATGCGATGCGTCCAATCACCTTTAACAATTGACAGATAGCCATTTTCGTAGACTGCCGCTACTCCTCCCTTTTGGACGTGCTGACGCACTAATTCCGAATCAGGATTCATGGTGAAATAGGCAATATTAGCTTTCGTTCTTTCTGCCATCGCCGCAACCCGGTGATCATCAGCGTTCAGTACGGCGTAGCCATCAGGAAATACAGCTTCTGCGACTACACTCTTCAGGTTAGCTAACTGATCGATAGTATCTATATCGCCTATGCCTAGATGATCAGCCGCTACATTCAACACTACACCGACGTTAGCATTTTCAAACCCGAGTCCAGAGCGCAGAATGCCACCACGAGCCGTTTCCAGCACCGCTACTTCTACAGTTGGGTCTTCCAGAATGACATGGGCGCTTTGCGGCCCTGTATTATCTCCAGATTCAACTAAGTATTCGCCGATGTATGTACCGTCTGTAGTTGTATACCCTACTACTTTACCTGTCTGCTTGTAGATATGTGCTAATAGTCGAGTTGTAGTAGTTTTACCATTAGTCCCTGTGACACTCAATATCGGAATCAGTCCCGATTGTTGGTTGGGGAACAGCATATCCATCACTGCCCCGGCAACGTTGCGGGGAGTGCCTTGACTGGGGGCAACGTGCATCCTGAAACCAGGTGCAGCATTTACTTCCACAATCACAGCATCCATCTCTCTTAGAGGACGACTAATATCTGTAGTGACAATATCGAGTCCAGCAATATCCAAACCAATAATTTTTACTATTCTTTGTGCCAGCCAAACATTTTCTGGGTGAATTTCATCAGTGCGATCTATCGCACTACCCCCCGTACTTAAATTAGCTGTTGCACGCAAGTAACAAATTACTCCCTTTGGTGGGACGCTATTGATGGTGTAACCTTGCCTTTCTAACAGTTGGTAGCTGTTGCGGTCTAGTTCAATTTTTGTGAGAATTTTGTCATGACCGTCACCGCGATTAGGATCTTGGTTGGTTTCTTCAACTAGGTCGCCAATGGTGGATCTGCCATTACCAACTACGTGAGCCGGGACACGTTCGGCTACTGCTACAACTTTGCCGTCTACAACTAGTACCCGATGATCTCGCCCAACATAATAGCGTTCAATAATAATTGATCGAGAAATCAGTCTAGCGGCCTCGTAAGCTGCCTCAGCTTCATCCCAGCTTCTAATATCAATGGTAATACCACGTCCGTGGTTCCCATCTGATGGTTTAATGACGATGGGATAACCGCCAACATATTCAATGGCTTCTTCTAAGTCGTCTAAAAAGTTAATCACCGTACCTCTTGGTACTGGAGCGCCAGCTGCCGCGAGAATGCGTTTAGTTGATTCTTTGTCGCAAGCTAATTCAACACCCAAAATACCGGTCTTATTGGTCATTGTGGCCTGCATACGCTTCTGATTCACGCCGTAACCCATCTGAATCAAAAAGCGCGCGCTCAACTGTGTCCAGGGGATACCCCTTTTTTCGGCTTCTTTGACAATTGCTTCTGTGGAAGGCCCTAAAGAAGATTCACGCCATAAGTCTTTGAGGTCGAGGATGTCTTGTTCGAGTTCTGCTTTTGGATAACGACCTCTATCAACAATACTTTGGCATAGCCGCACAGCAGCTCGTCCAGCGTAGCGTCCCGCTTCCTCATTCAGGTACTCGATCACTACCTGAAAAATTCCAGGTGTGGCAGTTTCACGGGTGCGCCCAAAGCCGACGTGCATTCCGGCTAATTCCTGGAGTTCTAAGGCTACGTGTTCCACAATATGGCCCATCATAGTGCCTTCTTTGACCCGCATTAGAAAACCACCACGACAGCCAGGCGAGCAATAGTGACCCTCCAGACTGGGTAACGCCTCTACTAATCCTTCATAAAAGCCAGGGATTTCGTTAGAGGGTATCTTGGCAAGGTTTTCTAAATCGAGGCGCATGACGATGAGCTTATGGCGTCGAATGCTCCAGTAGTTTGGGCCACGTAAGGTCTGGATCTTGAGGATTCTCATGGGAATAGGTAGATGGAGATTCGGAACCAAAATTCTAGTTTCTTACTGAAATTGACCGCTAAACTGTTTATTACGAACAGTTTTTTCTTTTTCATGGTACAATCGTGATTTTTTTACAGCAAGAAACCAAGTCAGCGATGCCTTCGGCCGCAAGCAACAACATAGTTTAACTGAACCTACTCTATTCCGTCAGCTGGAGATGCGATGCACAGCAGGCAATACAGTCCGCTGATACAAGTGAAATCGATCACCATAGCTGAGGATGTGGAGTCGTAAATTATGCACAGTTAGCGGTTCGTTAGCACCGACATGAGGTTCATTAGTATGGGTAACTTCTGTGGGATCGACAATGGTGACACTGCCTTTACCCACGACTTGTAACCAACCATCACGTTCAAATACAGCACAGGTATCTTCATCAATACCAATACCTAGACGGTCGGGGTGAGATGCGATCGCGCTAATCAGGCGACCCATACGATTACGATTGTGAAAATGCTGGTCAACAATTACTTCTGGAATAAAACCCAAACCCGTTGCCATATCGACCAAGGAACGATTTGGAGTTTCACCACTACCACCACCAGCAATCATGTGATGTCCCATAACAGCAGCCCCGGCACTAGTGCCTGCTAGGGTCAGTTGTCCGGCTCGCACCCGTTGTCGGATAATTTCCATTGCTGGCGTGTCTGACAGTACGCCGCAAAGACGTAATTGGTCGCCTCCGGTGAGAAATACACCACTACAGGCTTCCAAGGACTCTTTGACTTGGGAAGTTTCACACTGTTCCCGTTCGCGGATGTCTAAAATCTCGACCTTTTCAGCACCCATTTCTTCAAAGAGGCGAATATACCTACCACCGATGATAGCGGGTTCGCGAGAAGCTGATGGAATAATTGTAATATAGGCCTTACTAGCACCAGCACGGCCAAAAAAAGTTCTGAGGATATCGCGTCCATGAACTTTATCTTCTGCGCCTCCGATAACCAGAACGGCGGTTTTAGTTGCTTGGGGTGTCCTCATTTCCAGCGATTTAGCTTTTAATTGCGGCATTATGTTTCTCCTGTCAACAACTTCAGGTGAATTTAACAAGGTACAGGCCATTGACACGCAGGCTATCAGTAGGCTGATAATTTTTGCACTCTGCTGTATTAAAGAGGAAACTTGTCTGAAGTTAGAATCGGAGTGAGTTGCCGATTTAACTTCTCGCCTGATCCACATGTTCGCGCAGCGTCTCCGTCAGGAGTAGCCTCAATTTTCATGTGTCCGTTGCTGTTCCTCAAAGCCAGGGTTCCTTGTTGTTCACCTGTACACTTTTTCCAGACTGGCAAAACAATGCTTGGGAGACTAGAGTTGACACTTTCATGCAGGGATTTTTCCCGTTGAATAAAATGTCCGTTTTCCCTCTGGTATTGGGGTTTATCAGGTTTTAACACGCTTTTTTTGAGGCTCGGCCTATACAGCCACCGAAGTTGTTAACTTGGTCAGATTATTAATTTAAATGTACTTGTGACAATATTTAAACACAAATTAAGTAATTAGAAAAACTTTTGATCCTACATAAAATCAATAGTTCTGGTAGTTTTAGTCACTATTGATTAAACTTATCTGTAGCTCTATCCTACATTGACTGATTATGTTTGCTAGACATTCAAATTTAAGATTAGTGTTCTCGAATACGAATTACTGTGCGCTTTGATATAGTTACACTTTTTCCTGACTGTTTTACCTCAGTTTTAAGTTCTGGGCTGCTGGCTAAAGCCTTAGCTAAACAGATTGCCCAAGTGAATCTAGTTAATCCCAGAGATTTTACCACTGATAAGCATCATAAAGCTGATGATGAACCCTACGGCGGTGGCGTGGGGATGCTGATGAAGCCAGAACCGATTTTTACTGCTGTGGAGTCGCTGCCCACTCTACCCCGCAGAGAAATTATTTTAATGAGTCCCCAAGGCGAAACCATAAATCAACCCCTTTTAAAAGAATTGGCCACAAATTATGATCAATTGGTAGTGATATGTGGTCATTACGAGGGTGTAGATGAAAGGGTGCTGCATTTAGTGACCCGTGAGGTGTCTTTAGGCGATTTTATTCTCACTGGTGGGGAAATCCCCTCTATGGCATTACTTAATGGTGTGGTGAGGCTTCTACCAGGCACTGTGGGCAAAGTTGAGTCGCTGAAGTCAGAAAGCTTTGAGGAGGGATTGCTCGATTATCCCCAGTACACTCGCCCAGCTAACTTTCGGGGCTGGAAAGTGCCAGATGTTTTGCTCTCTGGAAATCATGCCGAAATTGCCCGATGGCGATATGAACAACAAATTCAAAGAACAGGCGATCGCCGCCCCGATTTGCTGGAAAAATGGCAACAGGAGAAGCAGGGGGGAAGAGGCAGGGGGCAGGGAGCAGGGAGCAGAGGGGAGAAAAACTTCCCAATGAGCAATGACCAATGACAAATGACTTAATGACTAATGACTAAAATTCGTATTGGTAACGGCTACGATATCCACAGATTAGTGCGCGATCGCGCTTTGATTTTAGGAGGAATCCAAATTCCTCACGAAATGGGCTTATTGGGGCATAGTGACGCTGATGTACTTACTCACGCCATTATGGATGCCATGTTGGGAGCATTATCTTTAGGGGACATTGGCCATTATTTTCCCCCTACAGACCCTCAATGGGCTGGGGCAGATAGTTTGGTGCTATTAACTCAAGTACATCAGCTGATTAAGGAGCAAGGCTGGCAGATAGGTAATATTGACTCGGTAGTAATAGCAGAACGTCCCAAATTGAAGCCGCATATTGAAAAAATGCGTGCTAAGTTAGCGAGTGTTTTAGAGTTACTACCAAATCAAATTGGCATCAAAGCTACTACTAACGAAAAGTTAGGTCCTGTGGGCAGAGAAGAGGGGATTAGCGCTCATGCTGTTGTCTTATTAATAGCTTTATGATGATTTATTTTAGTCTAATTAGTAAATATTTCCTAGAGTAATGAGAATGGAAAATCATGGTTGGTATGGTGAGAAGCCGGAATAACTTAAATCTCATAATTTTAATTAATAATTAAAATTAATTGAGCAGACGAAAAATTCACTTGTGTCCCTGGTTTCAATAAATACCAAAAAATCTGATTTAGCTAAAATCTCAGTTGATTTATTTGAGTAAAAATATTACATTTAAATTATGAAATTTACCAGTTTTCTATCAGAAATTAAACGTTTTTATTTACCAATAATTCTAGCTTCAATAACAGCCATTACAATTGCTGCTTGCAATCCATCTAACTTTAAAAGTACAGCCGCGCAAGTACCACAATTAGTCAACAGCATTCTGAGTGACCCCAAAACCTTTAACTATGCCCTCAGTTCAGAAGTTCCTAATATATTTGGTTTAACTTACGAGGGATTAACCAACCAAAACCCCATAACTGGCGATATTGAGCCAATTTTAGCAGAATCATGGGAAATTACGGATGATAAATTAGGATTTATTTTTACCCTAAGAGAAAATTTAAAATGGTCTGACGGTCAACCATTAACAGTAGATGATGTAGTTTTTACCTTCAATGATATTTACCTAAACGCAGAAATTCCCTCTAATATTAAAGACATTTTACGGATTGGTGAAAGTCGGGCATTACCTAATGTGCAG
>NZ_JAYGHH010000041.1:39474-50952 GCF_034931045.1 Nodularia sp. UHCC 0506
ATCGATGATCGGCGGGTCAAATTCACAACACCAGAACCATTTGCACCATTTTTAGGAACTTTAGGAGTACCAATTTTACCTGCCCATATCCTCAAAGAATCTATCCAGACAAAAGACCAAGAAGGTAAACCAATATTTCTCAGCAAGTGGGGCGTTGATACTCCCGTTGATGAAATTATCGTCAATGGCCCTTACAAGTTAGAGCGTTATGACACAAATCAACGTGTGATTTTCCAGCGTAACCCCTACTATTGGCGTAAAGGTCCACAAGGAGAATCTCAACCCTATATTGAACGGGTTGTATGGTCAATTGTGGAATCTACAGATACTTCATTATTACAATTTCGTTCTGGTAGTTTAGATTCTATAGCCGTCACACCAGATTACTTTTCCTTGTTAAAAAAGCAAGAAAAACAGGGTAATTTCGCAATCTACAATGGCGGACCCTCTACTGGAACATCATTTGTTGTATTTAATCTCAATAAAGGTAGCAGAGACGGTAAACCGCTAGTAGATCCGATAAAATCACGTTGGTTCAATACAGTGGAATTTCGGCAGGCTGTAGCTTATGCTATTGACCGCCAAACCATGATTAATAATACTTTTCGTGGCTTGGGTCAAACTCAAGATTCACCAATTACCATCCAAAGTCCCTTTTATCTTTCGGCTGAAGAAGGACTGAAAACCTACGACTATAATCCAGCAAAAGCCAAGGAATTACTCAAAAAATCTGGATTTAAATATAATTCCCAAGAGCAACTATTAGATGCTGAAGGTAACAGGGTTCGCTTCACTTTATTGACGAATGCCGGAAACCGAATCCGGGAAGCAATGGGGGCGCAAATTAGACAAGATTTAGGCAAAATCGGGATGCAAGTCGATTTTACTCCGTTGGCATGGAATACTTACATAGATAAACTAAGTAATACTCTTGATTGGGATGCTTCATTATTAGGCTTGACTGGTGGTTTAGAACCGAATAATGGCGCTCACGTCTGGGCCCCTGAAGGTGGATTACATATGTTTAATCAAAAACCCCAAGCCGGACAAAAGCCCATCGAAGGCTGGGAAGTTGCGCCGTGGGAGGACAGAATTGGTAAACTTTATATTCAAGCTGCAAGGGAATTAGACGAAGCCAAGCGCAAAGAAATTTATGCTGAAACTCAGAGGATTACCCAGGAAAATTTACCGTTTATTTACTTGGTGAATCCTTACTCTTTGTCAGCAGTACGTAATAAATTTGAAGGTATTCAATACTCCGTTTTAGGAGGCGCATTCTGGAACATTTATGAAATTAAAGTTACTCAGTAGGTAAATTAGATTTAACGTATTATTTTTCATCCCCTAACCTAAAATTACTGTGACTCAACCTGAAACTTTGCGATCGCTCCTCCAAGCAGTTGCCAATGGTAAAGTTACCCCAGATATGGCATTAGATGCACTCAAAGATTTAGCCTATGAACCTGTGGGTGAATTTGCCAAAATTGACCACCACCGCGAACTCAGAACTGGTTTTCCGGAAGTCATTTGGGGGCCAGGTAAAACTCCTCAACAGATTGCTCAAATTATGGGAGTAATGCGCCGGCGTAATGCGGTGGTCATGGCAACCCGCATTGAACCAGCAGTTTATACAGCACTGCAAGCAAAGATTATAGATTTGCAGTATTACGAATTGGCGCGAATTTGTGCGATTACTCCCCCTATCATCGAACCTAAAATTGAGGGGTTAATTGGTATTCTCTCTGCCGGCACTGCTGATTTAGCTGTAGCTGAAGAGGCGGCTGTCACAGCAGAACTTTCTGGCTTTCGTGTCCAGCGTCTTTGGGATGTGGGTGTGGCAGGGATTCACCGTTTGCTAAGTAATCGCCATTTAATTGAATCAGCTTCAGTTCTCATTGTTGTGGCAGGGATGGAAGGTGCTTTGCCTAGCGTTGTCGCAGGTTTGGCAGATTGTCCGGTGATTGCTGTTCCTACCAGTATTGGTTATGGTGCGAGTTTTGGTGGATTATCGCCTTTATTGAC
The DNA here is from genome assembly GCF_034931045.1 of Nodularia sp. UHCC 0506. Taxonomy (NCBI): domain Bacteria; kingdom Bacillati; phylum Cyanobacteriota; class Cyanophyceae; order Nostocales; family Nodulariaceae; genus Nodularia; species Nodularia sp. UHCC 0506. The sequence goes on from NZ_JAYGHH010000041.1 coordinate 41,497, forward strand.
AATGCTCAACTCCTGTGCTGCTGGTATAGGTGTAGTCAATATAGATAATGGCTTTGGTGCTGCTGTGCTGGCGGGGCAAATCCTGCGAACGGCTGAGAAATTACGGTTATGATTTGCGACATCTTGAGTTGATACAGACAAGTTATCGTAAGATTTCAATGGGTAGTCAGTGTTTATTGGGTAAAAACCGAAAACTTATTACTAAAGATTACCTTTCATCACCTATAAATTACCAAGCTATGAACAACTTCAGCGGTGTAATATCTCAATTAGTTTGGCAACTGCCAGTAAATATGACGCTACTAGCGCAAAAAATTAACGATCCAGACGTTGTAGGTCAAATGCAAAGAACTTGGAACAATTTTGTAGAATCTGGTCAAGTGTGGGCGTTATTGATTGGTCTAGTTATTGGCTATATGCTTCGGAGTCTGACAAGTTACGGTTAAGGACTGCAAGGCGAAAATCAAAAGTCAAAAGCCTGATTCTATAAGCTTTTCATTGATTTAAATTGATCTGTTTATTTACGCCGACTTGTATTAGGGACTAGGAACTGGGGACTGGGGAAGGAAATAAATGATAAATTTCTATTGTGTCTTTCTGAATAGACATCTCCACTCTCCACTTCCTAATTTCCTAATCATCTATGACCAAAGAACAAACGTGGAGTCAACGATTTGAATCAGCATTGCATCCTGCGATCGCTCGTTTTAATGCCAGTATAGGTTTTGATATTGAATTAATTGAATATGACCTGACTGGTTCTCAAGCTCATACCAAAATGTTGGCTCACACAGGTATTATTTCCCCAGATGAGGGGGAAAAACTGGTGGCAGGTTTAGAACAAATTCGCCAAGAATATCGCCAAGGCAAATTTCAGCCGGGAATTGATGCAGAAGATGTGCATTTTGCTGTGGAACGGCGATTAACGGAAATTGTGGGTGATGTGGGTAAAAAGCTGCATACCGCGCGATCGCGTAATGACCAAGTTGGTACTGACACCAGACTCTATCTGCGCGACCAAATCACAGCTATCCGTAGCCAATTGCGCGAATTTCAAGGTGTATTGCTAGATATAGCCGAACAGCACGTTGAAACTTTAATTCCTGGCTATACTCACCTACAACGCGCCCAACCCCTAAGTTTAGCCCATCACCTCTTGGCATATTTCCAAATGGCACAACGGGACTGGGAACGCCTGGAGGATGTTAGCCGCCGAGTGAATATTTCGCCACTAGGGTGTGGTGCATTGGCAGGAACAACTTTCCCCATTGACAGACATTATACAGCCGAACTCTTGCAATTTGAGAGTGTTTATGCTAATAGCTTGGATGGAGTAAGCGATCGCGATTTTGCCATCGAATTTCTCTGTGCTGCGAGCTTAATCATGGTTCACCTCAGCCGTCTTTCCGAGGAAATCATTCTCTGGTCATCTGAAGAATTTCGTTTTATCATCCTCAAAGATAGCTGCGCCACTGGTTCCAGCATTATGCCCCAAAAGAAAAACCCCGACGTACCAGAATTAGTACGGGGAAAAACTGGGCGGGTATTTGGTCATCTCCAAGCCATGCTGGTAATGATGAAAGGCCTACCTCTGGCATATAATAAAGACCTGCAAGAAGATAAAGAAGGTTTATTTGACAGCGTTAACACCATTAAAGCTTCTCTAGAAGCAATGACAATCTTGTTGCGAGAAGGCTTAGAATTTCGTACCCAACGTTTAGCCGCAGCCGTAGCTGAAGATTTTTCCAATGCCACCGATGTAGCAGATTATCTAGCAGCAAAGGGTGTTCCCTTCCGGGAAGCTTATAATCTCGTGGGAAAAGTCGTCAAAACCAGTATTGCCGCAGGTAAATTGTTAAAAGACTTAACCTTAGAAGAATGGCAACAATTACATCCAGCATTTGCTACAGATATCTATGAAGCGATATCGCCCCGTCAAGTTGTAGCAGCACGTAACAGTTATGGGGGTACAGGTTTTTCACAGGTGAATCAGGCAATTGCTACAGCCCGCATTCAAATTGGTGAATAGGAAATAAGCTTCGCCGTGAGCGTCGCCGAAAGGGAGTCCACTGTGTACACACCGAAAAATCTTACCCTCATTGGCTTGAACCTCATAGTGGCGTGGCCAGCTTCACATAGGACAAAAATTCGTAGGTTGGGCTGACATAAGGAAACTCAACATCATTAGTAGCGTTACCCATACCAATGAACAAATCAGGGCGTACATATTATATGTACGCCCTGAAAAATTTTAAATTTAAGTGATAAGGATTTCAACAGGCGGCTTATTCAGTATCAGCTGCTGCTGCGCCTTCTTCTTCCTCACTCTTCGGAGGTCTTTGTTGGAACCTTCTCTGCATTCTTCCTGTAGTAGTTCGTTTACGAAACTTTCTGGCATACGCCTGGTTCCGTAGCGCCTTTTCTTTTTTCGGGTTACGGCGCTTGGCCATGTTCACCTCATTTAATAAACAACAAAAAAGTGCAACTAGGCATTACATAAGCAATATTAGCTACTTATGCTATTGATATACTTTTGGCCTAGCTTAGTCATCCACATACTTTTAACAGTATACTAGTCTATCGTATACAATTTATTTATGTCAATACCATTCAGATTTGTTTATCTATAGGAATCCGGTTTGGTTTCTGTAGCTGGAGTGGTGCAGCCATATTTACTCGTAGAGGTAGGGAACAGGGAAGAAGGAAGAAGGAATCAAGGTATAGGTCGTTTTGTATGGCTTACCCCACGCAAACTATCAAAATTCAAATAGGAGTCCTATAGTACAGCATGGCGTAAATATGGATACCCTTTCAAAAGATTCAAAAGCCCAACGTAAAAGCTTTTTGACTTTTGACTTCACGGCGGTACTAGATTCTTATATATTGTTTTAGAGGCATATAATACAAACCTAGTATTGTGTCTTTTCAGAAAAGTTGCACCAAATTAAACATTAAATTCAAGACTTTTGAATTGATCAATCACATTAATGGAAAACATTAAAAATAAAAACAAAAAATAAGCTACCATGTTTGATATGCTATAAAGAAATGTCAGATTAACTGTTACTTTTAATTAGAATCATAGTATTTTTCATCTAAAGTAGGTAAATCATCCATAAAATACTCATGTATAAATAAACACTAAATTCTGTTTTTTGGCAACAAATGGGAAGATTGATATACAATACGAAGTCGTGAGAATAAAATTCTCAACTACAAACATATTTGTTTGTGTTACACAAAAGTTAACCATATAATCATGGATTTTATGTAAATTGTCGGAAATTAGAGAACACAACACATATACATAACTTAGGTTTGAATGTTCTTGCTTTTTTTTGCAACAGTTGTTCAGTCCACACGTAACTTATGGCGTATAGGACAAACGGTACTTGGCATAATCTTCCGTCATCCCATTACTGGCGCTAGTATAATTCCGATATTACCAGATGGTCGAATTGTGCTGATTAAGCGGCGTGATGATGGCTGCTGGGCATTACCTGGAGGCATGGTGGATTGGGGAGAGGATATTCCTAAAACAGTCAACCGAGAATTGATAGAAGAAACAGGACTGGAGTTGATAAAAATTACCCGTTTGGTAGGGGTTTACTCATCACCTGACAGAGATCCCCGCATTCATTCAATTTGTGTTGTGGTAGAAGCGGAAGTTGAAGGAAAAATGGAGATTCAAGATACTTTAGAAGTTACGGAAATTCACGCTTTTACGGCTGATTCTTTACCTCTAGGAAAAATGTCTCATGACCATACTCGACAGTTACAAGACTATTTGAATGGTTTGACAACACTGGCATAAAGCTATTTTTGCCTATTGATTTAACATTAAATTAAAATGGATACCCTATTTCATAACTCCCGGAGAAAACTTTCTCAAGGGCTATTATTCTGGCGAGAGGCTGGTGAAGGTACGCCTGTAATTTTTTTGCATGGGGCTTGGAACGATAGCAGTCAATGGGTATCAGTGATTAATTCACTATCTCAAAATTTTCATTGCCTTTCACCAGATTTATTAGGATTTGGTGAGTCAGAAAATCCTCATGTTCATCACTCAATTGATTTTCATGTGGAATGTATTGCTGAATTTTTACAAGCCGTGAGATTAGAAAAAGTTTATTTAGTAGGCTATTCTATTGGCGCTTGGATTGCCGCTAGCTATGCTTTAAAGTATCCAGACCAAGTTTGTGCTTTAGTATTACTAGCGCCAGAAGGTGTAGGTATAGAAGGACAAGAAAAAAATTCGCGGAAAATGCGAAAATTAGTGAGTCGTCCCCCAATATTTTCGCAATCATTAAAATGGTTTCGACCTTTGAATAAAATTTTGGGTTTGAAAGAAAAGTTGGAAAAAGATTTTAATTTGCGTCAAAAATTGTTGGCATATCCTAATTCATTTCAGTTATTATTTCAAAGGCGGCAATCGGAAATTGAAGCGGAATTTCTGCATAAAAGATTGCACTTGATGGAAGTTCCAGTTTTGATTTTACAAGGTGGTCAAGATTTACTAGATGCAGTAGTTAAAACTCAGACCTACACTCAGCTGCTTCCTAAAGTCGAGTTGCAAATAATTGCTCATGCTGGTAATGATTTACCCAGTTCTTGTCCTGGGATTGTAGCTAGAGATATTCAAAACTTTATCAACGCTAATTAAAGTTTAGGAATGCGGATTTAATAAAATACACTAACCTCACCCCCAGCCCCTTTTCTGATTAAGTCCGCGTACACACCGGCTATTGGCTTCTCAACTTGATGAAGCCATATTCTTCCTGTTGTATGACACGTGTACACACAAGTCCTGCTTGTCTGCGTTTGAGCCTGTTTTGCCCCCTAAATCTCCCAAATTTGGGGGACTTTGAAAATTCTTGTTCCCCCATAATTGGAGGTGAGGGAACGATTCGATCACTTGTATGACACAAAAAAACAGCCACCCCCATCAGGAAGCAGCTATTTTTCAATTTATTTATGTGACTACAGAATATTAGTAATCGAAGTCACCGCCACCCATACCACCGCCGGCAGCAGGAGCAGCATCTTTAGGCTCAGGCTTGTCAACGATAATACATTCGGTTGTCAACACCATACCAGCGATAGAAGCAGCGTTTTGCAGAGCAGAACGAGTTACCTTAGCAGGGTCAACAATACCAGCACCTAACAAATCAACGAATTCGTTGGTTGCAGCATTGTAGCCGACGTTGAATTCTTTCTCTTTCACACGTTCAGCAATTACAGCACCATTTTGGCCGGCGTTTTCAGCAATCCGCTTCAGAGGCGCGGGTAAAGCACGAACGACAATCAAAGCACCAATCAACTCTTCATCTTTGAGATTAGCTTTTGCCCAATCTTCTAATTGAGGAGCAAGGTGAGCTAGAGTTGTACCACCGCCGGGAACAATCCCTTCTTCAACAGCAGCTTTGGTGGCGTTGATCGCGTCTTCTAGGCGTAGTTTCTTATCTTTCATTTCGGTTTCAGTGGCTGCACCCACTTTCACCACAGCTACACCACCAGAGAGTTTAGCAAGACGTTCTTGCAGCTTCTCTTTGTCGTAAGAAGATTCGGTTTCATCCATCTGACGACGGATTTGTTCGCAACGAGCCTTCACAGGGGCTTCGTTACCTTCAGCAACAATTGTTGTTGTGTCCTTGGTAATGGTGACACGGCGAGCTTTACCGAGGCTTTCCAGCTTGGTATTTTCTAGCTTCAGACCTGCATCTTCGGTGACTAATGTACCACCAGTCAGAACCGCAATATCTTCTAGCATCGCTTTACGGCGATCGCCAAAACCAGGAGCTTTTACAGCCGCAACATTCAGTACACCACGCAAGCGGTTAACTACCAAAGTCGCTAAAGCTTCTTTTTCAATATCTTCGGCGATAATCACCAAAGGACGACCAGAGCGAGCTACTTGCTCTAAAACTGGTACAAGGTCTTGTACTAAAGCAATCTTCTTGTCAGTGATTAGCAGGTAAGGCTCATCAAAGACCGTTTCCATGCGTTCAGCATCGGTAGCGAAATAAGGAGAGATATAGCCTTTCTCAAAGCGCATCCCTTCGGTTATTTCTAGCTCGGTGGTCATAGATTTCCCTTCTTCTAGGGAAATTACGCCTTCCTTGCCTACTTTGTCCATTGCTTGGGCAATCATCTGACCCACTTCTTCGTCGTTACCAGCTGAAATCGCAGCAACTTGGGCAATGGATTTAGAATCTTCTACTGGACGAGCGTGTTCAGCAATTTTCTCTACCAAGAAGGCGGAAGCTTTATCAATACCGCGCTTCAAAGAAATTGCATTAGCGCCTGCCGCAACGTTGCGTAAGCCTTCCTTAACCATCGCGTGAGCCAAAACGGTGGCAGTTGTAGTACCATCACCGGCAGCGTCATTGGTCTTGGAAGCAGCTTGACGAATCAAAGCTACGCCAGTATTTTCGATATGGTCTTCTAGTTCGATTTCTTTGGCGATGGTGACACCGTCATTGACGATTTGGGGCGCGCCAAATTTCTTTTCTAGGACTACGTTACGACCTTTGGGGCCAAGGGTAACAGCTACGGCTTCAGCCAAGATGTCAATGCCTCGTTCCAGGGCGCGACGGGCGTTTTCGTTGTAAATAATGCGTTTTGCCATATTTGTCTCAATTCAGGGAGTAAGTCAATTTGATTTGGAATTAGGCTTTGGGTGTTGGGTGTTGGGCGTTGGGCATTTTTTTCCCACTTCCTACTCCCTACTCCCCATTCCCCATTACATAACGACTGCTAAGATGTCTTTTTCTGAAAGCAGTACGTATTCTTCTGTGCCTAGCTTGATGTCGGTGCCAGCGTACTTGGAGTACAACACTTTATCGCCGGTTTTAATGTCTAATTCTTGACGGCTACCGTCATCGTTACGCTTGCCAGGGCCAAGAGCGACTACTTCGCCTACTTGGGGTTTTTCCTGGGCATTATCGGGTAAAAACAGTCCACCTGCGGTCTTTTCTTCGGGGGCGCTCACTTTTACGAAAACGCGATCGCCTAGGGGTTTAACTGTGGAAACGCTTAAAGTTACAGCTGCCATAAATATTTATTTTCTTTTCTCTTCTCTTAGAGTTAGCACTCTCAACTCCTGAGTGCTAATCTACCTAAAACCAGCATAAGATGGCAACGAGGACTTGAGTACGGGTTCCCGCACTAGGCGATCGCTTAATTACTTAAGTATAAATACTCAAATATTTTTATCTATCAGGTTTTGCTCGGTAAGTTACGAATATTTTTATATCGCTAAATTTATTTGCAAAGCCGGGAAATTGTTATAGAACTGTAATCAGGGTGCTGCTCGATGAGTAACATTACAGTGATCCAGTGCTGCCGTCAAATCCCCAAAGCCACTCAATCCTTGAATGACAAAGCCTTAAGTAATTGTGTAGAAACTTTAGGAATGGCGGAAATTCAGCGACAAATTTTGATCTGTGCTGACGAGACAGTTGCTAACTTCTGTGCAAAACGAGTTAGTCTGGAATCTTGGGAATACCAAAAAAATGGCGAATTCAATAGTTAAAACTTGATCAGCCCCAAGACAGTCTCCCATTTGCATCGTTAGGACTAAAGCCAATTGCTTGCGAGTTTGTGGTTCTAGACCGATAATGGTGTTCTATCCAGATGGTGCCTGGTATTGCCCAGCAAAACCAGAAGTTATTGAGCCAATCATCCAGAACACTTGATAGGCATCATGATGGTGGAAGAATATGCATTTTTAACCCATCTTTTGCCGAAAATTCCCCTACTTGCTGATAAACCTTTGATAAAGGCTGAACATCCGCAGGATATGATAAAGCAGTAAGCATCTGAAAGCGCGGGTTGTTTTGAAGTTAGGGTCATCTTGAGCCAATACGTACCTCATGAATCGGAAAGATGATATTTAATCAGTGTTTTTTCACCCGCCCCTTTCAAAGCGATATATAATAGCGCATTATAAATACTATTGCTCTACGTATCCTTACCGGATTTTACCAATGAGCTGGAAATCTTAGATCAAGTGTTCACCACTTTTGAAATTTCCAGAAAGCAAAGGCAAGTTAAGTAGGATAAAGGACAACATCTCAATGATCCACCATAAAGGATAACCATTCAAGACCTTGATGGACCGAAGCGCGACAAGTGCCACTGCTATGAAAGAACCCAGCATGAAAGATCATAAAAGACTGCTACTGATTGATGATGACCCTAACCTCATCTTGCTGGTGAAGGATTACCTGGAATTCAGAGGCTATGAAGTCAACACTGCCGAAAATGGACGAGAAGCTCTGGATATTCTTGAACAAGATATTCCAGATATGATCATCTGTGACGTAATGATGCCGGAAATGGACGGATACACTTTTGTGGAACAAGTCCGACAAAATGAACGCACCGGCTGGATTCCCGTACTTTTCCTCTCAGCAAAAGGACAAAGTGCAGACCGAGTTAAAGGTCTGAATAAAGGGGCTGACGTATATATGGTTAAGCCCTTTGAACCAGAAGAACTCGTAGCACAAGTAGAATCTTCACTCAAGCAAACTACTCGTTGGAAAGAACACCAAGCCAAAGGAGGTGAAAACGGTTCCCGTATTCAGGTTCCCTTTGATGTCCAGTTAACCCCCACAGAACTGAAAGTAGTACAGTTTGTAGCTAGGGGTTTAGCTAACCGGGAAATTGCTGAAGAATTAAACGTTAGTCAGCGCACAGTTGAAAGCCATGTGTCCAATATGTTGGGTAAAACCAACCTCCACAACCGCACCGAACTAGCGCGTTGGGCGATTGAAAATCAAATGGCTTAAACCCTGGGCTAATTTGGTGAAGTTCAGAGTTTTGAGTTAGAACACAGTAGCCCAAAACTCAAGCTGGTTATGGCATTTTGACTTCAGGTTGAAAGCTGATAGATTATGAATTGTGAAGCTAAATTTGGATTTTTTTAATTCAAACTTCATAATTCATAATTCATCATACAGTTCTTAACTGCGATGTTCCAACCCGGATATCACCTAAAATTATCACTACATCACCCCACGCACATCTCCCATCTGGGCAACCACAAATAACCGTAGCAAATAACAGTAGTGGCGTTACAAGCCTAAAATAGTGCATTAGAAGTAGGTTGGGTTAAGCGCAGCGCAACCCAACGCGACCAATGATGTTGGGTTTCCTAACGTCAACCCAATCTACAATTTTTTGCAATATTTTAAGCTTGTCACGCCACTACTGGACTATTTCTTTATTCAGATTTCAACAAACGAATAAAGCCAGCTTGCTCAAAATGATGGTCTGTAGTTAATGCCTGTTGAATACCAAACTGTTGCATAACTATAAAAGAGGTACTATCTACCAAAGACCAAGTTTTATCTTCTCTTGTTTTCACAAGCTTCCAAGCTGCTGTGTCTATTGCTGCATCAATATGAATTAAGTTGATATAAGGAGCATTTCTCACAGCATCGACATATTTAA
>NZ_JAYGHH010000042.1:0-4424 GCF_034931045.1 Nodularia sp. UHCC 0506
ATATTCTTCCTTATGACTATCGCCTCTGGTAAGCTTGGCTAATGCACCCTTTGCAAATTTGCCAAAAGCGTAGATACTCACAGGACGATAATCTGTGTATAAGGATTTATATTATTTATAATATTTTTTCAAATTTTAACAATAACCAAAATTAATAGTTGTTTTTATGTTATATGTTATATGTTATATGTTATAATTGATACTAATTTAAAAAAATAGAAATATATTTTATTTATGGATTTTAGTCAGTTTCAATCTAATCAATTTTGGTATCAGAGTGATGAGAGACAAGCACAGAAGTTATACGTAGCATTATGTCTTTACATTTCAGCAGCTTCAGATTTTGCTGTAGGGATTGATTTAAAAAATAACGATAAATTAAACTGGTCTACTACGGCTAGTTATTATTCAATTCTTCACAGTGCTAGATTGATTATTTTTCTAGCTGTTGGTGATTATCCACAACAAAACGGACACGAAGATATTAGAAATTTATTTAGAGGTCAGAATAGAAGCGGAAATACTAACCTTTTTTCTGGTAATTGGCTAAAAAAATTAGCGAGAAATGCAGGTTTTCAAAGCTCGCCTGAAGATAAATTTACATTAGCGCAACTTTGTAGTTATTATAAAGATTGTTTGCAATTCCCTAATTCTGATCGTTTATTTCCTACAATAGGTAAAATATTAAAAGATGCCAAAACATTAAGAAATAATAGTAACTATGATGCTTTATTAATGGCTCATGAATGGCATCATAAGCAAGTTGAAGATGATTTTATTAAATTATCAAATTCAATGTCAGATGGAGCTAAACTCTGTTTGAAAATATCTACGCAATGCTTTAAAAGCTATATTAGCTATGCTTCAGAAATTGACTTGAGACGAGAAGAAACTAAATATTTAGTGAAACATTATATTGCTGGAAGACTTTATCCATCAATTTCCCAAAGAATTGAAGACCAATCAATATTGAACACTGTAAAAGAATGTACAAGAAAACTTGATGATTTACAATATGACATGGAAAATATTAAAGATAGTAACAATAAGTTAGATGAATTTGAAAAATCATTTTTGAGGGATAACTTTGGTGAAAAGCAAAAATTAATGCACGACTTTAATCGTGACGTAAATAATTTGAAACAAGACATCAAATCAGTATCTAATGGCTCCTATATTTAATCTGAGATTACCAAATCATCCCCAAATTTAAAATAAAACCATTTAACACGTCTTCCCCTGACACGGTAGCAGGAGACTCCAAAACCTCAACCTCTTTTCCTTGTCTATAAATCTCAACTTGCCGAGATTTACGATTAATTAATAAACCTAAACGCACACCATTATCTAGATATTCCCTCATCTTTTTCTGTGCAACCTTCAAAGTATCACTTGGGGAAAGTAATTCAACCACAAAATCAGGACAAATCGGGGGAAACTTTTCTTTTTGCTCCTCCGTTAAACTATCCCATCTTTCTAACTTAATCCAAGCTGTATTAGGTGAAAGTATTGCACCATTTGGTAAAATAAAACCGACATCAGAACCAAAAGCTACACCTAGCGATTCATGATCATTCCAATTCGCTAACTGAGCAGTTAAACCAGCATTAATATTGCTAGATATACCACCCAATAAAGGCTTTAATATCAGACTACCATCAGCATTACGTTGAATTTTGATTAATTCATTGATTTGACACATTTCAAAGAATTGATCATCAGTTATTTCAATTGACGGAGGTAGATACAACGTTATATTATCCATATAATAATCTATGCTTTGACTGATTTTTCAGCAGCATTGATTAAAATTTCATCCATCCAAGCATTGATACTTTTTCCTGCTTTTTTAGCAGCAATAAAAATTTTACGATGATGTTCTGGAGTTGTACGAAATGGTAATTTTCCAGAAAAAGGTTTATCCGGTTCTTCTCCTAATTCTTCGCAAAAAGCTAAATACCCATCAATAGAAGTCTGAAATTCTTGACGTGCTTCTTCTACCGTTTTAGCTTTAAAAGTAATTACATCATTAATATCAAGAACACGACCAAAAAGTATTCCTGCTTCTACATCTACTTCAATTGATGCTGAGTATCCTTTATAAGTCAACATAACTCTAATAACCTTAATTTGATTTAATTGTGGTTGGGGCAATTTTTGTAATTACCTCAAATCTTCAATATGGACTAATTATAAATTAACTCAACTATTTATGGTTCAATTCCTGCTTTGATCAAAAATTCTCTCACTGATTTTACCGCTCCTTTATCGGTTTCTTTTTCAGGATGTGGTTCATGAAAAAACCCCCTTACCTCATTTAATTTAACTCTAACTCTTGAACCACTTCCTTGACTAACATCAGCACCCAAAGCTATAAATAGACTTTCAATATCTTGCCAAATAATATTTGCTGGGACAGGATTGGTAAAAATTAATTCTAAAGTTTTTCTTTGTTTATTATTAATAGCCATTCATTACTACCTGGAGATGTTATTACAGGTTCATAACCCAGCAAAGTGACAGGAAGGAGTCAACTGGCAATGAAGCTACTGACAGCACCAGTATTGAGACCATAGACAAAATTTAAACGCGTTAAACCTAGTTTGACAGAATGTTTGATTGTTTTGTTAACTCCTTTCTTGAGCTTGTATTTGGTTACGACCTAATTCATAGGATATCATATTATGATATCACGTCAAGATTTTTATGACATAAAAAACGGACACAGAAATATATCTGTGTCCCTAAAGTTGATATGCTTTATCCAGACGGAGAATGTTTACTCAATCCCTTCAATCCGGTCTTCAACTTCTTGGTACAACTCACGTAGACGATCTAAATTGTCATCGCTAGTCTCCCAATAACCGCGACCATTCATTTCCAACAAAGTGGAAACAATCTTGCGGAAAGAATGGGGGTTGAGATTCATCAACCGTTTCTGCATTTCTTCATCTTTGATGAAGGTTTCGTTCGTATCCTCGTAAATCCAGTTATCCACAGCGCCGGCTGTCGCACTCCAACCAGTGGTATTTACCAACCGTTTGGAAAGTTCGCGTACACCTTCGTAACCGTGAGATAACATCCCTTCGTACCATTTGGGATTTAACAACTTGGTACGCGCATCTAAACGCACGGTTTCTGTTAACGATCGCACTTGTGCATTGGCTGTGGTAGTGTCTGCAATGTATGATGCTGGTGTCTTACCATCTTTACGCAGACTTGCTACTAACTTAGTAGGATCTGAGTCAAAGTAGTGGGAAACGTCCGTTAAGCTAATTTCCGAAGAGTCCAGATTTTGGAAAGTTGCATCAGCAGTTTTCAAAGAAGTTTCAAACATCTGCCGTGACTCATCCATCACACCGGGGTTATCGGAATTAAAAGAGAACGATTTCCGTCTCAGGTACATCTCCTGCAATTCGGCTTCACTATCCCAAGTGCTGTTTTCTACCGCCAAGTTAATATTTGACGAGTAGGAACCAGAAGCATTGGAGAATACGCGAGTCGCTGCTTGTCTGAGATTAATTCCCATTTCCTCAGCTTGTTTCAAAGCGTGTTGGCGAACAAAGTTCATTTCTAAGGGTTCATCAGCCTCAGCTGCCATTTTCACGCCTTGGTCTAGCAGGTTCATTTGGTTAATGAACAAGTCACGGAATACACCAGAACAGTTGATGACTACATCAATTCTGGGTCGTCCCAACTCTTCTAAAGGTATTAACTCTAACTTGTTCACTCTTCCCAAAGCATCGGGAACAGGACGGACACCAATCATCCACATGATTTGTGCCAGGGATTCACCGTAAGTTTTGATGTTATCGGTTCCCCAGAGGACACAGGCGATAGTTTCTGGCCATTTACCCTCATTTTCTGCCTTATTACGTGCCAACAGCCGATCTACAACGATTTTGGCTGATTGAACTGCGGCGGCTGTGGGAATTGATTGGGGGTCGAGGGCATGGATATTTTTACCTGTGGGCAGTACATCCGGGTTGCGGATGGGATCTCCACCAGGGCCAGGTAGAACATATTCGCCTTCTAAGCCTTGGAGTAATGCGCCGAGTTCGTTATCTGCACAAACTTGTTTTAAGCAGAATTCCAAATACTCAAACAGTGGCTTTAAGCGCTCTGGGTCAACTTTGGGATAGCCGGCTTTATGTAAAGCTTCTACCCAAGGTTCTTTTTTACCCATGTTGAAGAAGTTCAACCGGGAAACCAAAGAAACTCTGCCCTCTGCGTCGGTTTGCGCTTTTACCAGTGCGCCCACGGCATCACGGGTGGCTAAGGTGATGTCTTGTAATAACTGGACATCTTCTAAATTGCCAAGGTCGCTGTTTTTGTAAATGTCGTCTATGTCACGCCCGATGCTGCTGGCAATGATTCGGGGTAAGCTGAGAATTTCTTCTTCTTGACGATCTAAACTACCAATG
>NZ_JAYGHH010000042.1:4453-9893 GCF_034931045.1 Nodularia sp. UHCC 0506
CTAGGGTAGCTACTGCTTCTTCCGCACTTGGTGGTTTACCAATGACGTGCAACCCACAAGGTAACAGCCTAGATTCAATTTCCATTAACTTCCGGTAGACGCTACCAACAATATGATCTCGCTCATCGGCGGTCATTTCTTTGGCATCGGTTTCTGGTAAGTTAATATCTTTATCTAGGTTGACGATCCGGCATTTATCCATGATCGTGTTAACAATGGGAATGCCGCGCCCACTATCTTTTAAGGTTTGGTATGAAGCTATTAATTCGCTGAGTTCTTTCAAACCTTTATATAACCCGGCGTTTTCTGCGGGTGGTGTGAGGTAGGAAATTGTTTCAGCGTAACTGCGGCGTTTAGCAATGGTCGCTTCACTGGGGTTATTGGCTGCGTAGTAATACAGGTTGGGAATTGAACCAATTAGGTTATCTGGGTAACAATCTCCAGACATCCCCATCTGCTTACCTGGCATGAATTCCAAGGAACCATGAGTACCAAAGTGCAGTACTGCATCCGCGCCCCAAATGCGTTCTAGGTAAGTGTAGTAAGCTGCAAAGCCGTGGTGAGGACTGGCGGAACGGGAGAACAATAGCCGCATCGGGTCGCCTTCGTAACCAAATGTGGGCTGTACGCCGATGAAGACGTTACCAAATTGTTTGCCGTAAATTAGTAGGTTCTGCCCGTCGCTGTTGAGGTTTCCGGGAGGTGGTCCCCAGTTTTCTTCTAGGCGTTGGGAGTAGGGGGTGAGTGCTTCATACTCTGGGACTGACATCTTGTAAGCGATGTTCAGTTCTGGGCTGGCATACTGGGCCTGGGCATCGTGGATGACTTGTTCCATTAATGCTTGGGCGTTTTCAGGGATGTCTTGCACGTCGTAGCCGTTGTTTCTTAGCCCTTTTAAGACTTCATATATGGAACCGAATACATCTAAGTAAGCGGCGGTGCCGACGTTGCCTTTATCTGGGGGGAAGCTGAAAACGGTGATGGCAACTTTTTTGTCGAGTTTGGGCTTGCGGCGCAGATTAGCCCATTTTAAGGCTCTTTGCGCTATGGCTTCTACTCGATCTTGCAGTGCGTGTGCTTTCCCGGTTGTCCCATCTCTACCTGATAAAATTATCGGCTCAATGGCTCCATCTAATTCAGGAATAGCAATTTGCAAAGCTACTTGAATGGGATGTAAGCCCAAGTCGCTATCCATCCACTCTTCTGTGGTTTGGAAGACTAAGGGCAACGCTACCATATAAGGACGATTCAGGCGTTTGAGTGATTCAATGGCTTTGGGATGGTCTTGTCTAGCTGGACCACCCACTAAGGCAAAGCCAGTCAAGGAAATCACTGCATCAATCAGCGTTGTTTTGGTAGTCGGTTCATAAAAGTAAGCATCCACGGGTTTGGAAAAATCCAATCCCCCAGCAAATACAGGAATTACTCTGGCTCCAAGTGATTCCAATTCCTGGACAATGGCTACATAATGGGCATCATCACCTGTAACTAGGTGCGTGCGTTGTAATACTAAACCCACACAAGGAGCTAAGGGATCTTTTAAATCACTAGAAATATCTTTGCGGGCAGTGTACCAATTCAGGTATTCTTTTATATCCTCAAACATGGTTGTCGCCAAAGGATGCCAAATTCCCATATCGGGATAGACAACTGGCGCTTCATAAGTGGGAGATGCAAAATTTTGTTTATCTACATCTTTTAATACATATTTATCAGCTAACATCAGCAAGAAATTTTCCAGGTTTTCTGGTGAACCTCCAAGCCAATACTGAAAACTGAGCATGAAATGTCGAGCGTCCTGTGCCTTTTCCATTGGCAAGAACTTTAATACTTGGGGCAGAGTCCGCAGCAGTTTAAGCATTCCATCTTGGAATCCTGCTCCGGATTTTTCTTTGCGCTTCCGCATGAATTGAGCGATCGCACTCTTCGATTGACCCAACTGTGCCAAGGAAAAGCTCCCCATTTTATTGAGGCGCATGACTTCGGGCATGGATGGGAATACAACCGAAACATCCAGGCGATCGCGGTGTGGTTCGACTGCTGTAACTACTTTTTGTGCTAAGTCTTCTATGAAAATAAGTGAGGCGATAAAGATATTAGCAGTCTCCATTTCCCGTTTGAACTCTTCGTAGTTCTCTGGGTCCCGGAGTTCCTCGATCAAGTACCCACTGATTTCAATCGCCAGATTGGGATTGTTCGAGTTTATCGTGCTAACAGCTTGCGACAATGCACTTTGATACTGGGACTCAAGCACGACATAGACCACCTTGATTAAATTACGTCCGCGTAAGTTATCAGGCGCAATATGTCTAATGGTGGACTTGACGTGTGTGAACATGCAGATTGGCTCCTTTGATGTTCTCTAAACTGAAGTTCTCAGCGACATCTGCCGCCAGAGTTACTTCTTTTTTTCGGCAATATTAATTTTTTATCAGAAAAACCTTACCATTTGAGCATTTCGTGGTCTACATGACACAAATCGATATAAAAAAATAAATATTTATTTATAAATATTGACAAATAATAAAAGTGTTTACTCACATTTATGTAACAAAATCGTAATATTTGGGGAGTGGGGAGTAGAGCTTGGGGAATATGGGAATATTGGGAGATGACAATGACTAATGACCAATGACTCCAGTTGATATTTTGATTCTCTCGAATGGCCCTGGTGAAGTTACTACCTGGGTGCGTCCTGTTGTTAAGGCTTTGCGGGAAAAACTAGGGGATGATTCTTCTGTGGTGAGGATTTCTGTGGTTTTGTCACCTTGTCCAAATGCTACGGGCAAAGAAGGGGCGATCGCTCTTTCCTATCCAGAAGTAGACAGAGTACAATCAGCAGAGCATTTTTGGCAGTTTCTCCTGTGGGGTAAGACTTTTGACAATTGGGAATGGCGCGATCGCGGTGTGGTAGTCTTCTTAGGTGGCGATCAAATTTTTCCCGTAGTCATTGGCAAAAAACTGGGATATCGCACGGTTATTTATGCCGAATGGGATGCACGTTGGCATAATTTGATTGACCGTTTTGGCATCATGCAAGCCAAAGTTGCTGCCAAAGTTTCTCCAAAATATGCTCACAAATTCACCGTTGTGGGCGATTTGATGTTAGAGGCGCAAAAATTTGAGCAAGTTATAACTACTGATTCTTCCCTTAACACTGAAATAATTGGTTTACTTCCTGGATCTAAAGCCGCAAAATTAGCCCAAGGAGTACCATTATTATTGGCTATTGCTGAATATATTCACGCTAAAAAACCCCAAACTAGATTTGTGATTCCCGTTGCGCCGACATTGGATTTACAAACTTTAGCGAATTTTGCCGATACACACAAAAACAATTTTGTCAATATATTTGGCAGTTTACCGACCACTTTAGTTGAATCTGAGCATCCGGTGTTGAAAACTGCAACGGGTTTGTGTTTGGAATTGTGCAGAGAAAATCCCGCCCACGAATTATTATCTCAATGCAGTATTTGTTTAACCACGGTAGGCGCGAATACAGCTGAACTTGGTGCTTTAGCAGTACCGATGATTGTTTTAATCCCCACACAACAACTTGATGCAATGCGTTCTTGGGATGGTTTACCAGGATTATTAGCTAATTTACCTGTGTTGGGTTCTACCTTTGCCAAGGTGATCAACTCTCTGGTATTAAGTCGCAAAGGTTTATTAGCATGGCCGAATATCTGGGCTAAAGAAGAGATAGTACCAGAACTGGTGGGGCAACTCCAGCCGCAGGAGGTCGCAGAAATGGTTTTAGACTTTTTAGATCATCCAGAAAAGTTAGAAGCAATCAGGGCAAAATTACGCAGTGTTAGGGGAGAAAGTGGTGCAGCCCAAAAGTTAGCCAGTTTAGTGAGTGATAGTTTGTAAATTAGCCTTGGTGACTAGAAGTCGCGGCTATACAGACGAAACCCACCTACATGGGTGGAAAAGTTTCTATTTAGTCCGCGCAGGCGGACTTTGTTTGTGTAGTAGCGTTCGCCCTTGGCGTGGCGTAGCCATATTCATTCGCCTAAAACTTTTAAATCTTTTAATGTCGGATTCAATCGGGAAAACTAGCATTTTGTCGTCCCAGTTCATAGATACCAGAAATAATACAAGCCATTATCCCAAAGCTGATTCCCCAGCTGCGTCCTAAGCTAATTTCTATCAGCCAGTTAGATAAAGCGCCAATTACCAAAAAAGGTACGATGCTAAATAGTGAGGCGTAAAAAGCATTTTGGGATTCTCTGGCTTCGCGTGTCTTTTCAAATTCAGTTTGACTGGTGTAAAGCGATCGCTCGGCAAAATTAAACCAGCGATTGAGCTGCTCAATGATTTTCTCACGCAGTGACGCAAAAGCAAAGTATAGCGCCAATGACCACACACTCGCACCGGCGATCGCTACCGTGTTTACCTCAAAACGGAAAGGAAAAATTTCAGTGATCATAGCTTGGGGATGTCCTACACATGGCCAAGTTAAATTGACCCTTTCAGCAATTTTAAGCATAAACGCTTACCAAATTGCTTTAAATTGCCATCTCGCGGCAATATAATACATAACCTCACCCCCCTTGACCAGAAGATGACCAGGTTGAAAGCAAGTCACAGAGCGGGTTCTGTAGAATCAGATCACAAGATTTAGTCCAGATGAGGGGCTTGCCACTGCAATCATTTATGACCATAAGAGAATTACAATCTTGGTGATTGATTCCTGTGGCTAGGTATCAATCAATTAGGCGATCGCTGTACGGAACTGCGATCGCTTCCCTAACCAAAACTTATTCTTCTTTGCGGTTGTTTGGTACTGGTGATTTACTGAACAAAAACCACCATAGTTCTACGGCAATTAACCCTAGACCACCCATAGTAACACCAAATTTTAATCCTAAAGGCTGGTCTATGGCTTGAAATTTGTTAGTTTCTCCTGACGAATGGATGGGCATGGCTGCTGATGCAGTTCCCACAGATAAGCTTAAAGCAGTCAAACTAGCCCAAAGCAGATTTTTGCTGAACATTGGTTAAATTATTGTACAGTTCAAGAGATCACTTTTGGTTGAAATTTTCGCAATCTCAGGGCATTTGTCACCACAGAGACTGAAGACAAAGCCATTGCAGCACCGGCGAGAATAGGATTGAGCAACCAGCCAAATAAAGGAAACAGAATTCCCGCAGCGATAGGAATGCCAATAACGTTGTAGATAAAGGCAAAGAAGAGATTTTGCCGAATATTGCGAATGGTCGCCCGGCTGAGTTGAATGGCTGTGACAATGCCTTGTAAATCTCCAGAAATCAGTGTAATATCACTAGCTGCGATCGCCACATCTGTTCCTGTCCCAATGGCAATTCCCACATCTGCTTGTGCTAGTGCCGGTGCATCATTAATTCCATCGCCTACCATCGCTACTAATGAGTGCTGAGTGCTGAGTGCTGAGTGTTGAGTAGGGAGTGCTGAGTG
>NZ_JAYGHH010000042.1:10089-40643 GCF_034931045.1 Nodularia sp. UHCC 0506
CGGGGAGTTTAGCCCGGATTGCAGAGACTCGATCAGTGCGGCTTTTTGGTCGGGGCGCACCTCTGAAAACACTCGCTGGATGCCGACTTGTTGAGCGATCGCTTCCGCAGTTTGGCGATTGTCTCCGGTTAAAATAACTACTTCTAAACCCAATTTTTGCAGTGTTTTTACTGCTGCTGCTGAGGAAGGTTTCAGAGCATCGGCAATACCCATAACTCCTTGAATATCGCCATCTACGGCAATTAGAATTACTGTTTTAGCCGCAGTTTCCCAAGCATCTTTATACTGCTGGAGACTATCAGTATTGATTCCCAGTTCTGACATCCAGCGTTGAGTGCCAATTTGCACCAAGCGGTCTGAAACCACAGCTTGCACACCACTACCTGCAACAGCTGCAAAGTTATTCGCCTCAGTTAAACTCACCTCTTGAGATTGGGCATATTTTACCACAGCTTCAGCCAAGGGATGCTCAGAATTGCGTTCTACAGAAGCCGCCAACTGTAACAGCTTCAGTTCATTGTGATGGGCTGTACCGTTGACAGAAACAAAATCTGTAACTGTGGGTTTTCCTTCAGTTAACGTCCCAGTTTTATCGAGAACAATGATTTGGATTTTGTGTGCTAATTCTAAGCTTTGAGCATCTTTAATTAAAATGCCATTTTCCGCCCCTTTACCAGTCCCCACCATAATTGAAGTTGGAGTAGCTAAACCCAAAGCACAGGGACAAGCGATAATTAATACCCCCACCGTTGTCATCATGGCTAGGGTAAAGTTACCCATAAAATTAAACCAAATCACAAAAGTGGCGATCGCGATCGCAATTACAACAGGTACAAACCAGCCTGTAACTTGATCGGCCAATCTTTGAATTGGCGCTTTAGAACCTTGGGCTTGCTGCACGAGTTTCACGATTTGCGCCAAAAACGTATCATTTCCCACCCGTGTTGCCCGAAACTGGAAACTACCAGTTTTGTTAATCGTCGCCCCAATCACCTCATCCCCTGGCTGCTTCTGCACTGGTAGACTTTCACCTGTTACCATCGCCTCATCCACCGTAGAAACACCAGTAATCACCTCACCATCTACCGGAATTTTTTCCCCAGGGCGCACCAAAATCAGATCATTGATAGCAACTTCCGTAATGGGAATATCCATTTCCACACCATCACGAATAACTTTGGCATTTTTGGGTTGTAGTCCAATAAGTTTATGAATAGCTTCCGAAGTTTTGCCCCTAGCGCGATTTTCTAACAATCGCCCCAGCAAAATTAAAGCAATCACAATCACCGAAACTTCATAATACACATGAGGTATTAAACCCTGAGCCATAAAAAATCTAGGAAAGAGAGTAACAAACACAGAATAGAGAAATGCTGCACTTGTCCCCACAGCCATCAGAGTATCCATCGTTGCTGTATGACGTTTCAGGGCTTTCCAACCATTCACGTAAAAAGTCCAACCACACCAGAATTGTACAGGTATAGTCAACACCAACTGCACCCAATAATTATGGAGAAATGCCGGAATAAACGGCACATTTAGTCCAGTCATCATGGGTATGGAACCGACAAACATGATAATACCGATGACACCCCCCACAATCACCTTGCGGGTAATTTCCCTTTCTTCCGCTAATTTACTTGCTTTTTCGGCTTCATCTTCACCAGCTAGGATGTCTTTTTGGGGTAAATAAGAAGAGTATCCCGCCGCATCAATAGCGGTTTGAATTGTCTTTAAATCAGTGCGTTTTTGGTCATAATTAATGGTAGCCTGTTCAGCACCAAAGTTAACATTACAGTCAATCACACCTGGAACCAAGCGAATTGCTTGATCGATGTTATTCGCACAGGAGGCGCAACTCATACCTCGGAGCTTGAGTGTGAGAGTATCCATAATAAGTAAACCAATTTGACTGATATTAGGTATGAAGCAGAAGTTACACTGAACAGCTAAAACACATCTCGTTTGCATAATCAGACTCTTGTGGGGGAGGGCAAAGATGCCCGCCCATGTTACGCAAATTCAATGTGGAACAGCCGAACAGATTTAAGCCACTGGATAGCCAGCCGCCGCTAAAGCATCCTTAATGGCAGTTTCTGATGCTTGAGTATCTACACTCACAAATTTGGTTTGTGGATCAGCCTGAATAGTAGCATTGGCATCAACTGTTTTAACTGCATTAGTAATATTGGTTGCACAAGCAGAACAAGCCATATTCGGAACTGTCAGTTTGAGTGTCATAGATTTACGGTATGGAATAAAAGAACTATCAAAACCCAGCTTGTATCTGCTCAATTGCAGCCTGCAAAGCTAACTCAGCCATCTTTCGGGGTTGTCGTCGTGAATCCTCATTTTGATGGCTGGAGGGGTTAATTTCGTCTGTAGTCAGCGATTAAGTTTGACTTTTGCTGACTCTGGTGGAAATTTACATTATTATATTTATCCTAAACTCTCTAGCCAACAAGAGAGTCTATCATAGTTTACAAAACTTAACACTTTGCGGAAGTCCCAGTATAATAACTGGAGAAAAAATTCAAATATTAGAAATTACTGTTACAGTCTTCACTAGAGACACGAAATATCTTAAAACCGATATAAATTAACTAACCCTTTAAAGGAAAAAGGCTTGGATAAACCAAGCCCTTATGTATACCAAGCATTTACTACACCAATAGTAATTTAACTTTTCTATGCCTTTAGTTCATC
The DNA here is from genome assembly GCF_034931045.1 of Nodularia sp. UHCC 0506. Taxonomy (NCBI): domain Bacteria; kingdom Bacillati; phylum Cyanobacteriota; class Cyanophyceae; order Nostocales; family Nodulariaceae; genus Nodularia; species Nodularia sp. UHCC 0506. Next base: position 12,796 of record NZ_JAYGHH010000042.1, read on the forward strand.
CTCCTAAAGAATGTGTGCAAATAGTCTAAAAGCTGATAAGAACATAATTTGTTGCATCATGAAAAAAGGTTTGGTTATCAACCAAACCTCAATTATTGCTGTGCTTAACAACGTACTATTTTATAATCTTAAATGCCTATTCTTATGGTTCATCTTTCTTGGGTTAGAGTTTACCAGAAGCAATTGAACAAATTTTCTCAGCTTGATGGTATTCGTAATTGATTTGGTCATTCACCCAATCAATGACAACCTGACCTACAGTTCCTATCCCTTTTTGGAGCGTTCGCGTAGTGTCTCGTAGAGAAGCGACTTAACTGCTGTTATCCACTCCCAATTGCTGCACTTGCTTGCCAGTGATTGGCAATTATCCCAAAATACTTGTGTAAACCGCGATTTATTTTTATGAATTTAAGAAGGTAAACAATGAAACAACATTTCTTATTTACTAACCGCATAGCCGTGTTAGCAACAATGCACCAAAAAGAAAAAGCGATCGCTCCGATTTTAGAAGCAGAATTAGGCATTCATGTTACCGTGCCTCAAAATTTTAATACAGATAGTTTCGGTACATTTACAAGAAAAATTAAACGGATAAATACTCAAATTGCAACGGCTAGATTAAAAGCGGAAAAAGCATTAGAATTGACAGGTGAAACTCTAGTAATAGCGAGCGAAGGTAGTTTTGCACCTCACCCTAGTACACCTTTTATGGCTAGTAATAGAGAAATTGTCATTATTTTAGATAAAAAACATAATTTAGAAATAATTGGAGAAGAATTTTCCATAGAAACTAATCATAATCATATAGTTGTGGAAAGTGTAGAACAGGCATTAGAGTTTGCTGATAAAATAGGCTTTCCTGAACATGGTTTGGTAGTTATGTTTAGTGAATATCCGCCATCTAGCCAACAAATTATTCAAGGCATTATTACACCAGAACAACTTGTAGAATCTGTAAATTATGTGCTGGAAAATTCACCAACAGGTAAAGCACATCTGGAAACAGATATGCGGGCAATGTATAACCCTACACGCATGAATAATATCGCCAAAGCTACTCAAGATTTGGTCAGAAAAATTAACAGTCTTTGTCCAAAATGTTCTGCCCCTGGTTTTGCAATTACCCAAAAAATTCCGGGTTTACCTTGTGCAATCTGCCATTCTCCAACTCTTTTAACGCTAACTGTGATTTATCAATGTCAAAAATGCGGTTTTAGTCAACAAAAACCATTTCCCCATACAAGTCAATATGCTGATCCGGCACAATGTATGTATTGCAATCCTTAATATTATTGGTTTTATGGGTTCTGCCTTCAACTGGGTTTTACCGCCCATTGTGCGAGTGTTCAAAGCACGGCATTCCAAAATTGAATTAAATTAAAAACGCCTGCTCAATTGTCACTAAATTGGGGATTGGGATCTTGTACAAATCTGTTACTTACATCTAGACAGAAAAGACATATTTGCAAAAGTGGGATGCTCCCATTTTCTCTTACAAAGTACGAAAAAGGCTTGAGCAAAAGCCAAGCCCTTATATACCAGGTGTTTACCATATCTAGATAATTTATATATAAACTCATATCATTTCATCTGTCTTAAAGTTGTATACAAATATTTGTAAATATGATAGCAAGTTTTATGTATAGATATATAAATAAGTATCTCTAATAATTTTATTCATACCTTGGTCAGATGTTATCTAACTGTCATAGATATTTGGCTATGCTCACTTTGTGATCAAAAATAAAACCCTGGATTTGATTCCAGGGTAGATATGTTTTTCTGGCATTAAGGAATTGAATAATAACACGAAAAAATTTGGTTTACATCCCTATTGATATACAGGAAATCAATTTAGTTAGTGATAAGAGGCAAATTTTTAGTCAATTGTTCAAAAATCTAGTTAATCTCTAATTTGACAACATACAAAATAGGCTTGACTATTAGCCAAACCTATAAATACCAAGAGTTTACCATATCTCGTGATTTTAATTATCATAATATTCAACTTCATCTATCTATAGGCTATAGCTAGAATTATTTAAATTTGATAGCAACCTATCTATACCTCTGGAAGTATGAAAAGGTTTAGCCAAATACTAAACCTCCATAAAAAGCAGTTATTAGACATACCAAAATTAATTTTAAGCTACTATTTGTTAGGATCATCTACCTACAGGATGTATCCAAATATATGAAAAGATGATACGGGATTACATGGACAAAATTTGCAGTTAATAAAACCTATGATTATTTTTATTGCTAAGTTGAAATTATTTTTTAACATTGTCCATAAGGACTTATTTTATACTCACAAACTGGTTTTTCTTAGATAAATTCTCTAACTGGTAGTAACAACTAAATCATTAAATATGAGCCTGAAAGTTGTCCATCCTTCTCTGCTTTCAACTTGAATTATTCCTTGGAGTTGTTCCACTAACTTCTGCACTATAGATAATCCTAATCCTGTACCACCTTGATTCCAAAGGTCAGCATTAGGGAGGCGATAAAATTTATCAAAAATTCGCGGTAATTCTGCTGTGGGAATTTCTAAGGAATTACGAATAGTGATGATAGTTTTTGGGGGTGTTTCGGCAGAATTGTGATCTACACTTAAGATAATTTCACCACCAGCAGGAGTATATTTGCAGGCATTATTGAGTAATTCTGCTAAAATTCGCTCTAAGCTAATACCATCTGAGAACAGCGACGGTAGATTTGAGGGCAAATTTAACTGTAAAGTTTGCTGATGTTCCTGAACACGGACTTGAAACGGCTCAATTACCCAAGGTATAAACTGTTCCAAGAGCAAAACATCTGGGGTAATTAATGGACAGGCTTGGGCTTCTAAGCGTTGTAAGTCTAGTAAATCATTAATTAAGGCCATTTCGCGATCGCACTCATTTTCCAGCATTTCCAAATAGTGCTGACTTGCTTCAGGTGTGATAGACATTTGTAACATTTGAATTATCACCTTCATATTGCTTAGAGGCGATCGCAATTCATGGGAAAATAAATTTAAAAACTCATTTTTGAGTTGATTAATTTCTGCTAATTGCGCTACAATCTGTTCTTGCTCAACTTGCTTTTGATGAGCCTCTATTGCTTGTTTGCGCTCAGTAATGTCTCGAAAAATTAATACTGCACCTGTAATCCGATCTTGTTCATCTTTAATTGGTGCAGCACTGTCATCAATGGGAGTTTCTACACCATTTTTAGCAATCAGAATAGTTTCTGGGGGTAAACTAACGATAGTCCCAGCTTGTAAGACTTTTTTTAATGGACTTTCTACAGGTTCATGAGTTTCTGCATGAGCAATATTGAATACTTCCGATGAAATTCTCCCCCAAGCATCTTCTTGTTTCCAACCTGTCAGATTTTCAGCCACAGGATTCATAAAAGTTATCAATTCTTCAAAGTCGCTAGAAATTACACCATCGCTGATGCTATTCAGGAGCATAGATAACCATTTTTGATTTGTTTTTAATTGCTTTTCTAGCTTATGTTTAGTCAGGGCTATTTCAATATTTATTTGTAGCTCTCTTTCTTTAAAAGGTTTGAGTAAATATCCAAAAGGCTCAGTTACTTTTGCCCTATCTAAAGTTTTATCATCAGCATAAGCTGTAAGATAAATTATGGGAATATCTAAATATTTGTGAATTTCATGAGCCGCTTCTATACCGTCTATATGTCCTTTCAATCTAATATCCATTAACACTAAATCTGGACAAATTTCTCTAGACTTATTAATTGCTTCCTGTCCTGAAGAAGCAATAGCAGAAACTACATAACCGAATTTTTGCAGCCGATTACGTAAATCTTTGGCAACAATAGCTTCATCTTCTACTATTATAATTTTTGTATTTGTCATCATGTAATCAAAATTTATACTAAGGGAAAGTCTATTTGAAATTCTACTCCAATATTGCTCTTAATTGTGATATTTCCTGAGAGTTGATCGCTTAAAGCCTCTATTAGTTCCCAACCTAATGACGCTGTATTTTGAAAATCAAAGTTTGATGGTAAACCAATACCATTATCCCTAACTATCAGTGAAATATAATTTTCCAAACTATGTTTTATTTCAATGTTAATTTCACCTGACATACCTCCATAAAATGCGTGTTTTAAGGAATTAGAAACAAGTTCATGGATAATTAAACTAAAAGGAATTGCTGTATCTAAACCTAATAAAATACCATTATCAATATGAATATTTATAGAAATGACATTTGTATTTAATTCATAGCAAGTACATAAACTCGATACTAAATCTTGAACATAATTATTTAGGTTTATTTTGGCTAAATCTGGTGATTGACACATTTTTTCATGAACTAAAGCCATTGATGCGATGCGCTGCTGACTTTGCTGGAATATTGCCATATCGTTGGCATCTTCGATATATGCAGATTGCAAATTTAGTAAACTAGAAATTACCTGTAAATTGTTTTTCACTCGATGGTAAATTTCTTTTAACAACACTTCTTTTTCTAAAAGTGATGCTTGAATTTGCTTCTGTGACTGCTTGCGATCGCTAATATCTTCGACCACAGAAATAAAATAATTTGGTTCACCAGAAGATTCGCGCATTAAAGATACAGTGAGATTGACCCAGACAATAGCACCATTTTTACGAAAATAGCGTTTTTCTAGAGAATAATTTTCAATTTCACCAGCTAAAACCTGGTTAACATAATTGAGATCAATATCAAGATCATCTGGATGGGTAATATCCTGGAAAGTTAACAACTCTAGTTCTTGGGATGTGTATCCAACAATATCGCAAAGCTTCTGATTTACCAATAACCATTGTCCATTTGTGCCTACATGAGCAATCCCAACAGCCGCTTGATGAAATGCTGCTCGAAATTGCCGTTCGCTTTCTCTCAATGCGTTCTCGATTCGCTGGCGTTCAGTGATTTCTATTTGTAGTGAATTGTTGATTTGTATTAACTCTATTGTCCGTTGTTCAACTATAGTTTCTAGTCGCTCTAGTAGGTTGCTTAAATTCTCCTCTGCTTGCTTGCGCTCAGTAATGTCAGTATGTGAACCCACCATACGTACTACATTATCATTTTCATCCCACAGAGCTTGACCCCGATCCAAAACCCATTTGTAAGTACCGTTTTTACATAAAACTCGATGCTCGTTAATGTAAAACGGTGTTATCTTGGAGAAATGATTTTCAATTGCTTTGATGACGGTATCAAGGTCATCTGGATGTACCCGTGCTATACGTTCATTTAAATTATTGGAAATTTCGTGTTCTTCATAACCAAGCATTTCTTTCCAACGTGTTGATAAAAAAACCTCATTGGTTTTTACATTCCAATCCCAAATACCATCATTATTGCCACGTAAGGCTAACTCCCAGCGTTCCTCAGTTTCTCTTAGCACTTCTTCAGTATGTTTACGTATCGCAATTTCCTTTGCTAGTTGGCAGTTTGCCGCCTTTAATCTACGAGCATGACTAGGCAAAGCCAGTGCTTTAGGTATTAATGAGAATAGTTCTATAGCTGTCAAAACAGACACAAAAGCCGTAATAGCTTTGATTAAACCCGATAGCCAATAAGTAGGATACCAAAGTGTCCACACATCCATTATATGGGTTGTACCGCAAGCAACAATAAATGTGCTAAACATCAAGAATATTACCCCGAAAGGGACATCTCTTCGTTTGCGGACAAAGTAGACCAGCATAACTGGAATAGAAAAGTAGGCAAGAGCAGTTAACGAATCAGAAAGAACGTGTAACCAGACCAATCCTGGTTTCCAAAGAAAGCAGTGTCCGTGAGGAATAAACTGGCTAGGAAAAAAAAATTATCTAAAAGTTCCATAAAAAACCTGTTTACGGTGGCATTTGCTGAAAAACGAAACTTAAATACATTTTATAGTTGAATTCCCACAGGATACCTGTGTTTAGGGAGTTTTGGTTGGTTTTTAGTTTTTCAGGTGATCATGTAAAATTTGTTGTTATTAATATAACCTGTTATCTTGATTGTGTTCACAGTAATATTCTTGGATTGATTGTTCTAAAGAATACAAAAAATCACAAGAGCAATTTCACCTATTTATCAATTTAGTATGTTTGGTATATGAAGATTTTTTTAAATTTTAAAATGTCTGGCTAACATATTCAATAGGATTTTACGTGGTACTAATCGAGCCAATGTACTTCTAATTTGAGTTTTAATGTCACCCATAACCAGTGTTGGTTGATGATTTGCTAAAGCCTTTAATGATTCACGCACAACTTCTTCAGAGGAATAAGCCTTATTTGTATTTCCTGCTAAAGCTATCGGAAAGTTAGCTTCAACAAAAAAATTAGTTTCTATAGGCCCTGGACAGGTAGCTAGAATACGAACTCCATAGGGGCGATTTTCTGCCCAAAGTGCTTCACTGAAACTGAGAATAAAAGCTTTACTGGCAGCATACACAGAAAGATAGGGTATTGGTTGAAATGCCGTAATCGAAGATACGTTAATAATGCCACCGGAATGGCGTTGCCGCATCAGAGGCAAAAACTTATGGGTTAAATCTACCAATGCTAAAATGTTGAGTTGGATAATTTTTATTTGCCGTTCTCTGTCACTTTCGGTAAAATCACCATAGTCACCAAAACCAGCATTATTAATTAATAAGTCAATGGTTAAGCCCTTGCTTTTAGTAGTATTAAACACGTCGGTAGTTGCATCAGGATCTGTGAGGTCTTTCACTATAACATCTACTTGAATTTGGTATTGCTCTTGTAGTTGTTTTGCTAGTTGATTAAGTTTATCTTCAGAACGAGAAACTAGAACCAGGTTTGTTTTTCGTGCAGCTAATTCTTGAGCGAAGGCTTTACCAATACCACTAGATGCACCAGTTATTAAAGCAGTTAACATTCTCAATATTTAAATATATATTATCAATATTATAAGTTTTTAAAATAGTTTCTACAAGTTTTAACTATTCAGTCTTATTAATTAAATGCAATAAAAAACACTCAGTATTTACTTAAAACTATATAGACACCTAAGAAAGTAATGCACAGATAGGAAGAAAGCACACTCCAGGAAATCGGAGTTTATCAAAGTTTCTGCGCCAGTCTTGCTAGGATATTTTTCTTGGTGAGGATTGCAAATTTAGTCTCAGCCAAGGTACAAATACTACTGTTAGCAGATCAGAACAGTCCACTGTGTATCTATGTTCTGGCTGCTTGCAAATTAATATTTGCTTTACTGTGAGATATATGTTATGTTAGATATTCTTGTGGTTAAGGACGTATAGCTCAGTTGGTTAGAGCGCTACGTTGACATCGTAGAGGTCCCCCGTTCGAGTCGGGGTACGTCCATTTTAATCAGTTAACGGTGATCACGTCGATTTATTCAGGTATTTCGATCTAATTAAGGCACTTCCAAAAAATAAATTATCCAAATCAACTAGCGCATACCGCAGAGACGCAGAGTACACAGAGTTATGAGGGTTTGAGAGGTTTTTTGCATGAGGTGATTGAGTATTTTTTTACTTGTAAGTCTCTAATAGCAGAAGTGCGTTGAAAGGGACTGTAAGATTTATACAGCTTTTTGTAGATGACGCTAAAATTGCTGGTGTTATTGAATCCGAGTATGAAATGCCAAAATTACCTTTCTTTTTGTTTCTACCTTTGCACCTAACGTACTTCGTACTTCGCTGATGCGTCTTTGCGCGAAAAAAAATTCTTATTGTAAATCAGCAACGCCGATACTTTTAATACTACTATAAATTATGCGATCGCCAAAAGCAAGGCGTAGCAAATCATATTTTAAACTTAATTTTTCAATAAAAACTTGTCTGTGCTGACCAGAACTACAATTAACAGCACTAGCTTAAATTGCCAAGGCGCTAATACTAAACTTAAAATTAGACTGATAATCGTAAACAAACTGATCAGATAAGCGATTTCACCATCACACTTTTTAGATACATAGCCGATAGCTAAACCAGTACAGAGTGGAATCAAAAAAAATAAGTGCATATTTACTATCCTCGTAACTAAAATACAAAAATGGATAAAAGCAGACGCAAACTGTTTTTATAATTGTTCCTAATTATACAACTAAGTAGATTTAATGAAAAATCTCTGTGGTTAATTAACCGCCTAGATTTTTGCTTAATCTAGTAATTAAGTAAACCCTTAGTGCTATTCCTGAGTGGACGATCTAGCATATTACATTTAGGACTCATCTTTTTAAATTAAACACCCGATGCTGAATATTTCTCAACTACTGGCGACAGAATTAAACCTCAAACCCCATCAAATCGAAAACGCGTTAGAACTTTTAGCCGAAGGTGCGACCGTTCCCTTTATTGCACGTTACCGCAAAGAGCGCACTGGGGAAATGAATGAAGTTCAACTGCGTGACCTGTTTGAGCGCTATGCTTATTTAACAGAGTTGGCTGAACGGAAATCGGTAATTTTAAATGCGATCGCGGAACAAGGTAAACTCACAGATGAACTCAAAGCCAAAATTGTAGCCTGTTTACAAAAAACCGAACTGGAAGATTTATACCTTCCCTATCGACCAAAACGCCGTACCCGCGCCACCATAGCCAGAGAAAAGGGTTTAGAACCTTTAGCCAATTTCATTAAGTCGCTAAATGTTCCAAATGCTGCAACAGCCTCGCTGGAAGAAGCAGCAGCCAAGTATGTTTCTGAGAATCAAGGAGTTAAAACAGCACAAGAAGCGCTCAAAGGTGCTGCGGATATTTTAGCAGAAGAAGTAGCAGAAAAAGCCGAATTACGGGCATATCTGCGTGATTACTTGCTCGCTGAGGGGGTATTTGTCTCTCATATCAAAAAAGATCATCCCGAAGGGACAACTAAATTTGAAATGTACCGTAACTATCAAATTCGGGTGAGAAATATTGCACCCCATAATCTTCTGGCGTTGTGTCGCGGTGAAGCAGAGGGAGTATTAAACTATGAAATTGCTTTTGATGAAGATGTGGTACTTGATTATCTGGAATCCAAGGAAATTACAGCGAAAGTGCGGATAATTCGCGATTTTTATCAGGGGATGCTCAAAGACGCATTTAATCGGCTGATGAAAACTTCCATTATCGGTGAGGTGATTTCTCAGAAAAAAACCTATGCTGATATGGAGTCAATTAAAACCTTTGAAGCCAATTTGCGAGAATTACTATTATCTGCACCAGCCGGAATGAAACCCACACTGGCTATAGACCCTGGCTTTAGAACTGGGTGTAAAGTGGCGGTACTCGACCAAACCGGACAATTTTTAGAATACCAAGCGGTTTTTCCGCATCAAGCGGCTGAACAACGCGCCAAAGCTGCACAAACTATTAAAAATTTGATTGAAAAATATCAGATTTCCTTAATTGCAATTGGTAATGGTACAGCTTCCCGTGAAACAGATGAGTTTGTAGCGCAGATATTACCAGCCATCGACCGCAAACCGGTTAAAGTCATGGTAAATGAGTCTGGCGCATCGATATATTCTGCGAGTAAAGTGGCGTTAGAAGAGTTTCCCCATTTAGATATTACCGTGCGTGGTGCAATTAGTATCGGTCGCCGTTTACAAGACCCTTTGGCGGAACTGGTGAAAATTGACCCGAAATCTATCGGTGTGGGACAATATCAGCATGACGTTGACCAAAAGTTGCTGAAAAAGAAACTAGATGAGACTGTAGAAAGTTGCGTGAATTATGTCGGTGTGGACTTAAACACGGCTTCTAAGGAACTTTTGACCTTTGTTTCGGGAATTACGGCTACGGTGGCTAATAACATTGTTGCTTATCGCAACGAGCATGGAGTCTTTAAGAACCGCCGACAATTGTTAAAGGTAGCTAAATTGGGGCCGAAGGCGTTTGAACAAGCGGCGGGTTTTCTGCGAATTCGTGGCGGTGATAACCCTTTAGATAATACAGCAGTGCATCCCGAAAGTTATGCTCTCGTGCAGGCGATCGCAGCTGATTTAAATGTATCCTTAAATCAAGTCACCGAAATAGCCGAAAAACTCAAAAAAACCAACCTCAAAAAATACGTCACTGATAGCATAGGCGAACCCACACTGCGCGACATCATCAGCGAACTAGACAAACCAGGAAGAGACCCCCGTGCAGAATTTAAATATGCCACCTTTAGAGAAGGAATCAAAGAAATTAGCGATTTAGAGGTGGGAATGGAATTAGAGGGAATTGTTACAAACGTAGCTAACTTTGGTGCATTTGTTGATATTGGCGTACATCAAGATGGCTTAGTACATATTTCCCAACTAGCTGATAAATTTGTAGATGACCCTCAAAAAATCGTCAAAGTAGGACAAGTTGTAAAAATTCGGGTATTGGAAATTAACGAAAAATTGAAACGGATTAGTTTGTCGATGAAAGCCGTTAAACAATAAGAGAACTTTTCTATCTTGGTAGTAATATATAGGGTTTCCTAGTTTAGTGAAGTAGTAAGAACCCTACCCCCAACCCCCTCCAGTGCAAGCGAAGAGGGGGCTATGATATTTATATGTTAGGGCTTGCTGAATAAATGTAAAACCCAGATAAATCAAAGGTTTGAGGGTTCCCTGTTCCTGCCTCCACTAAGGCACTCTATGCGAACAGCAAACCCTAACTACGGACTAAAAATAATCAGCCAAATGGTAGAAGCATAATCTATCTTCAAATAGATGTAAAAATCTAAAGTTTATTGGAGAATAGTACAAGACTCGTAAAGAATCTATTTTTTATTTATTAGTAGGTAAACACGATGTGGGCAACATTTCTCACCGCCATAGCTACAGCCTTGAGCTTGTTAATTGTCGATTTAGTTGTACCCGGTGTCAACATTGCTAATTTTCCAGCAGCTATGATTGCGGCTTTAGTAATTGGTTTGATTAATGGTTCAGTTAAACCAATACTTTCCACTCTTTCTTTACCGCTTAACTTTCTGACATTAGGGGCATTTTCGCTAATAGTTAACGGTTTTTGTTTCTGGTTAGCAGCAGCGTTGGTTCCTGGGTTTGCAGTTCGTGGACTTCTAGCATTTTTCTTAGGGCCAGTGATTCTATCTTTTGCCAGCACCTTCATTAACAATTATTTTGCTGAAAGAAATCCTGCCTTAAACAGCAGTAGTGATGTAAATACCCAAGGCGAATTACCTTCTAGATAGGTATTATTAGCTGAATTACTTTCATTCAGCATTCTCACAAAAATGTAATTAAACAAAATCACCAAATCATGAAAATACTTCGGTTACTTTTAGGTTTATTATTACCTCCTGTGGGTGTTTTTCTGACAGTCGGCGCTGGGCCAACTTTATTGATTAACATTCTACTGACGCTTCTAGGTTGGCTTCCCGGTAGCATCCATGCAGTTTGGGTTATTGCCAAGCATGAAGAACAAATGAATACAGAAAGAGGAAGTTACTAAAATTGTCTGTGTCAACAAAGTTTGTAGTGAGGACTTTAGTCCTCTAAAAAGGGTAAAACCCTTACTACAAGCTTATTTAATTTTTACCTGATATAGCCTACTTCTTAGTAAGTTCCTCATGTTTATCAGCAGGCTCTTTATCTTTGAACATATCAGCCGTTGATAGCAGCAACTCCCGTAAAGTTTGTTTAATTTGACGCTCTTTTTTAGCTATAGCCGAACCAGCTTCACCTAGTTTATCTTCTAACTGCGATCGCTTCTCGTCTACTTGTGTAGCAACAGCTTCAGCTTGTGGGCGAGTTTGATCATACCAGTGTTTTGCCTCATCGATATAATCTTTAACCTCACCGTCCCTGCCGCCGTAACGTGCCGCCAAATTTGCGCGAATAATAGATAGTTGTGCTTGTAATTGTGCGTAACGTTTCTTTAATAAAGAGACTTCTTCGCTATCTTTAATGGCATTAATAGCAGAAGCGATCGCATTTTTAGTATCATCAGTTTTATCTTTGCCAGTTTCTTCAATTTCTGCTAAAATACCATCAACTTCTTGCTGAATTTGTTCCTCTTCATTCTCTAATTGAGCTTGCAGCTTTTTCACTTCCTGCTGAGTTTTGGCAATAGACTCGTGTCTTTTACTGTTCACACCTTCTAGCGCCCCTTCAATTGATGCTGTTACTTCTTCCCTAATTTCCGCACCTTTGTCTTGAAAATTTTCAATTACAGCAGAAACCGCATCTTTTACCAAATAACGAATTTCACTAGAACCTGCTTTCAACTCTGAACTTAGCTGAGAAACAGCAGATTTAACAATTTCACGAATTCTTGCAGTTCTTAACTGTCCAGTTTCTTTAACTTGTTTCAAATCAGTTTGGATTTGTTCTTTGATGTTGTTAGGCATTTGCCACCTTTCCTATTTAGCTAAAGGGATAAATTCTTCTAGACATTATCTTCCATCTACATTATGGTTGATGGCTTTATAAATAGAAACTTCCTTTAGATAGAAAAGCAAAATAATTAAATATTACAGCAGATGACTTATTCCGTTTGAATCAAATAGACCAGGGTGGTCAGAATGCCTACCCCACAAAATTTATCATCTTACATATCTAAAAAATAGGTGTAACCTTTGTGAGATAATAGGTATTAATAGCTAGAAAATGAGATGAATTATGTGGCGGGTTAATGTAACTTGTTCTGGTGATGCTTGGAAACAACATGGTGCTAATTTCAAATCCATGTCAGACAAGTATCAAGGCGAGTGTATTTCTTCTAAGAAAATGCCAGACGGGACGCGAATCATGGGATATAAAATAGAAGATGTCAGCGATGCTGAGGCTTTTCAGGAAGAGTGTGCAAACTTAGCTGGATTTACGGCTGATTTTGAATCTTTGTAAAACTGCCCGTAACCCTAGTTAATTCCAGCACACATTAAATGCTGAATCCTAGCAAAGTTACTAGAATTCAGCAAAAGCTATTATGAAAAAACTCTATTCAATGATTTATGTACTTTAAGCACCAGCCTGACTAAGTTCTTGTAAATCATCTGCAAAGTTACCGTTAGCCTCAGTAAATTCTCGCTGATTATTCACAAGATTGCCGTTTGGCTCTATATTCTGTATTTGATTGTTTGTCAGATTACTACCCTGAAAGCGCTCCAGAAAGATGTATAGCATACGCTTCTGTTCTTCGACGCTAAGTTCAGCTATCTGTTCAACCATTGGTTCGTTAATGATATCACCAAGAAAACCTGGATTTGCTTCGATAGCTTTGAAGATGCGTTCCCGATTAGGTAAAGAAAGTGCAGATACTGAAGTGATATTAGTAGGATGGAGAGTAACTTCAGAACCCCCTGTTGCCAACGGTAGGCTGTATGCAAGCTGGTCAAAATCACCCATTGCTGGTGGGGTTAAGTTTCCTTGGGGTAAGAAAGTTCCTCGCTGCTGGGCTGACAGCAACAGAGTTCTTGCGTTATTTGTCCCAACTTGGGATGCTGAAACAATCCTGAGCCTAACGTAGCCTCGAATTTCAGTATTTTGGTTACTGATTACTCCCGGCTGTGTAATATCTGGTTGCAGTAGAAATAGTCCTGTATCTAACGCCGGCAGGTTAAAAGTGTAACTACGTACACATGGGAGGATAGTTCCCGCAATTAGTGGAGCGTTTGTATCATCGACATCCCAGAATGCAAGTAGCGGACTGGAATTAAAGTTAGGAGTGCGAGCTTTAAATGTCAGTTGAATTTGCAAATTGCTCAAACTAGGGTTAGAGATTGTCAGGAAATAGCCTTGAATAACAGTGCGATTCGGTGATGTGGGGCTATCAACAATGGGCTTGACTAGCAGCTCGTAATTGGAAACATTAATAGTGGAAACCATTTTGATACCTTATTAATAGACAACAGTAGAATTAGTCAGGATAAGAAGAAAATTTTGCTAAATTCTCAACAAAATATTCCATACTTTTCCTTGATGTTCTGGGTTTTAATGCCCTCACTGACTACATACGTCAATCAAGATATTTTTATGCACTATCCGCAAGCTCGCTCTAAAAAAATGTATTAATAAATGACTGATGACTGAGGTACAGTCGCTAACTAAGCTGTCTAAGAAATTTCTCAGGGATGCCATTAGAGCAGGGGAACTAGAAGCCAAAGTGATTGCTAAATTTTTTTGAATTCAAAATTTAAAATTCAAAATGAAGAAGAAATAATTTTTAATTAGAGCATTCGCGTAGCGTCTCGTAAAGAAGCGACTTGACGGATTAAAAACAGAGACTTGGATGAGTACACTAATTAGCTGCTTTGAAATTTGCCAAACAGCCATGGGGTAGAATTTCGGGATTTTTAGTAGTGGTGATTTGTGGCGGTATTTGTTGGTAAAAATATCTGAATGTGTACCGAATAAAAACTCAAACTATTTCTATGTAGTGGCGATTTGCTTTACCGAGGACTTACAGATAGTGCATAAAAGCATCTTGACTGACGTATGTAGTCATTAAGGGCATTAAACAATAGATTTTTTGCCTTAATACCAATAATCAAATTGTTGTTCTCAGGCAGTAAAACAACAAGATTTTGTTATGTATTCACCAAATTAGAAAGACCATGAAATCAAAAATGAAATTTCAACCAGTTTCTCACAGTTGGGTTGCTCTACATCCCCAACCAAAAGGAGTCATTCAATTTATTGGTGGGGCTTTTTTTGGTACATTTGTCCCTATGCTGTTTTATCGATATTTATTGAAAACTTTATTCGAACAGCAGTATACAATCATTATTCTTCCCTTCAATTTCACCTTTAATCATTATGAAGAAGCAGGTTTTCTCATTAGAGAACAATATGAAATTATCCCGGAAATTGTCAGGAGGTCTAAATTTTTAGGTTACAATTATCAAACTTACCTAAATGATACTAACTTCTCATGGATAGGTCATAGTATTGGCTGTAAATATATTTCTCTCTTGGAAGGATTTACTGCTCTACCTACTGAACCGGAAGAACTAGAGAAATTCATTCGTCAGTTGGTCTTAGAAACCTCAAATACATCAAATCAGCAAAAAAATGAGCATAAAATCAAAAGCATATTTACAGATTTAGAGCTATTAATTAATGACATTCAACAAAAACGGGAAAAAACCATCCAACTGGTGAAATACTACCTCAATCAAGATATTGATTCTCAGATTTTAGTCTCAGATGCTCCAAAAGTTACAATTAAAAGTATCTTTATTAAGGGACAAGCATCTATATTATTAGCTCCTGTGAATACAGGTCTTGAGAGTGCTATTAAACCTAAATTTTTAGCTGAGTTAATTAAGAAGATTGGGTTCGATGTCAAACCAACGCCTAAAGAAACTTACGCCTTAATCAAGGATAGTAATTTATTTAATTTAATGGCTATATTACGCTGGAAATCAGATAATATTGCTCGTGGTACTTGTGATTGGTTTATTAATACTTTAAGAAAACCACCGCAAGATTTTTGGCAAGAATTACCTGGTGGACATTTACGCCCTCTAGGTATACAGATAGGCAATTTTGTGATTAATTTTCCTGATACATTATCAATTCCGGTGATTGAATCAATTCCCAAACGTACCGCCGGATTTGAATCTCATGTAATTCAATTGCTTAAAGATTTGTCTATAAAAAAGCAGTAACAAGAATTGAGATGAATATTCAGGGATAGAAATGGAAACAAGAGCGAAACTGCTGTTCGTGGTAGCACCATCATATCAAGCGCGATCGCTTATTTACTCAAACCCCTACCAAAACACGAAATTGTGCTTTTAATTGAATATCCCTGTTTTTCATCAACTCAATGCAGTGTCTAGCATCTACAATATGTAAGCAGACACGATTACAGTCCCGTAGGAGAATTTTTGGTGGATTCCCGATATAACCCAGCAGACATTGAGGAAAAATGGCAACAAACATGGGCAGAACTTGGCTTAGATAAGACACCTGCGAATAGTCACAAGCCCAAATTCTACGCTCTTTCCATGTTCCCCTACCCATCGGGCAGCCTCCACATGGGTCATGTCCGTAATTATACAATTACTGATGTGATTGCACGCCTCAAGCGAATGCAAGGGTATAGGGTACTGCACCCAATGGGTTGGGATGCCTTTGGTTTACCAGCAGAAAACGCCGCCATTGATAGAGGAGTTCCCCCAGCCAAGTGGACTTATCAAAATATTGCCCAAATGCGACAGCAATTACAGCGTTTGGGTTTGGCTATCGACTGGGACAGCGAACTTGCCACTTGTTCACCAGACTATTACAAATGGACACAATGGATTTTCTTACAGTTCTGGCAAGCTGGGTTAGCTTATCAAAAAGAAGCAGCCGTTAACTGGGACCCCGTTGACCAAACTGTAATCGCCAACGAGCAAGTTGATAACGAAGGACGTTCTTGGCGTAGTGGGGCAAAAGTTGAGCGTAAACTATTACGGCAATGGTTTTTAAAGATTACCGACTACGCCGAAGAATTGCTCAATGACTTAGAGAAATTAACAGGTTGGCCGGAACGGGTCAAGTTAATGCAGGCTAATTGGATTGGTAAATCCACAGGCGCTTATTTAGAATTTCCCGTAGTCGGGATGGATGAAAAAATCCCGGTCTACACCACACGCCCAGATACAGTTTATGGTGTGAGCTATTTGGTCTTAGCACCAGAACATCCTTTAACTCAGGTTGTCACCACCAAAGAACAAAAAACTGCCGTAACAGCCTTTATTCAAGAAATTTCTCAACAAAGCGAGTTAGAACGAACCGCCGAAGACAAACCAAAGCGGGGTATCCCCACTGGTGGCAAAGTCATCAACCCCTTTAGTGGGGAAGAAGTACCCATCTGGATTGCCGATTATGTATTGTATGAATATGGTACTGGGGCAGTCATGGGTGTACCTGCTCATGATGTGCGAGATTTTAAATTTGCCCGTGTTTATAACTTACCCATTGAGTTTGTAATTGCTGCCCCTGAAGATGTGGCAGATTTTGACTTAACACCAACATCAGAAACAGATGAAATCACCAAACTGATTAAAGTTGAATATAACGAAGCATACACAGAACCAGGAATTTTAATTAATTCTGGCTCCTTTACTGGCATGAATTCCCCAGATGCCAAAGCCGCTATCATTAAATATGCTGAAGAACAAAATTTTGGTAAACTGCGAATCCAATATCGATTGCGAGATTGGTTAATTTCCCGACAACGCTATTGGGGCGCACCCATCCCAGTCATTCACTGCCCAAATTGTGGAATAGTTCCAGTTCCAGATGAAGATTTGCCAGTTAAGTTACCCGAAGAAGTGGAATTAACTGGACGTGGTGGCTCACCTTTGACTCAATTAGAGAGTTGGGTAAATGTCCCCTGTCCGACTTGCGGCACTCCAGCGCAGCGAGAAACCGATACAATGGATACCTTCATTGATTCCTCGTGGTATTTCTTGCGCTATCCCGATGCACAAAATGAACAACAGGTTTTTGACCCAGGCAAAACTAATGACTGGATGCCAGTAGACCAGTATGTTGGTGGAATTGAACACGCCATTTTACACTTGTTGTATTCCAGATTCTTTACTAAAGTGCTGCGGGATAGAGGTTTATTAAACTTTGATGAACCCTTTCAACGCCTGTTAACTCAAGGTATGGTACAGGGTTTAACTTACATGAATCCCAATAAGGGCGGTAAAGATAAATGGGTTCCCTCTAATTTGGTGAATTCCGCCGACCCCCGCGACCCCCAAACAGGGGAACCATTACAACGCCTCTATGCCACCATGTCAAAATCTAAGGGTAATGGTGTAGCACCAGAAGACGTAATTAGTAAGTATGGTGTAGACACGGCGCGGATGTTCATCTTGTTCAAAGCACCCCCAGAAAAAGATTTAGAGTGGGATGAAGCCGATGTCGAAGGGCAATTTCGCTTTTTAAATCGGGTATGGCGTTTGGTGACAGATTATGCTAGGGCTGGAGTATCACGCCAGAAAGCCCAACTCTCTGATTTAAGTAAGCCAGAAAAGGAATTACGGCGGGCAATTCACACGGCTATTCAAGCTGTCACAGAAGATTTAGAAGATGAATATCAATTCAATACAGCCGTTTCCGAATTGATGAAATTAAGTAATGCCCTAACTGATGCCGACTGCAACAATTCACCAATTTATGCTGAAGGTATTCAGACTTTAGTGATGATGTTAGCTCCTTTTGCCCCACACATTGCAGACGAATTATGGCAGTCATTAGGTAATAGTAATTCCATTCACACTCAAACTTGGCCATCTTTTGACCCTGCGGCTTTGGTAGCTGATGAAATTACTTTGGTAATTCAGATTAACGGCAAAAAACGTGCCGATATTGAAGTTCCCGCACAAGCCAATAAAGCAGAGTTAGAAAAGTACGCCCGTGAATCTGAATTAGTTCAACGTTACATTGAAGGAAAGGAAATTAAAAAGGTAATTGTGGTTCCTGGTAGGTTGGTGAATTTTGTAGTCGTTTAAAAAACCAAAAGATCCCCGACTTCTTCAATAAATCGGGGATCTGATATCTCGAATAGTTAAAAAACTAGTTAAGGATGAAGGTTCCAGAATCAGAGGATAAAGTACGAAAGATAGCCAGTCAGGAACATAATAATTATCTGGCTGAAGGAATGACACTGCACAAAGCCACCCAGTCGGTTCCGTCTTCACTATTACAAAGTTTTTCTGAAGATTTGAAGTGTAAACTTTCAATTAAACAAAAACTTTTAGAAACACAACTATTTCAAGTTTTAGGTAGTCCATTTTATGCTGACAATGGATTTATTCTTTATAACTGTGATTCAACAGATTTTTTACACAAACTTAGTTTAACTAATATCAATATTGATTTAACTATCACCTCTCCACCCTATAACATTGGCAAAGAATATGAAACACCAATGTCTGTAGACGAATATGTAGAATTTTGTTCTCAATGGATGTCTAAAATTTATGAAATTACCAAACCTGATGGGGCTTTTTGGTTAAATGTGGGGCATTTTCAAGTTCCCAACAAAGGATTATGTGTACCTATACCTTATTTATTATGGGATAAGTCACCATTCTATTTACTCCAAGAGGTTGTATGGCAATATGGTGCTGGTATTTCCACAAAATATCGTCTTAGTCCACGTAACGAAAAATGGCTTTTTTATGTGAAGGATTCTCAGAGGTATACATTCAATTTAGATGACATTCGTGATCCGAATGTGAAATATCCCCATCAGAAAAAGAATGGCAAATATAGATGTAATCCTCTGGGTAAAAATCCTTCTGATGTTTGGGAGTTTCCCAAAATTACTACAGGTAACAAACGCAGTTCAAGGGAACGGACTGGACACCCAGCACAGTTCCCTTTAGGTATTGTTGAGAAAGTGGTCAAAGCCTCATCAAATCAAGTTGAAGTAGTGCTTGACCCCTTTGCCGGTTCTGGTTCTACTGGTATAGCAGCAGCAGGACTAGGACGGATATTTTTAGGCTTTGAAATTAAATCTGATTACTGCACAATGGCAGTTAATAGATTTAAAGCATTTCAGATAGCAAGAAAGAATTTTTCAGCACAGGCATAAATTACTTTGGACTCAAAGTAGCTCTTAATTGCCTAAGTAGATTACCAATTCCCACAAATTGGGGGTCTTTTGATAGTTTTTGAAGAGCTTCAGAATTACTGTCTATGACAATCTTGTTAAAAATATTGATCGTAGTATTCAACTTATTGATATCTATATCTGGATTGTTTACTTGATCAACAAAGACTGTGTATCCTGATGAACATTCAGTGCTAGAAACTATATTTAATTGTTCCTCTTGTCCAGGCGCGCTTCCATCTGATTTTGTTCTACCTAAACCCCATAAAGAACCAACAAGTGATTCTACAGATGAGGGTGATGCCCCAGCACTTAGTATACAAGCATAGAGTTGATTTGCCGCTTCTTCTGAATTGGCTCCATCTCGCAAGACAGAGGCAGCAATTGGAGCGAGGGTATTATTAGCTGCAATTTGGCTCAATAAATTCCTAGCAGCTTCATTCAAATTATTTCTAGTTTGTTCTGATAGATTCAGAAATTTGTCCCTAATTTGAACATTAGTTCCAGGTAAGGGTCGAATAGGTTGAATAGGTCTGAAAGTATCACCAGATGAAGAAGGGGAATCTTCGCTACCGCCTGAAATAACTTGGGGACCAGCATAGGCTGTGTAAGGCGTACCCGCTAGATAAGTGAATAAAGTTAATGCTAGAGCTAAAGAGAGAGAGAGATTTTGTTTCTTCATTGTCTTTATTTTTGATTAAATTTCCCGAAAAATCAGTTATTAAAATCTGAAACTGTATCCTCCACTCAGCGAGAAACCAGCACCAGTATCCAGATTATCAGTAATATCTACAAACAGAGTGTTGATCACGATAGGTATCTTTTTGAAAGGAACAAAAGACGCACCCATATTGAGACGATTTCCTGTCCAGCTACTGACTAGGGAGACTTGAGGAGTAACTCTCAAGCCTAAACTGGCAAAAAGATTCATTGCATTTGTATCTGCTTCTATTGCACCTTTAGAACGAAAAACACCACTACCAAAACCTACAGAAGTAGTTAAAGGTAAAATGTTTTCAGGGTTATCTGGTTGTAGTGGAAATGATTTAGTAAATACTCCATAGATGGTTTCTTTAGTTCCGCTCACATCTCCCCATTTAACCGGATTTGACCAACCAACAGCTACGGCTGAACCATCGCCTAAATATCTATGTAGTTTGAAACCAACACCGCCACTATCGCCAAAATCAAAACCGTCACCACCACCCCCCGCACTGGTAATGTTGATATTGACTTCTAATCCTACAGATTCAACCTCATCTCCCAACCCAAAACCAAGAGAAAAGGAACCATCTACCCTATCTTTATTTTCATCGAAAGGGAAATATAAGCCACCACCAATATATGCTTGTCCTTGACTAGCACCATAAGCAGAAGGAGTGCCAGCAGTGGAACCAGGAGTAGCTGTGGGCAGGTCAACGACTGTTGTGATGGGATCAACTAAAAGTTCTTGACGTAATTTATCAGTCTCGCTAAAAGTGTCGCCCGCAGGTGATGAAGAGTCTATTTGTGCCAATATGTGAGTTGGCTCTTGTACTTGCTCTTTTAAAGGCAAATCAATATTGATTTGTTGAGCTAACTTATAGTTACTTTCTAACTGCTCTGGAGATTTCAGGGAAAAATTGTCTATGGAAAAAGAATTGTTGAATGTTTCAGGCTCAACGTTAGCAGTCAAACTGTGACTAATACTTACGGTCTTAATTTCAGTGGGATTGCTACTTTCTTTCGATGCCAACAATCTTTGCTGTAAGCTAATATTTGGCTGTGAATTAAGTTCAGATACTATCGAAGATGCTTTGAGGTTTTGGGACGCACTCAATTGAGGCTGTGGATTTTCAGCAACCACATTATCAGCAGCAATTGCTGATTGGATGGAAATTACTGTCAATAGGAGAAGGAAATTTATGGAAATTGTCCCTAATTTCCAGTAAGCATAATTGGCACTAATAAGTTGAGAAACACCACGAGCATTGATAATTTGTTGTATTTTTTTCATCAAACATTCCTTTTGTCACAAAATTTACACATAACATTTACACGCAAAATTTACCAATTTTAGAAATAGTAATATTACGGTAATGTCACCAATTAAGCTAGTAAAACAGTAAAATGCAGGTCATTAAGTTATGTCAGACTTCATCTAGTACCGCAAGGATGTAGATTTGTCAAACTGGTTCCGGACAAATACTTCATGATGGCAAAGGTATATAAAAAGCCAGGCCTGATAGTAACTAGATAGAATCGCTTTACACAAACATATACAGGAGTTGATAGACATATCCGTACAATACCGAAAATATGACAAAATCAACAGTTTTGAAATGTTTGAATAAACTACTGTGAGAGATAAATCCAGAAAACCACAAAGCCAAGTATTAGTAAGGATTATAGCCAATAACACTAGCATGATTTTAGGCGATCGCCCACTTTAATCTATTTTAAGTAGTCTAGACCACCAGTATTTAACTTACACTTTGATCACCAGCTTTTTTGAGAAAATTACATAAAAAAATTGTACCGTCAATTGCGACAATTTTACCTAGTGTTATTTTTTAGATTGATTTTATCCCCAAATGAAAATATTCGTGAAACTATTGGTCATGTATCCAGTGCGATCGCATCATCTGAATCAGCTAGGAAATAATCTCATTAAGGCTTTTTGATGCAAAAAAACAAACCCTAGAGGTGTTGCTTCCCCAAAGGATTTGAAGTATTGTTTGTTACTTAACGAACTTAAAGGGTGGGGGCTTTAGGGATTTCCAGAAACTAAATTGCCCCATTTCATCAGAACAGATTTCTTCTTTATCCCCCCTTCACCCTGCTTCCTGCTCCCTGGAAGTATCTTACTCCTCACGTTGGTTCATAAGAATAATAACTTTTTAAATTATGTTTTTGCCCATTAGCAACGACACCTAAAAGATTAATAGGAGTCATTTTCAGGTCAGCGATCGCTCTCTCGAACACAGAGCGATCTGTTTGATTTATCCTTGCTACCATCAAAAGACCATCTGTTTGAGAAGCGATCAAATTAGCATCAGCGATTCCCACGAGAGGAGGAACATCATAAATAACTAAATCAAAGGCACTATGGAAATCAGCCATCAATCGCTTCATCTTTTCGGATGAGAGCAACTTTGCACAATCAGGAGGAAGAGGACCCGCAGTAATTATAGATAGGTCGTTCATAGAAGGTAGTTGTCTCACGACTTTTTGAATTGGCAAATTTGAGGTAATTAAACTACTCAATCCCCATAGATTATTTAAATTTGATAGAGTATGAATACTGGGTCGGCGCATATCCGCATCTACAAGTAATACCCTTTGCCCCATAGCCGTAGCTATTTGAGCTAGGTGAAAAGCAATTGTAGATTTACCTTCACCTGGCATAGCCGAAGTAATAGTAATAGATCGTATTTGAGAATCAGCATTTAACAAATGAATATTTGTATATAACATCCGTACAGCTTCGGCAAAGTTTGTGTAATTGTAGCTATAGTCTAGCGGTGATACAGTGCTTGCCTTAGTAATAGTTGTAGGAAGTAAATCGTCCGATTCAATAATGGCGTTTTGTTGACTAATAGCTTCAGGTTCAATTATTGCTAATTGGTTATTGAAGGGAATATTAGCTAATACAGGCAGTTGTATTCTTTCTTTCAAGCTCCAGGCATTTTGATAGGTATGATCCATTTTGTCTATTAGTAACGCTGCACCAATAGCCAAAACAATACTCCCTGCAAATCCTAGAATGAGATTGCGGACGATACTTGAAGACACCACAGGAAGTGTTGGTTGATAGGGTAATTGAATCAATTGCCAACCTATTTCTGTCTGAGAATTTTCAATTTGTAAATTTTCGCGACTCGATAAAAAACGATTCAAACTTTCAGTAGCAATTTGTAATCTGCGTTGTATTTCCGTATATTGTCGTATGAGGTTCGGTAATTGCTGGCGTTGTTGTTCCAAAATTTGTTGATTTTTTCGCAGTTCCTGATTGTTAAGCTCTAAAGAGTTCAGTGCAGAAGCAGCTTCAGTTTGCTTGGTTAGTATATATCGTTCCGATTCTTGCTGTATTAATGGTAGAAGAGCGTTCCGTTTCTCCCTTAATGTGATGATACTGGGGTTTTCCTCTCGGAAAAGAGTTGATGAACTGAGGATTTGGATATCTAATTGACGCAATTCGTTATTCAATTCCTGATACACAGGATAGCTATCCAGCACTGCTTTTTTGCCGTCTTCACTTTGTAAGAAAGCAGAATTGGCACGAGCTTGCACTAGCTCTACTTCAAGTGTTTGCTGTTCTTGAATTAAATTAGCAGTCTGTTGGGCAATTTGACTAGCTAGGGATTCTGGGCTATGAAAATTATATCTTTGTTGAAAAATTTGCAATTCTCTCTGAACTTGATCTACCCGTTTTTGTAAAGATGGTAGTTCTCTATTAATGTATTGCAATCCTTGACGGATCTTAGTTTGCCGTTTTTCCAGGCTATATTCTAAATAATCTTTAGCAATTTGCTCTAATACTTCTTTCGACTCTACAGGATTTTGACTACGATAGCTGACTTGTAGAATCTTGGTTTCATTTAAACGAACAATCCTGAGAGAATTTATGAGAGAGTTATAGTCAATGTCTGGGTAAGCAGATTGTAACTGTTTAATACTGTTTTGTAATAGTTCAGGACTTCTGAGGATGAGAATTTGACTTTCGTAATCTAAACTAGGTTTTGTTAATGGGTTACTTTGACTGGCAATATCAACGATATTAGTGTCATAAGCTACAGGTTCAGCAAGCATCTGAAAACTGCTTTCATATTCGGATGGTTTGGGATTTAATATCAAATTGATATATACACCTGTCATCACAGTTGCAGCTACTCCAATAATGAGTAACGCTCGGCGCTGTAACAAGCCTAGAAATTCTTGATAGTCCCATGCCTCTGTTGCCTCCTCATATCCCAGAAAGTTTTGATGTGGTACAAATGGAGCTATGGAGTTTCTACCCTCTTCGGGATTTAAAGGCCTGTATGATTGATTATTCATGGTGGTGTGATCAGGAAATTTTGCCGTAGTCTAAGATTATTTATTGCGGATAAAGCGGTTAATCTTCGCTTTGCTATGAGATGCTATCCAATAGCTTAATTACTTATTCTGAACAAACCGCGTTATTCTGATAGATGATTTTATAGCTCAATGTTGTACTTTAAGACTACCAACTCGAATCACCTCCTTTATTTACTCTAAATTATCAACAACTAACTTATATGTTCTAATCATGTCAACGGTAACAGGTAAAAATCAAGTTATCTTGTGTGATCCACCGAGAAAGCCAAGAGATATGATCATCACGATAACGTGTGGAAACTTTTAGCCAGGGAGACGAGATATCGAAGTCTTAGGACTAGAGAATCGATGGAAAAATATGAGATGAGTTTGAATATCACTAGATATTTAAATTTTGAATTACCCGACCCTGCAAGAATGTGGCGCGTGTTTATAGCGGTTTTCACATGAATAAGAATAGTATTGATAGCTCAAAACCTTGATGTAGGAGCGGGTATGGCTACGGTAAGCTATGACAGATATGCTCAATTACCAATAACAATATTAATCAACCCGCTGCTACTAGGTTTATACTCAGCACTTTGCTATATATCTCCTGTGTCTCTTTGGTAATCAGTCCGAAAATTGCTACTACTCTGGTGTTTATCATGGATGTTAGACCTTTTTTTGGTCAGATATGCTGGTAGAAATAATAGCAGTATTTTGTATAAGTCAGTATTTTATTATTATAGTTAGGTTAACCGCAGCTACTAACCTTAGTTATTATTAACACTTCATTCAATGCAATTGTACTTACAGTATCTTGGAAGTAAGTCTATATATAACCACTATTTTGATGTTTTGATTTTTTCACGCGGACTGGACTGAATTTTTTTAGAAATCAAACCGGATTCCTATAGTTCTTGATTCGACAATTAACCTTAAGGATTGGAGATACATCAGTGTATAGATAAAAAATATACATCATCTCTAATTTCTGGATATTGAAATTTTTTATACTAAAATTGCCCAAGTATGGATGTTACTGAATTAACATAACATTCTATCTTGCATTGTGATATGTTGGTGGGCTGCTTTGATAATATGGTGAAGAGTTCTCTCGAAAATATACACCTAATAACTTATCAATACATTGATTAAGTAAATTTTAAAAGCTCAGAGGATTGAGAATAAATATTAACATACTTCCAAAAATTTATATCAGCGCTCTTTTAGCGTAAAAACTCGTATTCATAGATAAAAGGAGGATTAATAGCTAATCAGGTTATAAGTATAAATACGTGCAAACTCAGTAATACTGAAAAATATCACACATGAGTTTTTTATTCAAGTAACAAACTCATCAAGATTCATTGCGATTTATTTCATTAAATTGATTTTTCAATACAGTATACTGTGAAAGATATAAAACATAATAGGTTTGAGCGACCATAAACTGATCACGCAGAATCACCGAGGTTGTTAATCAACCATTAGTTACCGGATATCACAAAAAACAATAGTAAAGTTTAACGGGGAGCATTAAATTTACTACGAACATCTAGTTAACCGCATCAAAATAATCAGTGAATAAAAGTGGAACTTTATTGATCCACCTGATTCATTAATTACTTGAGTGGTTCGGTGGTATCGCCAACTAAGTTTGTTAAATCTAGAATACGATGATCGATGAAACTCAACAAATTGGTTAATCACAAGGTAGTATCGCCATCCATTTCTATTGGATCTGAATATGAAGACTCTCTTAGAGTCAAGCAATCAATTAAATTATCTGTAGTTACACAGTTTTTTCCTCCAGACTATGCTGCTACGGGACAATTGATTGAGGAGCTTGTCAAACAGTTAGAAAAGCAAGGGGTAAATATAGAGGTTTTTACCAGTCAACCTGGATATGCGTTTAGCTTAAGTACGGCTCCATGTTTAGAACATATTGATAGAATTAAAATCCAGCGATCGCGTAGCGCTCAACTTTGTCCGGGGAGAATTCGTGGTAAAGTAGTTAACGGTATTTTATATACATTACGGTCTCTTATATATTTGTTGGCAGCTTGGCGGCGTAATGACGTATTACTAGTAACTACAGCTCCACCATTTTTGCCAATAGTGGGCTATTTAGCCAATCTCTGCTTCAAATTACCATACGTATGTATAATATATGACTTATACCCAGACATTGTAGTTTCACTGGGTATAGTATCTAAGAATCACTGGGTGGCAAAACTTTGGCAAGCAATGAACGAGCGAGTTTGGCTCAATGCTAAAGCAATTGTAGTTCTCAGTCCTGAGATGAAACAGCGCGTTATCCAGCACTGTCCACAAGTAGCTCATAAAGTTTCTGTGATTCATAGCTGGGCTAACCCTGAATTCATCGTACCCATAGACAAAAAAGAAAACTGGTTTGCGTGGAAGTATGACTTAGTGCATAAATTCACTGTGCTTTACTCTGGTAATATGGGTCGATGCCATGACATCGATACTTTATTAAAAGCTGCTATAGAACTGCAATATGAACCAGTGCAGTTTGTGTGTATTGGTGGAGGAGCCAAACGAGAAGAATTAATTGCCCAAGTCAATCAACTAGGGCTAAGTAATTTTACGTTCTTACCTTATCAAGATAAAAAAGATTTGCCCTATTCTCTCACCTCGTGCGATTTGTCTTTGGTGAGTATTAACCCATCGAGCGAAAGTTTAGTTCTACCTAGCAAGTTGTACTCAGCATTATCAGCCGGCAGACCATTAGCAGTAGTTTGTTCACCATACTCAAGCTTAAGACAAATAATCGCCGATGCCGACTGTGGTGCAGCGTTTGATCATGGTGATGGTCATGGACTAGCTGAGTTTATTCGCTTGCTTCAGCGTAACCAACAACTAGGAAAACAGATGGGTAAAGCAGCTCGTCAGTACCTACAATTGCACTTCACGCCTAAAATTATCGCTCAACAATACCTTGATGTTTTGTGTCAGGCGTTGAACATTAAAACGAATTAAGGTCTTCTTTGGGTCGCGTATACTTCGGATAGAGTTGAGCTATACTTCAAAGAAATTCAGTTCATGTATAGAAGTTACATATCTATGGTATAAGTTATTCAGGAAAAAATAGAGGTAAAAGATATCAATCCAGATTCTTAGCTCATGCTTTTCAGGTGATTAAACATCACATTTTAATTAAAACTCACTGAAAAAAATCAATACTGACTCTAAATATAGAGTGCTAGTTTTTAGGAGTTGGGCTTCGATGGTCTATTTGATCTCAGTCCCTCCCTACGTAACCTTCC
>NZ_JAYGHH010000042.1:40668-50175 GCF_034931045.1 Nodularia sp. UHCC 0506
AATTTATATTAGGAGGTCGAATTGCAGAGAAGGTGTGACCGAAATCGGAAACGTTCCAAACGTAGAGCTATCTATTGTCCTATTCATGGCTGTTATCTGGATAGCGTGAGTAAAAAATATCGACTTTTTGCTGACAAAGCAGGTCAGTTAGAGCAACGGGGTTTAAGTCGGCGGGCTGCTTCTTTATCAATAGCTAATCATACGGCTGTTCCCATCCAAGGGGAGTGGTTAGAGGCTTTTTGGTGTGAACAGTGTCAGCAAAAAAAGTGGTATTATGTGCGTCAGTCTGACGATGGCATATATAACATTTCTTTAGCTCCTAGAGAACTATGGCAGCAGGTAACAGGGGTAATTGACCCTCATGGGAATCCTTCCGTGGGTGAGTTTACACGGATGAATGCCAAACAGCTAAGTTGTCATACTGTAAATTCTTTTTATTGTTTATGAATAGTCAAAAAAGTGTTCCCCAGCAAGAGTTAATAATTGAAGCTGGACGCACAGAGCAACAGTATTGGCAAGATTTATGGCGCTATAGAGAACTATTTTATTTTCTGGCTTGGCGTGACATTTTAGTTAGATATAAGCAAACAGCAATTGGTATTGTTTGGGCATTAATTCGGCCATTTCTGACGATGGTAGTGTTTACAGTCATATTTGGTCGGATAGCAAACTTGCCATCAGAGGGTGCTCCTTATCCTATTCTCGTATTTTCAGCAATGCTACCTTGGCAGTTTTTCGCTAATTCCCTCTCAGAGTGCAGTAATAGTTTAATCGGCAATGCTAATTTAATTTCTAAAGTATACTTTCCTCGCTTGATCGTGCCGACAAGTGCTGTGGTAGTCAGCTTTGTAGACTTTATGATTTCGGGGATGATTTTATTAGCGTTAATGGCATGGTATAATTTTGTTCCTAGTTGGCGAATTTTGACGCTACCGCTATTTATTGGTATCGCCTTTGCTGCTTCCATTGGAGCGGGATTATGGTTAGCTTCTTTGAATGTGCAGTATCGAGATTTTCGGTTTATTGTCCCGTTTATTGTCCAGTTTGGTTTGTATATTTCCCCAGTGGGATTTAGTAGTAGTGTTGTTCCTGAAGAATGGAGATTTCTTTACTCATTAAATCCCATTGTCGGGGTAATTGATGGTTTCCGTTGGGCAATATTGGGTGGTCAGTCCCATTTATATTTACCAGGGTTTTTGCTATCTTTGGGATTAGTAGCTTTACTCTTAATTAGTGGTATCTGGTATTTCCGCAAGATGGAAAGAAGGTTTGCAGATGTGATTTAGTAGTGCTGATATAATTAAATAGTATTGGCTTGGAAAGGTTTTATGTCTGAGTCATCTCTCTACGAAACAGATTTTTTCGCTTGGATAGGTGATTTCCAGAATAAAAATTACCACACAACGTCATTCCATCGTAGGAGGGAACGCCTGTTCGCCTTTCTAATCGGTAAATTCTTTCTGATAAATCACCATAAGTCAGCAGCAGTTAGCTTTAGCTAGTCGAGATGTCACCGCTTTAGACGGGGAAAATCTTGCAGAAGAATTAGATTCTATGGGTATGAGAGAAAAAAATGAGTTAAAAAATCGCTTAGTGGTTTTACTAGCTCATTTACTTAAGTGGCAAAATCATTATCCAAAACTTTATATAAGTTGGTTGACCACGATTGCTAACCAACGAGATAATTTACAGGATTTACTGGCAGAAAAACGTAGTTTACAGGAATATATTCCCGATATTTTACCCAAAGCTTATCGTAATGCTCGACGGGAAGCGTCAAAAGAAACAGGATTAGGTTTATCTAATTTTTTAGATACCTGTACTTATAGCATCACCGAAATATTAAATCCTGAGTTTTTATGTAACAATACAGATGATTTCGCCAAAGCTATAGAGAGCAAATAAATTTAGAAGGTATTTTAAAAGCTTTGGGAAAATATAATTCCCTACTATAGCGGTATGCAATTGAATGAAGTACATCATAGCCTCCTCCTCGCTTGCGGGGGGGTTGGGGGTCTGACAGGTGTAGGTTTATTACGTGGGTGTGAGTATTCACTCCTGAAAGCGAGAGAATGAAACTAGAAACTAGGGATGTATTCTCAAAATGCTAGACCTCAAAGATACGATTCCACCAAATCAGAAGGTAATTGTCACTGCTGACCGGGGATTGTACGCCGATTGGCTCTATTCCCTGATAGTTGCTGCTGGTTGGCATCCCTTTCTACGTATTAACCACCAAGGAACTTATCGTTTGCCACACCAGAATCAATGGCGACCACTAGCTGATATTGTTCCTACTCCTGGATTATCCTGGTCAGGTCAAGTCATCTGCTTCAAAACTAACCCCCTTGAATGTACGTTGTTAGCTCGTTGGGATTTTGGTTATCAAGACCCTTGGTTGATTTTGACTGACCTAGAACCTATGGCTGCTGACCCTGTTTGGTACGGTTTACGCCCCTCCACTGAATGTGTTTATCGTGATCTTAAATCTGATGGTTGGCAGTGGCACAACACTCGTCTGGTTGACCCACAACGTGCTGAACGCTTGTGGTTAGCCATCGCTGTCTCTACTCTCTGGATGGTCATGCTTGGTGGAGAAGCGGAAAACCAATTTCCTCCCTCCCACATTGACCAGTTTCCCCAGCGACACGTTGCTAATTCCAAACCCATCTATCCCAAATCACCTCGTCGGCTTTCTTGTTTTTTTCGGGGTTTTATCACCCTCATTGCTGATTTACTCAAGGGTTTATCTATTCATCTTCATCGTTGGAGTTCTTTTCCTCCTACTCCTGTCGATAGCTTTTATTACTCCAACTCCTGTTAGTTGTAAAACACCTACACCTGTCAGGGGTTGGGGGTGGGGTTCTTGTATCTCACTTAACTGATAACCGCCATACACAAAAAAAGTAATATTAAAAACTATTTTGTAATTAAGATTAAAAATGTCTGATACAGTTATTCGCGTTGAGAATCTGGGTAAAAAATACATTATTGGTCATCAACAGCAGGAACGCTATACTGCACTGCGGGATGTGATAGCTAATAAAGTGAAGTCTCTTGATGGCCTTATTAATCCTAAAGCCAAAGTTGAAAATCCTGCTTTTGAGGAATTTTGGGCTTTGAAGGATGTATCTTTTGAGATTAAGCAGGGAGATAGAGTTGGGATTATTGGCCGTAATGGTGCGGGTAAATCAACGCTGTTAAAAATTCTTAGCCGTATTACTGAACCAACCCAAGGAAACATCAAAATTAAAGGCAGAGTTGCGAGTTTATTGGAAGTCGGTACGGGGTTTCATCCAGAGTTGACAGGAAGAGAGAATATATTTCTCAATGGGGCGATTTTGGGGATGGGTAAGGTGGAGATTAAACGCAAGTTTGATGAAATTGTGGCTTTTGCAGAGGTGGAGAAGTTTTTAGATACACCTGTGAAGCGATATTCTTCCGGGATGTATGTGCGGTTGGCGTTTGCAGTAGCAGCACATTTGGAACCGGAGATTTTAATTGTGGATGAAGTGCTGGCAGTGGGGGATACTCAGTTTCAGAAGAAGTGTTTGGGGAAGATGGAGGATGTAGGAAAAGAGGGGAGAACAGTTTTGTTTGTGAGCCATCAAATGGCCGCTATTGAAAATCTTTGTTCTCGGTCAATCCTACTGAAATCAGGCGAAATTTCTTTTGACGGGGCAACAAAAACTACAATTAACTATTATTTACAAGATTTAGATAATTCTACAAAGAATACTAATATATCGACTCTGCGAAGGTCTGGTTCTGGGAGTATAGTATTGACGAAATTTTCTTTAGAAGATTTAAATGGTAATTCTTTAATTGCTATATGTTCGGGTGATGATGTGATATTTGTATTTGATTATGAAATTCCTACAGATAAACTTCCTAAGAATGTTAGTTTGGGGTTTTCACTCCATGATATGAGTGGACAGACTCTTTCAATTCTTTACAGTGATTATTCAGGGACAACATTTAGTCCTCAAAGTGCCAAAGGTCAGATTAAATGTATGATACCTAATTTTCCTTATGCACCGGGTAGATATTACATTGGAATCAGGATTTTAGAAAATGGAATTGAGGCTGATTGGCCGAAGGGTTTTGTTGGAAGTATTGATGTAGAGTCTGGAGATTTTTATGGAACTGGAATCATAGCTCATAGTGGTATAGGATCTGTTTTGATTAAGGGCAACTGGCATCTGCTTGAATGTGAAAGTGTGAATATATAGTTGGCAAATAAAAAAACGTTGCCCTATAGTCATAACTGTTTATGACATGATTCATGAAATCTTTGGTGATGTAATGGATAAAGATGGGCAGATGGCAGAGGTAAAACGTAGAGCAATATCAGCAGCAGATATAATTTTGTGTGAGATATTATGCAGATCAATACATCATGTCTGAAAAAATAAAATTATTTTTTCCTTACAACTATACAACCACAATTTTTAAGGCTATAAACTATGTTCTCAGTTAACATTCATGCCAATAAGTTAAATACACTCTTCAAGCTGTTTAAGACTCTGATATCTAGGACATTCTCTATTGTCAAGCCAGGATTTTGGGGTACTCACTATGTAAAGTATCTTTTGAATTCTTTAAAATTAAATGCAGGTCTGTTTGATGGGATGCATTATGTTAATCAAAGTGTATGTGGCAGTATCATTCCAAAATACTTGGGTACATACGAAGTAGAGCTAAAGCCAATATTTAAAGAGCTTTTTAAAATTTCTTTTAAATCTATTATTGATGTCGGTGCGGCGGAAGGCTACTATGCCGTAGGCTGTGCATTAAAGTTTCCTCATGCCCAAGTTATTGCATATGAAGCAACTGAAGAAGGTAGGTTACTTCTTAAAGAAGTAATAAATTCTAATGGAGTGGCAGATCGTGTACAAATTTGTGGTATATGCACACCAGAATTATTGCTAAATGATGTTAAATTATACAACAACGAAGAAAATCGACTCTTAATAATGGATGTTGAAGGGGCTGAGGAATATATCCTCAGTTTGTGTACAGCAACAGATTTAAGAAATTTTCATATATTAATTGAACTACATGATTGGGTTGATGAGAAAATGGGTGATCGCATTATAAATAAGTTTTCTGCAACACATTTAAGTCAATTGATATTAGCACGTAAGCGAATCGCTTCTGATTTTCAAGCTCCTGAATTTTGGATTTTGAGAAAGTTTCTTCTTCCTAGTCTGCTGGCTTTTTCTTATGAAAGACCCCTTCCGATGCGTTGGTTATATTTAGAGCCTAAGCAAAGGTTCTAAGTAAAGTAAGTAAAGATATTAAAAGCTCCATTTCAGATAATTATGAAATCAAACAAAAAACTTTTAGTTACAGGTTCATCTGGTTTAATTGGTTCTGAGGTTTGTGTTTATTTTGCTAACCAAGACTGGCTGATTCATGGCGTTGATAATAATCAACGGGCAGTATTCTTTGGTAATCAAGGGGATACTCGCTGGAACCAACAGCGACTGCAATCAACCCTGAAGGGTTTTGTGCATCATGAATTAGACATACGTGATCGCCAAGGTGTCCTGAATTTAATCGAAAGCCTTCAACCAGATGCAATTGTCCACACCGCAGCCCAGCCTAGCCATGACCGCGCCGCCGCCATTCCCTTTGATGACTTTGATACCAATGCTGTTGGGACATTGAACCTATTGGAAGCAGCAAGGCAATTTTGCCCAGAGTCACCCTTTGTCCACATGTCCACTAATAAGGTGTATGGCGATCGCCCCAACACAATTAAGCTTAAAGAACTAGATACTCGATGGGATTATGATGACCCTACATATCAGAAGGGGATTCCAGAAACCTTTAGTATTGACCAATCCAAACATTCTTTATTTGGTGCGTCTAAAGTAGCGGCTGATGTGATGGTGCAAGAATACGGGCGCTATTTTAATATGCCAACCTGCTGTTTACGAGGAGGATGTTTAACTGGTCCTAATCACTCAGGGGTTGAATTGCATGGTTTTTTAAGTTATTTAGTAAAGGCGAACTTAGAAGGTAGGGAGTATAAGATTTTTGGCTATAAAGGTAAGCAAGTTAGAGATAATATTCATTCACTAGATGTAGCTCGATTTATTGAGGCGTTTATTGCAGATCCTCGTGTAGCTGAGGTTTATAACCTTGGCGGTGGCAAGTTAAATAGCTGTTCGATTTTAGAGGCGTTTAAACTAGCACAAAAATATAGTGATCAACAAATGAGATATGTCTATGTGCCAGAAAACCGTATAGGAGATCATATTTGTTATTACTCAGATTTGAGTAAGATGCGGAAACATTACCCAACCTGGGATATTACCGTTTCTCTAGAAGAGACTATTGAACAGATTGTAATGTCTTGGCAACAGCGATTGAATGTTCGTGTTTAGCTATTTTATAGGTTAGAATAGCTCCTTATTTGATATATCAGAAGGAAGAATTAATGGCTTGGAAAAATTTTATTAAAGAGAAAATAGCAAACACAGCAGGTCGAATGCTACAACGTGTAACTTGGAAAAAATTACCCCAAAATTTAACAGAATGGCAGTCAGCAAATGTAAGTTACTCTCAATTTGCTGAGGATATTCTTATCAATACATTACTTACACATTTTCACTTGTCAGATTCTGCATATTATGTAGATATTGGTGCATGTGATCCAGTTTATCTTTCAAATACGCTTCGACTGCATCAGACGGGTTGGATGGGGATTAATGTTGACCCTAATCCAGAAAACATCGCTAAATTTAAAATTCAAAGACCAAATGACATAAATCTAGAAATTGCAGTGTCTCAGATGGAAAATGAGGCAGAATTTATCATTTATGATAGTAAAACTACTGGTAGTTTAGCTGTTAATGCTGGTTCCAGTTTAAAAAATATTTTAGGAGAGAACCCGCAAAGAAAAATAAAAGTTAAAACTATGCCACTAAGGTTAATGCTTGAAAAATATTCTCCAACTGATCGTTGTTTTGGATTTATTAATATAGATTGTGAAGGAGAAGATTTAGTTGTTTTGCATTCCAATGACTGGATGCGTTTTCGTCCTTGGATAGTTGCAGTTGAGGATCATTCTTTATTACCTGAAACAGAGATTTCACGCTTTATGATTAATCAAGACTATATATTATTATCGCAAGCATTTATTACCAAATTCTTTATTCGCAAAGATATTTATACCAAAAACTTATGAACAAAGATGTTATCAATAAATTCTTGCGGCAGCTTTATTATAGTGCAAAACCTCCGATATGTATGGATATAGCAGCTTGGGCAGAAGAATGTGGTTTACCTGTGATTGAAACCTATCCAGCAGTTATACCAGAAGTTGAACCTCATATTTTTGGGGATGAAATGGCAGAATCACACTTTAGATTTCATTATCAAGCTCTGTCTCGTCCCCAGTCTCTAGTTGTAATTAAAAATGCTACTATTCGAGATGGTGTTGGTTTCGTTCAACTACCGGATAGTCAAATTTGTTATGAAGGCAATTGGTATTTACCTTACTTACAAGAAAATCCTGCGTATAAACGGAGATTTCCACTTCGATGGAGAAGTATTAAAGGTAATGTTTATTCCTTGCTTTGCTTGTGGGGAAATGCATTTTATCACTGGTTTCATGATGTTTTACCTCGCCTTGAGTTTGCCTTACCGCATTTACCTCAAGATACAAAATTCTTAATTCAGGACAAGCCTTACGCCTATCAATTAGATTCACTCCGTGCCTATGGAATTGGACAGGATAGGCTAGAATTACAGCCTAAAAGTGTAAATACGACGATAGAGCAACTTTGGTTTGCTAGTCCCATTGGACATACTGGATTGGGGTCTGGCTCTGCCTTAAAGTCTGTAGCGCAGAGACTAGCAACATTTTTTAATCCGAAAGTTACTGAAGTAAAACAGAAGAGAATTTACATCTCACGACAAAAAGCTAAAGCTCGAAGAGTCGTAAACGAAGAGCTTTTAGAGCCTATATTAAATGAATTTGGTTTTCAAATCTTGATTTGTGAGCAACTCTCTCTTGCGGAACAAGTACAATTATTTTCTAGTGCAGAAGCGATCGCTGGACCTCATGGTGCTGGTCTGACAAATATGATATATGCTCCCTGCGGCATACCCATAGCAGAAATTCTTTCTTCCCCAGCACTTCACTATATCATTATGGCGAGACAGTTGGGACATTCTTTTGCGAGATTAAAAGCAATTGCTACAGATAGCAGCGCAGTTGGTGATATGGATCTTGAACCTCAGAAACTTAAAGCCTGGCTGCAATCTTATTTCTCTACCTAAACATAGCTGGGAACATAGCCTAAGAATTTACTGTTTTTACAAGATTATGCGGATTTTAATTACGGGAATTTGCGGTTTTGTCGGTTCCACTTTAGCTAAAGCTTTGCAAGACAATTCACCTGGATATCATATTTTTGGCATTGATAATCTATCTCGTTCAGGAAGTTGGGTAAATAGGGAAACCTTACAGCAAAGAAGAATTGAGGTAATTCATGGAGATATTCGCCATAGCAGTGATGTAGATGCTTTACCTGTTGCTGACTGGGTAATTGATGCCGCAGCTAATCCCAGTGTGTTAGCAGGGGTAGACGGTAAAACCAGTAGCTTACAGTTAGTACAACATAATCTGCTGGGAACCGTTAACCTTTTAGAATACTGCAAACGCCATCAGGCTGGGTTTACTCTACTTTCTACCAGCCGAGTATATTCCATCCCCGGATTGAGTCAGTTACAAGTAGCGGAGGCTAGGGGAACATTTTACCCCATTCCTGAGCAAGTATTTCCAGAGGGTATTTCTTCTCAAGGAGTTTCTGAAAGCTACTCCACTGATCCCCCAGTATCATTATATGGTAGCACTAAGGTGGCTTCAGAGCATTTAGCCTTAGAATACGGTTCAACCTTTGAATTTCCTGTCTGGATTAATCGTTGCGGTGTCATGGCAGGAGCGGGGCAGTTTGGACATCCAGGACAAGGGATTTTTGCTTTTTGGATTCATAGTTTTCGAGAACAGCGACCTTTAAAATATATCGGCTTTGGCGGTAAGGGTTATCAGGTGAGAGATTGTTTACATCCTATAGATTTAATTCCTGTGCTAGAAAAGCAATTTGCTGAACCACTCCAGACAGATAAGCTAAGGGTGATTAATGCTAGTGGTGGAGTCAATAATAGTATGTCGTTGCACCAGTTAACTCAATGGTGTGCAGACAAGTTTGGTAGTCATGAAGTGTTAGAAACAAATATCGAGCGACCGTTTGATATTCCTTGGATGGTTTTAGATGCGAGTTTAGCAAAAAAAGTGTGGGGATGGGAACCAGAAATTAGTATAGAGGAAGTGTTACAGGAAATTGCTAGGTTTGCTAGTGAACAACAAGATTGGTGTAGGCTATCAGCAACATGACTTACAAAGTATTGTATATTTCAGCAGTTATTCCTGATACGACTTCTGGGAGAGGATTTGGGGAAGTTTAGTGCTTGCCCCAACATTTTTCTCTT
>NZ_JAYGHH010000043.1:0-6074 GCF_034931045.1 Nodularia sp. UHCC 0506
TCTTTCTTAAATGCCGCTTCGGTTTTGAGAAGTCCTGGCTTGAGGAGGGTAAGCAAATTAAATAGTTCTACCAAAGAGTTCTGGACTGGAGTAGCCGTCAGCATCAAGATAAACCGCTTATTCAGGGCATTAACCAATTTCCAGTTCAAAGTATTGCGATTTTTTAGGTGATGCGCTTCATCCACAACTACTAAGTCCCAATTCCGACTGGTAACAAGAGGATAATGTTTACCAGATTTAGCTGTGTTTAAGGAAGCAATAATCCGGGGGTTTTCCGTCCAGAAATCTTCTAGGGGTGCAAGTGGATCTCGATTATCTGTGGTGATCGTAGAAATATTAAATTTGTCACTTAATTCTGATTGCCATTGGGAAACCAAAGAGGCAGGAGTTAAAACCAGCATTGAGTTAACCATTCCCCTAGCTAAGTATTCGGCTATAATCAGCCCCGCTTCGATGGTTTTGCCCAATCCCACCTCATCTGCTAACAATGCCCGTCCACCGAGTTGTCTGAGGACTTTCCTGGCTGTTTCAATTTGATACCAATATTTGTCTATGGCTGTCAGGGTTGGCAGGCAAACAAGTTGGTCATAGTCTGCCATGACTGAGAGATTGAACAGGTCAAGACGTGCTTCGTAAAAGTTGATGGGGTCAGATTTACCTGTTTTTAGGGCTTCTAGAGCCGGGGAATGGTTAAATTTAAATTTATACATCTAGATGCCTTTGTTATCAACTTTCGTGAAGCAATTGCAGCAACGCCTCTGTGGAAATTCACATAAAATTAGTATAAAGTAAATTTCCTGTAACAAAAAATAATGATTCAGCCAAGATAGCAACGAATTGGCAACAATAACTTGATAATAATGAACCACGAAGGAAGAAGAGAAGCATCCCAATTTTGGCAAATATATCTTTTCTGTATAACCTCGTCTGGACAAATGAAGATACTGGGGTGCAATGGTGCAACACAGTTTTTGATCATTTATACAATTTTCACTCCTCACTACAAGCCTCTGTGATGCTCTTCTGTTGTCTGTTTTCCAGAATCTGGCAAATGATGATCACAGCAATGCTTTGTCGCCTCTGGAACTGGATCATATCCACCAGGGTGGAAGGGATGACAACGCAAAATTCTCCGAGTTGCCATCCAGCCACCGCGCCAGATGCCAAATCTTTCAATGGCTTCAATAGCATACATTGAACAAGTTGGTTGAAAACGACAAGTCGGGGGAAACAGGGGCGAAATAAATATTCTGTAAGCTTTAATCAACCCAATAAATAATAGTTTCATCACAATCACCTAAAATCTTATAATTTAGTAATAAATGTAGAAAATTCCTATCTTATAATTTCTTTGTTATCTCCAGCTATCGACTTCACCTCAACTCCACCTTTGTGGCTACAAATTACTGTAGTTACAGTTTGGGTGTTACTCATTCTCCTAATCGCTTGGGTAGTATATCGCTTTGCTAAGGGCGAACCAGAAATAGTCAGAAAAATAGTTCACATCGGCACTGGGAATGTAATATTGCTGGCTTGGTGGCTCGATGTTCCCGCCAGTTTAGGGATTACAGCTTCCGTTGTTGCTAGTACCATCACCTTATTATCATATCGATTTCCTCTGCTTCCTGGTATTAATAGCGTGGGTAGGCAAAGTTTGGGAACCTTCTTTTATGCTGTGAGTATGGGCATTTTAATAGCTTGGTTCTGGCATATACAACAACCCCAATATGCAGCTATCGGCATCATGGTTATGGCTTGGGGTGACGGATTGGCCGCATTAATTGGGCAACGTTTTGGTAAACATAAGTATAAAGTCTTGGGAGCGCAAAAAAGCTGGGAAGGCTCCTTGACAATGGCTTTAGTCAGTTTTATGATCAGTAGTTTGATTTTACTGAGTGTTGAAGGCAACCTTTGGCAAACTTGGGTAATATCTTTAGCGATCGCTGTAGTTGCTACTAGTTTAGAAGCTATTTCATTTTTAGGTATTGATAACTTAACAGTTCCTTTAGGCAGTGCAAGTCTAGCATTTTTGTTAATTGATATCTTATTGCGCCATTCTCTCTAAAAAACCAGAGATTTTTTTCAGGCTCAAAAGTGTTTATATCACAAACAATGACAATGACTTGTATTTTAAATTACGTT
Source organism: Nodularia sp. UHCC 0506 (assembly GCF_034931045.1). NCBI lineage: Bacteria > Bacillati > Cyanobacteriota > Cyanophyceae > Nostocales > Nodulariaceae > Nodularia > Nodularia sp. UHCC 0506. Next base: position 2,143 of record NZ_JAYGHH010000043.1, read on the forward strand.
GGTTGCTATTAATTACAGTCAAGCGATCGCCTAGCCAGATAATTGAAAACTCGATTATTAGATGACATAGCCGCAAAACCTGGAATATTGTCTATTTATTTTCTCAAAGTATGAGTTTGGCAGCAAAAAAATTAGACTTTATATCTACTCTCAGGAGTAAATATACAAGATTGATTTCTACCTATGGATTTATGAATTCCTCACAAACAGTGCTTATAGTTAAGTTCTTAGGTGGTAAAACCTATGTACGTAAGTGAGGCTAACAATCATGTCATATCAAATATCTGCATCAGAACTGTTTGTTACTTTATCTGATGGTCAACAAGAGCTTTTAGCTGGCGGCCAAGACTTTGAACTAGCTGGTAGCAATTTCGCTAACAGAGTGGCAAACTTACAAGGCACAAGTAGTGCTGGTCCCGATGGTAGTAATGCCAACTCTACAGGTGATGTTACAGCTATTAATACTGCCGCACAAGACTTTATGGCATTAGGTGCGACAGAAGTTCCTCAAATTAACGCTTTGGGTTCTGCACCAGTTCTTAACGGTATGGGCAATGGTAATGGTGGCGGTGGTAATGGTGGTGGTAATGGTGGAGGTTAATCATCTCAACCAGCCAAATCATTGAACCATGATGACAGTTTACCCAGAAAACTTATCTGTCACATTCAAGATCACTTATTTCAGTAGGAAGGAGTTAATAGTGCAATTCTGCATACCTCATCCTACCCAAAAACTCTAATTGTGATCTCGAATAACTGAGCTATTGCAGAGATTACCCTGATGAGTTTCTCCAGGACAGATGGTGGTGCATTAAGCACTCTGGGTTTCCTTTTCTCAAGGGTGGAAAGTAGGCTTTAATTCCAGAATTTTCTTGCCACTACATCAGCAAAACCTCTCCACAAGGAAGAATTACGTAAGTGAGGCTAACAATCATGACAGAGCATATTGTATCAGAGTTGTGTGTCGCATTATCCGACGAGCAACAAGAATTCGTAACCGGGGGGGCGGACTTTGAGCTAGCTGGGAGCAATTTCGCTAACAGAATAGCCAATTTACAAGGAACCGTCAGTTCTGGCCCAGATGGTAGTAATGCCAACTCTACAGGTCAATTAACAGCTACTAACACTGCGGCACAAGATTTTATGGGATTTGGTGCGACCGAAGTTCCAGACGTTGATACTTTGGGTGCTGCGCCAGTTCTCAACAGCTCAGGTAGTAACCAGTCGTAATATCAACTCCAGTCTAATAGTCTGTCAAGTTTAAAATCTGACAAACTGCTGGAGACATCTGCAATTGCGATCTTACGGCACAGATATAGCAAATGTATTTATTGTCTCCAAGTAGCACTGAGCATCTAATTCCACACTTCTAAAAGAATGGATTCCAGAGCTTTCCCATGTGATTTATGTTTGCACAACTTGAATATTTAGCCGAGTAATCAGGGTAAGTTGCATCCACAAATTAGCGCCTGGAATCCTTTACTTGATTAAGCATTATGCAAGTGAGGCTAACAATCATCCCAAACCAGATGGGCATTGATTGTCAGTGAGGCTAATAAATTATGTCACATCAAATCATAACATCCGATTGCTTTGCAAAATTAGAATTGTCTGAAAGACAGCAGGAGTTGCTCGTTGGTGGTATGAACTATCAACTGAAAGACAACAATTTTACTCAAGGATCTGCAACAACTACAAAATCAAGTGATAGTAGTCCAGCCGGAAACTCTTCGGAACTAAATACTCAGCTTGCTGATGTAAATTCTAATGCTACCAGTTTTTTGTCTAGCGAACCTACAAAATTTCCGGCTCTTGCCAACTTTGAAGAACTGAGTCAATCCAACACTGAATAGACAATTTTACAATAGCAAAATTTAAACTTTCTTGCCCCTATTTAAACTTTAGAGGTTAGCCTTGATTGTGTGGAAATATAAAACTTTTGTCGTGAATTTTGCCCAGGAAATGGGGAGAGGAGATAGTTATCACTCGCTCGACGTAAGTGAGGTCTTTGAGAGAGTTTGAGCGTTCTCCTCTATTGTTTCTAAGGGTTATTCACCTTAGATACATCAGAAAGGTTATTGCCGTACACAGCTGACTCCTTTCTTTATCCCCATTCCTAATTATACAACATCATAAACTATGTTGTTGGTTACTGTTAGCATCATATGTTACAGTTTAACTTTTTTGTCCCATAATATTTAACAACTGTGAGTTTTAGCAGCGTTAATTATTAATTTTATAACCTTTGCCAAAAATCTATTATCCAAATTAAACCCAAGGTACAGTACCGTGAGATCCTTTCCTCAAGAAGATAACAATTTTTGGAATAGGTTTAACGAACCAACTCCAGAAGAACTCAATTTAGTTGAACCTCACGAGTTTCTTCCCCGTATCAGTAAATGGACAAACATCGGCGCAGGAGTTCTACTAATTACTTTTATGACGGCGGCTGGTCTTACATCTGTTTTTAGTTACAATGTCACAGTCAAAGTTCCTGCAACTATTCGACCAGAAGGAGAACTGGGAATAGTTCAATCTGCCGTTATTGGCACAGTGCAGAAAATAGATGTGCAAGAAAATCAGGTAGTCAATCAAGGAGAACCCATTGCTTATATTGATGATTCCCGCTTGCAAAATCAAAAAAGCCAACTAGAAAATAGTATTGAGCAGAATCAATTACAAATGCGCCAAATTGATGCTCAAGTAGCTGAAATTGCCACTCAGATTGCAGCGCAACAAACCTTAATTAATCGCACAATTATTGCTGCACAAGCCGAACTCAGTGCAAGTCAGCGTAACTATGAAGACCAACAAAAGACAACTATGGCAGAGCTGACAGCAGCCGAAGCTACTTGGAATTTAGCGAGAATACAACGCGATCGCTTACAACAGAATAATCTATTAACTGCCACTGTACAAGAAGCCGAACAAGCTTTAAATTTAGCCAAAAAGCAACGCGACAGGTTACAGTCTGTAGTCGCATCAGGAGCAATTTCGCGCAATTTATTGGAAGAAAAAGAACAGGAAGTCAAATCAGCCCAAGCCAAGCTAGAACAAGCCAAAGCTAATGCTAAAGACTTAATGTCAGAAAAAGAACAAGCCTTAAAAATTGCCCACATAAAACTAGAAACAGCTCAAACCAATATTAATCCTCATAATGCAGCTATAACCATAGCCTCTGAACGAATTAAACAAGAACAAGCCAGTGGTAAATCTACCTTAGCCGCTTTAAACAGAGAACGAGAAACCCTACTACAACAGCGTCTAGAACTAGAAAAACAAACTATGCGGACGCGCAAAGAACTACAACAGGTAGAAATTGACCTGAATCAAACTATAATTCGAGCGCCAGTCACAGGTACAGTGTTGCAATTAAATCTGCGTCATCCTGGGCAGGTAGTACAACCAAGTCAACCAATTGCTCAAATTGCGCCCCTCAACACTCCAATGGTGATTAAAGCATTTGTCCAGCCGCAAGATATCGACAAAGTAAAACCTGGACAAAAAGTGCAGATGCAGGTTTCAGCTTGTCCCTATCCCAACTACGGTACTCTCCACGGCACAGTGAGAAATGTTGCCCCAGATGCCCTCCCAGTAGGAAATAACAGCACCGAGACAGGTATTCAAAGTGCTGCCCAGACAGTCGCCTATGAAACCACCATAGAAGCCCAAACCACCTATGTAGGAAAAGAAAATCATCCATGTCATCTACAACCAGGAATGAAAGGTCGAGCTGATATTATTTCCCGACAAGAAACAGTCCTGAATTTCATTCTCCGCAAAGCCAGATTAATCACAGATTTCTGAGAAATTGTAGGAGTTTAAATTCTCTATATATAAATGCCATACACAAGGGCGGGCAAGATGCCCACCCCACAAAATTGAGAATATCAAGATGTCTATTGCATTCACTAGCAAACTTCTGTAATTAC
>NZ_JAYGHH010000043.1:6116-49594 GCF_034931045.1 Nodularia sp. UHCC 0506
AATTACGAACTACGAATTACGAATTACGAATTACGAATTAACTTATGTTTGGTTTCATCAAACTGCAAAAAAACTATCAGTGTGTTTCACAGTTGAGCGAAGAAGATTGTGGAGCAGCTTGTCTGGCTTCTATTTGCAAACATTACGGCCGATTTTTAAGCATTAATCGTAGTCGAGAATCAGTAGGAACTGGACAACTAGGCACAACTTTATTAGGTCTAAAACGTGGATCTGAAAACTTGGGTTTTAATGCCAGAGCAGTTAAAGCCTCGCCAGAAATTATCGACAGAATCAAAGAAGTGCAGTTACCAGCCATTATCCATTGGCACGGTCATCATTGGGTAGTTTTATATAACCAACAGGGCAAAAAGTATGTGATTGCTGATCCCTCTGTGGGTATTCGGTATGTGGATCGAAAAGAGTTAATGTCTGGTTGGAATGGGGTTATGCTCTTACTAGAACCAGATCCAGACCGCTTTTTTGATCAGCCCCAAGACAAACCAATGGGTGGCTTTGGACGCTTTCTGAAGCGGATTTTGCCTTATCGTGGTTTGCTAACTCAGGTTTTAATGCTCAATATTGCTTTGGGTGTCCTGGCGTTGGGTTCTCCTATACTCATCCAAATCCTCACAGATGATGTTTTAGTGCGCGGAGATGTCCAGTTACTGACTGTTGTTGTAGCCGCAGTTGTAGTGATGACCTTATTTAGCAGCACTCTACAGTTATTGCAATCTACAATGATTGCTCACTTTGGTCAACGGCTGCAATTAGGGCTAGTTTTGGAATTTGGGCGCAAGATGCTTCAGTTGCCTTTAAATTACTACGAAGCCCGCCGGAGTGGTGAAATCACTAGCCGATTAAGAGATATCAATGATATTAACCAGTTGGTATCACAGATAGTCGTGCTTTTACCGAGTAAATTTTTTATTGCGGTGATTTCTTTCTGCTTAATGCTGTTTTATAGTTGGAAACTAACATTAGCAGTTATTGTGGTCGGTGCTTTAATGACTTTATCTACTGTGCCTTTTTTACCGATTCTCCAACAAAAAACTCGCAGTCTTTTAGTCTTGGGGGCGGAAAATCAAGGGGTGTTAGTCGAAACATTTAAGGGCGCACAGGTACTTAAAACTACAAATGCTGCGCCTCAATTTTGGGAAGAATTTCAAAGTCGTTTTGGTCGTCTAGCCAATCTGACGTTTAGTACTGTGCAAATCGGAATTATCAATAATACTCTTTCTCGACTGCTTTCTACTATTGGCGGTGTAGCTTTATTGGGGTTAGGAAGTATCTTGGTGATTCAAGGAGAATTAAGTATTGGACAAATGCTCGCGTTTAATGTGCTACAGGTGAATGTTCTGGGTTTAATTAATTCCTTAGTTGGCTTAGTAGATGAATATTTTCGCTCTCAAACGGCAGTTTCTCGGCTTTTAGAAGTGATTGATGCAACCCCGGAAGTCGTGGGAGGTAGCCAAAAGCCTGTAGCTAAAATTTCCGGTAGTGCAGATATTCATTGTTCCCATCTGACATTTCACCATCCTGGTAGAGTTGATTTGTTAGAAGATTTTTCTTTAAAGTTACCTGGTGGACAAGCGATCGCTTTAATTGGTAAATCTGGGTGTGGTAAAAGTACTTTAGCCAAACTCATAGCAGGTTTATATCAGCCCAATTCTGGTAATATCCGCATTGGCTCCTTTAACCTCGATGACATCGCCCTGGATTGTCTCCGCCAACAAATAGTTTATATCCCCCAAGAACCTCATTTTTGGAGTCGCTCGATTTTAGAGAATTTCCGTTTAGGAACGCCCTACATTTCTTTTGAGGAAATTGTCAAAGCTTGCGAGATTGCTGATGCGGATAGCTTTATTAGTCAACTTCCTAATAAATATCAAACTGTGTTGGGTGAATTTGGGGCTAATCTCTCTGGTGGACAAAGACAACGATTAGCGATCGCTAGAGGAATTCTCACTAATCCACCTGTCTTAATTTTAGATGAAGCCACTGCTGGACTTGACCCAGTTAGTGAAGCTAATGTATTAGATGCCATTTTGAACTACCGCAAAAGCAAAACTACAGTTTTAATTACTCATCGTCCCAGCGTTGTCAATCGAGCTGATTGGATTGTAATGTTAGAAAAAGGTGAAGTGCAATTACAAGGAACTCCAGAGACTTTTTTGGCAGAAAAAGGAGAGCATCAAAAGTTTTTATCATTATGACAATTTTTCTTGGTGTGAGGAAGTAATATCATGTCTAAAAATTATCCATTTTTTTTCCAGTCTCTCATTGAAGAAGAACAAGAAAGCCTAGCAGGTGGGCAAAGCAACGGTATACTAGGAACCAGTAATTTTTTCTTTCAAAAAACTGACATTGAGACTGAGGCAAATAATAATTTAAATCTTGCCGGGGATGAATCTATTTCTCAAGGCACTAAATATACTCTATCTCAAGTTACTATGGCATCATCTATCACATTTACATTGCCGCATTTGAATTCTGCTACTAATAGCATAAATAATTTCATAGCTAAAGTTATCAAGGGATTGACTGCGTAAACAAACACTGGCTTCAAAATTTTCAAATTCCCGATTTATTGACAAATTTGGGAATTCATTTTTTTTTAATCAGACTAGTCGTCTGTCAAATTTATTTTGACGGATAAAGGAACAAACCACAAAAGACACAAAGAGCGCGAAGGAAGAAAGAGAAATTGCAAGATTTCTTGATCTATTCGTCATTTTTAAGTTAAATAAGCGAAGCTATGCAGAAGGCTTTACTTTCATGACTTATACATAAATCCTCTTAATAAAACATAAAAAAATAAATAACAAAAAAATATTTTCATGCGTCTAAAGAAGTAAAGCTAATTCATGATTTTCTAACCTAAGAATAGTTTAAATAATTCGCCAATAGTTAATAATAAAAACATAGGTGATCCACACCTAACAAAAGTAAGTGAGGTACGAATTTATGTCATTTAAAATCACAAAATCTAATTTGTTGACAGAGTTATCCCCAGAGAAACAAGAACTTTTAGCCGGTGGACAAAACAATTTTGGCAGTCCAGATGATTTTGGCTCTCAAAATGATTTTGGCGGTGAAGATCAATTTGGTAGACAAGATGAATTTGGTAGTCCACAACGTCGGGGTGGCCGCGATTCTGAAAAACGTGTTCGCCGTATTCCCATCCGCTTGACCGGTATTCTGGAAGTTGTTAAATAAAGACTGAATATTACCATGATTTCACTTGGCTAATATTCTTGTCTACTTAATCAACAGTTTTTTTACGGTACATATTCAAATCTGAGCCGTAGTTTTGCACCCACCCAGACAAATTTCTGGTATGGGTGCTACCTAAAATTTATGTTGGAGATTGAGGTAACAAATTTATGTCAGAAACAACCATTCAATCTGATTTATTTGTCGAATTATCAGCAGAGTCACAAGAACTTCTATCTGGAGGTCAACAATTACAATTAGGTGGACCAACTAGACCTGATATTACTGTTATTGGAACTCTGATTGATTCTAGGGGTCAACGTATCCCTGTTCGGATTTTTGGCTTTGTTGCAGGGCCACCGGCGGGTGGTGGCGGTCCTTTTGGTGGTGGTGGCAGTCCTTTTGGCGGTGGTTTTTAATAACCCAGGTAAAAAAGACTCTTTAAGGATGTTTGGAGAACTTCTATTAAACATCAAAGCCGTCGAAACCTAATACAATTAGGACTTACGCAACTGGCAGATTATTTTAAGTTTGTAGTGAGGACTTTAGTCCTCAAAATAAGGGCTGTTCGCGGAACATTCCGATAGGGTAGCCCTTACTACAAGCAAAAATTTTTAAAATTGATATAACTATCCTCTTCTCTTATATGGAAGAGGAATATTTAAAACCTTGTTTATATGAGTCTCCGTTATATTTTGTACATTTCAAATATATTCTATCAATAAAATATAGTTTTTCCCAGTATTTTGATTGATGAATTGTATAAAAAATTAGCTGGAATTAAATCTGGATTTTACATTAATCAAAAGATATATAATTATTGTATTTTTTTATGACTTTGGGACAATTTAATTACTATAAAGCTTGTTTATAAATAAAAGCACAGGTACTACACTTCCATATTTTTTTGTACATACGTGTGTACCACCTATGGACGAATTTGAGGAAAATATTATGTCAGTTCAAGACCTCCAATCTGATTTGTTGATGGATTTATCTACAGAAGAACAGCAGGATGTTTCTGGGGGATTTGGTTATGGCTTAGGATTTGGTGGCTTTGGTTTAGGTCGTGGTTTAGGCTTCGGTTATGGTTTAGGTCGTGGTTTAGGTCGTGGCGTAGGTCGTGGTTTAGGCTTCGGTTATGGCTTCAGAGGTCGTGGTTTCGGCTTTTACTAAGTTGGCAAAATCCATAAACTGGGTAATCCCATAGTTTAAACTTTGCAATTAGGAAACGAAGGCCACGCGGCCTTCGTTTTCGTCTACGCGGCAAGCTCTTTTCTTCGCTATCTCGATATAAAAAGTGTGAATTTGGGGTTGAATAAATCAGAAAATTTGGGGATGACAGATAGCTGAAACTGTTCCCCGTTCCCTGTTCCCCGTTCCCTGTTCCCCGTTCCCTATCCTCACAAATAACTTTTATGCCTAACGGCACCTTACGCGAACAGTAAGCCCTAATTAGAGGAATAGCGATCGCCTATCCAATCGAGTAAAATCGGATTAACTAACTCAGGTGCTTCATCCTGGGGGCAATGTCCCACCCCTTCCAAGGGGATAAATTTTAGCACCTGTGGATAATTGGCTAGTTCCCTACCTAAGTCTACTGGTTCCCAGGGGTCGGCTGTTCCCCACAAAATGATGGCAGGACAAGGCAGTAAAGGTAACAGGTCTTCTGCTAGAGGTCCTGTAGAATAAGAAGTAAAAGCTAGAAACACCGCTACAGCACCTGGGTCTTTTGCTGGTGCAGTGAGAATATCAACTAACTCGTCTGTGACTATCTCTGCATTCGCGTAGGCTTGCAGCAAAATCTTACGGACTGTTTTCGGTTTAGCAACTTGATTGAAAAAAAACTGACCAATTGGTTTGATAGATAATATTTTTTGCAGAATCGGTGCGCCGAAACGACGCGACCAGGGTAGTGTTTCCCGTTTGCGGTCGTGCAGCAATCGTAATGAACAATTGAGTAAGGCGACTCCTAAAGCTATATCGGGGTTGCTGACTGCTGCTTGTAGTACCACAATACAGCCAATGGAATTTCCTACTAAAAAGGCAGGTTCCCCCACTACTTGCCGGCAAAAGTCTGCTAACTGCTCTCCCCATGTTTCCAGAGTGTAGTTAATTTCTCCCCCCGGTTGAGGTTTAGCTGAATTGCCAAAACCAATCAAATCAATGGCATAAACGCGACAATTTTCTGCTAACACGGGGATATTTTTGCGCCAGTGCCACCATGAGGCTCCAAAGCCATGGACGAGAACAATTGCGGGGCCATTGGTTCCTTGAGTCTGATAGGAGATGGGGAAACCTTGCCAATTCCAGGTTTTGGTTGAGGTAAATGTGTTTGTGGAAGTTTTCATCAGAAATTTATGAAAAAATTAATATAAGTACCAAGAAACAATACATTTGTGGCTTTACTAAAAATTTATAATCCTGAGAAATAGCAGTCTTAAATCATTTGTAAAATCTCACGGTTCGGCTATTGGCTGTGACCGTTGACTGTTGCCTATTAATAGCGAATTACTGCTACACACGGGATTTGTGTGCTGCTATTTGCAGATTTTGATACTATTGTTATGATAATTCATATTTCGTAATCTTGCCGTTTCATTACCTGGATAGGGTAAGAGAATTAAAGCCTCTGTTTTTTCAAAAAAAATGTTACGATATGATTTTATGTGATGTAATAAGATCAGGATAGTTAGTCAATTCTGTAGCTTCACAGTTTATGGTAGCCATATTGGTCTGTAAAATTACGGGATATCAAGGATTGGCTGAAAATTGTTATTAGTTCCTTGCGGCTATATAAAGATGAATATACTAGAAACAATTAACACACCTGTTGGTAGCTATGCACCAGATTTTGAGCTTCCAGGAATTGATAATCAGGTACACCATCTTAGCCGTTATTTAGAAAAATTTCGTGCAGTTGGTGTTATTTCTATGTGCAACCACTGTCCTTATGTAAAATCATATCTAGAAAAATTAAAAAATATTCAAGCGGAATTTGCGGCAGAGGGCTTTACGCTGATTGGGATGAATGCCAGTGCGACACAACAGATAACAGAAAATCTTGATCAGATGAAAGCTTTTGCCCAATCTCATCAGTTGAATTTTCCTTATTTATTGGATTCAACCCAAGATGTGACTCGGAGTTTTGGCGCTAATAAAACACCAATGGCGTTTTTAGTCGATAATAATGGTATAGTGCAGTACAAAGGGAAAATTGACAATTATCCTCAAGAGGCATCGTCTCTGGGAGAAGATTATCTCAAAAATGCGATCGCTTGTTTGTTCAGTGGTCAAGCAATTAACCTAGCAGAAACTGAAGCAGTAGGAACCTCATTGATTTGGCGGAACTAGACACATATAGTCGCTGTGCTGCTATCTTAAATTGGAGGCAATTGCAACTTTTTTGATAAAGCGTAACTTCATGGGAACGAATTACCGGCGGGTTTTACTTAAACTAAGCGGTGAAGCCTTAATGGGCAACATGGGCTATGGCATTGATCCAGAAGTGGTCAAGGAAATAGCAGAAGAAGTAGCGGAGGTAGTAGCCACTGGCGTTCAAATCGCCATCGTCGTAGGCGGCGGAAACATTTTTCGTGGCGTAAAAGCTGCGTCGGCGGGAATGGACAGGGCAACCGCTGACTACATAGGAATGATTGCCACGGTAATGAATGCCATGACGCTACAAGATTCCTTAGAACGAATTGGGGTACAGACGCGGGTACAAACCGCGATCGCTATGCAAGAATTAGCAGAACCGTATATCCGTCGTCGCGCCATCCGCCACTTAGAAAAAGGACGGGTGGTAATTTTTGGTGCTGGTTCAGGAAATCCCTTCTTTACAACTGACACCACAGCAGCCTTAAGAGCCGCAGAAATTGATGCCGAGGTGATTTTTAAAGCCACCAAGGTAGACGGTATATACGATGCTGACCCCCATATTTATCCAGAGGCCAAGCGTTACACCAGTCTCACTTACGCGCACGTTTTAGCGAAAGATTTGCGCGTCATGGATAGTACAGCGATCGCCTTGTGTAAAGACAATAGTATCCCAATACTGGTTTTTGATTTAACGGTGCGAGGTAACGTCCGCCGAGCCGTATTGGGAGAAAAAATCGGCACCCTTGTGGGAGGTTCATGTGAAATTATCTGAAGCTGAGAGTACGATGCAAAAGACCGTTGAGGCAACCCAACGAGCTTTTAACACCATTCGCACTGGCCGCGCCAATGCGAGTTTACTAGATAAGGTATCGGTGGACTACTACGGTTCACCCACACCTTTAAAATCACTGGCCAACATTAGCACGCCAGAGGCTACAACCATCTTGATTCAGCCTTACGATAAAGGCAGCTTAAACATAATTGAGAAAGCAATTTCCCTGTCTGACATCGGTTTAACACCCAGTAACGACGGTTCTGTAATTCGGCTGAACATTCCGCCTTTGACAAGCGATCGCCGGAAAGATTTAGTGAAAATTGCGGCTAAGTATGCTGAAGAAGGACGTGTAGCTATTCGCAATATCCGGCGTGATGTCCAAGACTCCATTCGCAAAGAGGAAAAAGCTTCAGAAATCTCTGAAGATGAATCCAAAGACCAACAAGATAAATTGCAAAAACTTACAAATAAGTACACTTCCAGAATCGATGAATTGCTAGCAGACAAAGAAAAAGACATTACCACTGTCTAAGGCATATACCTGCCCAGCAACTCATAAAATAGAGTAATATCAACTAGGAAGGCTGAAGAATGTTGTATAAATTCTTCAGCCTTTATCTATTACAGGGTCAGCGTATCCAATTTGGCGTTTCTGGTAAGTAGCAATAAATTTCTACCAGAAGATAAATGAACAAGATGCACCAAAAAAACTTAGCATGATCTTAATAAGTTGTAATCAATAATTTTATGAGTTACTACATTGCTCCTCGCTTTCTAGACAAACTTGGCGTTCACATCACTAAAAATTTCTTGAATCTACCTGGTGTGCGAGTACCACTGATTTTAGGGATTCATGGCCGTAAAGGCGAAGGCAAGACATTTCAGTGTCAGTTAGTCTTTGAAAAAATGGGTATTGAAGTGACTCACATATCCGGTGGAGAACTAGAGAGTCCCGATGCAGGAGATCCGGCGCGGTTAATTCGTTTGCGTTATCGGGAAACCGCAGAATTAATCAAAGTGCGTGGCAAAATGTGTGTGCTGATGATTAATGATTTGGATGCGGGTGCGGGACGCTTTGATGAAGGTACTCAGTATACTGTCAATACTCAGATGGTCAATGCCACACTGATGAATATTGCTGATCATCCCACAGATGTGCAGCTACCAGGAAGTTACGATTCTACACCCTTACATCGTGTCCCGATTATTGTCACCGGAAATGATTTTTCCACTCTCTACGCCCCGTTAATTCGGGATGGACGGATGGAGAAATTTTATTGGGAACCAGATAGAGACGACAAAGTGGGAATTGTGGGCGGAATTTTTGAATCAGATGGACTTTCACAACGGGAAGTTGTACAGCTTGTTGATACTTTTCCTCATCAGTCTATTGATTTTTATAGCGCCTTGCGATCGCGGATTTATGATGAACAAGTACGTGATTTTATTTATCAAGTAGGTTTTGAACGTGTATCGTCGCGTGTAGTTAACAGTGCTGAAAAGCCACCAGAATTTAAACAGCCTGATTTCAGCTTGTCCCACTTGATTGCGGCGGGTAACTTGATGGTGGGTGAACAACAACGGGTAGAAAATTCTCAATTGGTTGATGAATACAATCGACTGAATCGAGGCAGTAAAAATTATCAACCTGTATCACCCACGCCTGTCACACCCAATAGTCAGCCGTCAGGTAATGGATTTCAGAAACAGAGAGGATCAAATACTCATTTAAGCCTAGAAACACAAGAACAAATCCGGCAAATTTTAGCTCAAGGTCACAGAATTAACTTTGAACACGTAGATGAACGTCGCTTCCGCATGGGTTCTTGGCAAAGTTGCGGTACAACTCAGATCAATGCTGAATGGGATGCGATATCAGCTTTAGAATCATGTTTAGCCGAATATGAGGGTGAGTACGTGCGCTTGGTAGGAATTGACCCGAAAGCTAAACGGCGAGTAGTAGAAACGATTATTCAGCGTCCGAATGGTAAGAATTAATTAGGGCTTGCTGTTCGCGTAGCGTGCCGTTAGGCATAACAGTTTTGTCGTGGAGGCAGGGAACAGGGAAGAGAAAGCAATGTATTCCTGATTTCTCTGTGTTCTCTGTGCCTCTGCGGTTCGTTTATGCTGACCAATTTTCGCGGAAATCAGCGTACAAAGTCAGTCCCCCGTCTACAAATAAAGTCTGACCAGTGATGTAGGCAGCATCATCTGAAGCTAAAAAAGCTACGGCTGTTGCCATTTCTTCAGCAGTTCCAGCCCGACACATGGGGATATGACTTTCTACAGTTGCCTTTTTTTCTGGGTCATCTATCCAAGCTTGATTGATTGGTGTGACTGTAGCTCCCGGTGCTACAGCATTGACACGAATACCTTGATTAGCATATTCTAATGCTAGGGTTTTAGTGAGATTTTCCATTCCCCCTTTGCTCAGGGAATAACTCAGATATGTAGGTATGGGAATAATTTCATGAACACTGGAAATATTAATAATTACCCCAGAATGATTATGGGATAACAGATGTTTGATAGTTTCACGGGCGCAGATAAAAGCACCCCGGAGGTTAACTGCAAGGACTTGATCGAAGTCTGCGGTAGTCAGTTCGTGGGATGGACATTCTGTTTGAATCCCGGCATTGTTAATTAGAATATCTAAACTGCCAAAAGCCTCCACGACACTGTTGACCATGGTCACAATATCTGATTCTTGAGAAATATCACCCTGTACTAAAAGCGAACGCATTCCGCAATTTTCGATATCTTTACAGGCTTTCTCTACTGCCATGGCTTCGGTATCCGCCCCTGATTCTGGAGTTTTGCGGTAGTTAATCGCTATATTACAGCCTAATTGGGCAAGTTTAACCGCGATCGCCTGACCAATACCTGAAGTTGCACCTGTAACTAACGCATTTTTGCCTTGTAATCCTTTCATATCTTCACATTGTGTAAGGTGGGTTAGGCGCACCAGAATGTTTGATTTTGCGCCTTAACCCAGATGATTTCTACCTATTGTCCCTAATACCTAGCCTTTTGACTTCTGCTATTTGGTACTAGACTTGTACAATTAGGCATAAATACATTTCAAAATCCCTAAATCAAAGCCTTTTGACTTCTATTACTTCAAATTAGCGGGTACTTCTTCGGGAAATTCCTATTATGCGCTCGTAGCAAGGGTTTCTGGAAAGCCCAGGTTTCCGACTACTCATTTACTACTCAAAATATTTAATTTTACTCAATATTTTGGCAAGTGCGAGGTGCGATAGCGCTACTCAAACTCTACTCATTTTCTTGAAAATCTGCCCCAATTTCTTCCAAACTAAAAAACCGGGGTGTGGATGCGATCGCACTTCCCCCGGTCAGTTGCCACTATTTTAATCATGGTAACTTTTTCATCAGATCATCTATTTTTAGTTCCAGGCGCTCGAACACTATTGCGCCTGAAGCCCTCTTTTTTAGGCTTTCAATTTCACCCCCCAGCCTAGCCCCCTGTCCATCAAGCCTATAAAATATTTCACTTCGGGAAGATTGTGATTCGTGGATCTGCAAGGCTAACGTTTTATCTAAAGCCGCATAGAGTTCTTTTACCCGTTTTTCAGAAGAATCTATTTCCTTGTAGATGGCAGATTCTACCCTCGCTATCTTCCAAATGAATCCCACGACTGTAAATAAGGAGAGTGAAGCTTGCAACGCCTCTGCTACTGTCATATTCTGCTGTCGATATTATTAATTTTGGCTTGGATTTCGGCTAATGCCCTCATCGCTTCAGTAGGGTTAGCGCCGTCATACCACCAACATTCGTAGGTGTAAGAAGGGAACCAATTGGGCGGGACTAACTCTATTGAATATTGAGTTTTAGGATATTCTGATAAACTAAAAAATTTTAATCTGCCTAGAGGTAATGAACCATCCTTTAAAATTATCCCTCCAGCAAATTGAGAAGTAGATGAAGGGCTTGAAGGCAAAATAATATTGCATATCCCCCCATACTTCCAGGTTTGTTTGGCATCCCTACTGCCAACCGCAACAATAATGTTGTCAGTAGGGGGGACGCTAAATCTAATTCTGCTAAATAAAAACTTGCCATCGGGTAATTTTCTACCACGAGCGCTCATTCTAATGCCAAGATTCCAATTCAGAGAATCAGATAAGCTCACTAACTACCTCCCACACCCCATTGAATCCTATTCCCGCTCTGAGTGCGGATGCCAACAATGTTAGGGAAATTTTTCTGAAAGTAGATGACAGCATCAGTAACAGTACATCCACTTCCGAGGGGAAGGCTAACAGTATCGTACTGTCCTCTACTACCCTTAATTGTTTGCGGTTTTGCAAAAATTAAGGTTACAGACTGCTGCCGATAGCTGCCCACATTCCGAATACGAGTAACGGTTTTGCTGCCAGATGCAGTCTTAAATGTCACCTTGGCTGTAGGAATTGATGTTACTGGCTTAAGTTTCAATAGGTCGGCTACCCCTTCCTTAACCTTTACTAAGCTAGATAACCCACGCTGCCTTCCTTTGGGGGGCGTATTTCTGCCAAAGGGAAGTTTTACTAAAACCCTCCCCCCTTTTGTTGGACCTCTTCTAGTTGCCATAGTTTAAGCCTTCTTCCTTAAATTAGAATCTATTACTTAAAGAGGCGCTAAGTAATCTACAGCTGTAGCTACAGGCTTACCGCTTGCATCCAATGCGAAAGTAATGGGAAGAGTAGCTGCAACTGTAGCCGTCCCAGCCTCAGCGTCATAGGTGATGTTGACGTTATCTGGACGAGTGTCCACCCCAATTGCTAATTCATCGGCTTGGAGTAAGTGAGCTAATTCAAGCAAGCCGGCTGGCTTGGTTGTGGATTTAATATCGGTTGATGGAGCTAATACAGATGCTGGCATAATTTGTAGTTTTTGGAGTTACGCGATATCACGAATATAGCCTAAATCCTTTGGTATGCAATAGTTTCGGCTATTGAAGAAGCAAACCGCAGCATAGTACCGGTTTTATAGGTAGATACGCCAAGTTGGATTTTTAGTTTCTTTTCCCTTCTCGAAATAATCGGCGCGTGTTGGCTGCATTTTTTGTTTTTTCACTCTTGTTTTTGATGGCAGAACAAATGCTTCCTTGTTTGCAATAAATTTAGGGTCAACGAATCTCAAAAGATAATTTATTACCCGTTTGCCTTCTTTTTCTGATTCAGCATTGACAACTATCTTGGATCGGTCTTTAAGGTTAAAAACGACGGGAGTACTCCCTTTTGTATAAGTAGGTGGCTTAATTGCTCTACTCCCATTAAAATGGGGAATCGTCACAGAATATCCGCCCCGATGCCGATTACCGACGACCTTGTAAACAATAACTAATTGTTTGATATTCGTACCATGTTTTGTTAGCCAGCTTTCTGCCTCAACTGGCGTATTTTCATCAACAGCTAATACCATTCTAAAATGAATTTGTTTGTTGCAAATTTGTAGTGCCGAGTCCTTGGGATTAATCAGCATCGCGTCTATCATTGCTTTCCGTCCCCTAGTTGCGCCCGGACTTTCACCCCTAATATTTAATTTGAAAAATTTCCTAACATCACGATTGTGATTAATTGCGATAACTTTGCGGGTAAAAGCCCAAGCGTTTGTTTTCATGCCCTCTCTAAATCCTTCTCTTCAATTTTGGGGGGGTCGGTAGCTTTCTCTAGTTCACCTTCTGATACCAATTGTCGCCCCATGCCCAATGCTAGTTCCTTGTTGAATTGCTCTTGTTCTCCTCGGATTTCTTTAATGTCATCCTGGATGCTCCGAACGGAAGAGGTCACAGATTCAATATCACTAGCAGCTTCGGTTAAATTAGTAAGCTTATCCACTGCTTTTTGGAATTTGGAAGTACCAGGGCTACGGGACATTTCCCGATATGAATCACCATCAACAACACCGTCACGCCTAAGAGCGTTACCGATATCAGCAACATTAATGTGAGTAACTGTAGCGATGTTGCTAACAGCATCAACGATAGAACGAACCCTAGAAACAACATTCGCCCCAGCTTGATAAACTCTGCTTGCCTTCTTCCAAGTCAGGGTCAATTTGTCATAGTTTTGTGTTCCAATTACTGATTTTAAAAAGTTAGCCAACGAAGTCTTTATCAATTCACTAGCATCATATTCTTGTCCATCGGCATCGCGTAACCCAATAATTGAAAATACGTTTGTGACCGTACTTAGCAGGGTAGTGGTAAGGGCATTACTTAGCATTGCAGCATTGTGTAAAGTTGCAGCCATCGTAATAAAGTTGGTAATCCGTTCACCCCTGATGAATTTAGTTATCCGGGCTAAATTGCCTGATAGTCCATCCAGGACTTGAGCGCCTAATTTAACATCAATTTTCTGTAGCAAAGCCAACTGAGCCGCATTCGACCCTGCATTTATCTTGTCTAAAATATTTTTAGTATTGTTATTACTGTTACTCTTTACACCATTAGCCGCATCATTAACCAATTTATTCATGCACCCACCAGGGGCGGCCGTTTTACAAGTTCCCGCAGCGCTGGCCGCTTCCGTTTGTGGTGCTGTTAGGGGAATCGGTCGTGCTACTAGTGCAGGTATTAAAAAAGCATTATTGGCTGTTTGGCGAATTAATCGTTTAGTTTCAGCGTCCATAGCGTCCCTCCCATCTTGACCATCGCGTCCCGGTCGTCCTGGTAATCCTGGTAGCCCCCTTAAGCCCTCCTTGCCATTTTTACCATCGCGTCCCGGTTGTCCATTAAATCCGGGAAAACCCTGTCGCCCAGGTTGACCAGGAATACCCCTTAACCCCTGCGTTCCTGGCTTTCCGTCGCGTCCTGGTCTACCGTCCTTTCCTGGTTCACCCCTGGCAGGTGTGCGGAATGCTCTTTCAAGAGCTTCCCTCGCTTTTTGCAACGCTTCATCAGCCGTTCGCTTTGCGCTGTTAGATAGATCGCGAATTGGGGGGAATGCCCTGAGCGCTTCATCAGATTTTTTATTCGCCTCGTCTGCTTTGCGTTTAGCATCGTCAATTCTGCCCGGAAATGGCTGTACAAAAGCTCTTGTTTCGTCAGCCGTTCGCTTTGCACTGTTGGCTTGTCGTCTTGCGCTTTGCGCTATTTGTTCTGCGTTGGTCGCCTTGGCCAGCGATTGATTCGCCGTATTATCCGCTCGATTAGCGACATTTCCGGCGTTATCGGCTTTGCCTTCAGCACGCCTCGCTATGGCGATAACTTGCTGTATTCGCCCAAAGGCTTCACTGATTTGGTTCCCCAGCGCTGATACTCCCCTTTCTATTGCGTCAATCCTTCCGGCTAGTATCCTGAACCCTGCGATAGATGCCAGTATGGATGCGATGATTGCCGCCAATCCTGCTAATTGCGCCAGCGCTGCTGCTGCTGCCGCTTTTGCTGCTGCTGCTGTTGCTGCGTTAGCGGCTACTTTAGCTGTTACTGGTGCGAGTCTTTGCGTGACCACTAATCCCGCAGCGCCAAGCGCGATAGGGTTTATTTTGGGCGTAATCGTAGTGTCGGCTTTGCCAACTGATTCGTTGATTATTCCTTGTCTTTCCGATTTTAAGACATATTTATTGTCTAATTCGGCAATTTGCGCTGATAACGCGGCAAGCTGGTTTGATATTTCACTGCAAGATGTCATTATCTTATTCCGGCTAGTTGCGCTCTAAGTATTGATATTTGGTTGAATATTAAGTCGCACGATAAACAGCAGTCGCCGCAATCCAATGTTCCAGGGGGACAACCAAGACATTCCACGGAGTAATTACAACTGGGAAAAGTACCTGAAAACAAAATAGTGCCAGTGCTATTTTTGACTTCCAGAAGTCTGTCGGGTGGATCGTATGAAAATCTTCTATGAATCCTCCAATCTAAAATCTCATCTGCCTTTCCGAGAGATAACCCGAAAAGGGGTCCCCTAAAACCAGGATTCACACAGAATCCAGTCCCCCGACACCATACTTCATATGCACGGTCGGCTAGTTGTGGCACACGCACAAATAATCCGGGTAGATAGTTACAATCGAATCTTCTATTTAAGATGGTACGACTTCCCCACCGATAATCGACGGATACCGTAACTAACGTACATTCAGGGATGTCACACTCGATTGTTATAGGAGTATCAGTAAAATCCTGCGTACTTCCATCGGGAAAAGTTACACGTGCTGTGTCCCCTGCTTCACAGTATTGAGCCATTCCATTAGTAATCCATCGGATTAAGTACCGTTCCTGTCGAGGGTTTCCATAAGTTGATTGTTAGCGGATCATTCCTGTATTCAGCCGCGCTAACGCCTCGGTTCGTAATATTAGGAAAGCTGTTTTCAATTACTATTGACTGATCAATATTCGCCTCAAAACCAGCTTGAGTTAGCTGAGGTTTCGCATTTAAAACAATGGCTGCAAAAATAGACTCAGCCGTATTATCGGCACTCGAAACAAAACCCAGTGCGGCAAAATCAGCTTTAGTTAATGTGATTGTGGTAGCGTCCTGGACTGCGTTCGCTCCAAACACAGCTTGTAATGTTGGCTCCATAAGAATAATTGTGTTGAGTGTGGATAAATTAGTTTATACAAAAATTATGCCAGTGACTAGAGCCTTTGTACTAGACCTGGACCGATCGCACTTCAACCCCTCCTATCTCTCTCCAATTGCCAAAGAGCCTTATCAACGCACCAGTCAGCGCTGCGGTTAGGATTTCGCATTTTTTCACCCTGAACTAATCGGTTGGCCGTATCCACATCACCATGCAGCAACTGCACCAATTCTTTCCATTTTCTAGAGTTGGTTTTGATATGCGCTGCGGGGCGATCGCTTCCCCTCCTCCTCGATGTTTTTTGTTTACGTTTCGATTTGGGTGCAGTCTGAAGTACAGATATAGCAAGCAGGACAGCCGAAATCATCAGGATTAACCAAGCGGACAAGATTATAATGTGCATACAAACTCAATCAGTACTAAACTCAAGCTTGCGGGAAAATGGGACGCTAACGCCTCCGAAATTCCCGCATTTTCACTTAAATTTTTAATTCTGTCTTGGTTTCGATACTTTCTTGTAGTAATCACGATGGATGTGTTTATCGCCTAAGTGCTTTCCTGCTTGCTTGTTATTTCGTGCCACTACACGAACCACGACACAGTTACCAGAAATCTCCACTACTTCAAAACATTCACCAGCTATCAGCCCATTAGTATTGCTGGTGAGTTGTATCCAGTCCCCAGGTTTCACCTCCTCATTAGTTTTTGGGTTTGGGGCATCGGTGGCGCTGCTCAAATCAGAAAAGTCCAGCCGGGGTTTTGCAGTAGCATCACCAGCGACTAAAACATCCGCTTTTTTGACTGAGGGATAAATCCTGGTGACTTTAACTCGCTTACCCAAGGATCGCGATTCATAAATCCCACCAACCTCAATGTTTACTTTTGTAAAGTTCTTAACCTTTTTATAACTATTACCCCCTGAAAGGATCACCCCAGGATCACCCCCCGGATCACCCTGTGGATAACTGCTAGAGTCATTGTCTGGCAAGTCTTTGATGCCTGTTTCCGGAATCTGTATACTTTCGTACATATCCGGGGTAGGATCACCCCCTGGATCACCTCCAGACTCCTTAGCTGGTAATGGATTCAGCCAAAGGTGATCCTGACTTTCCTTTTTTGGCTCGTTTTTTTCTGAGGGGTGATCTTTTTTAAAATTTAGGTCATTTTTCGCATTTTCAGGATCACCTTTGGCTGTATCGCTTGCTGTATATGGATTGTTGGGGTGATCCTGGGGTGTGTCTAAGGGTGATCCTAATTTTTTGATACATTTTGCTGTACTACCGATAAATGCGCTGTCAGCTTGATTCCTGGGCGCTGAATAGTACTGATCCAGGGGGTGATCTTTTGGTGATCCTGGAACTGACCCCTCATAGGCTAGAAAGTAAAGGTTAGGTTTACCCGGTCGTCGGCTAACACTAACTAATCCGTCAGCTGATAACTCTGTTAAATACCTCCTGGCGTAATCTTTCGAGAATCCCATCCTGTGAGCAATTTCTTCGCTGGTAAATTTGATATTTCTGTTGTCTGACAACAGCTTCAAGGTTTTATCTTTGGCTGTTCCTCCTGGCGTGTATGGTTCGCCCTCTTCACCCAGGAAAGTAAAGCTAAGGTCATCAGGGTTAAAAATCATGCGATATTTCTTCCCAGAGGAACGCGATCGCGACTTATTAATTTCTAAGATGCGGTCGTTGGGTGTGGCCATCCCACTTTTGTCAACCGACAGTTGCCACACTTCACTAACTGCATTTCTTATGGCTGTTGTACCTCGCACACCACCATCTCGGTTTGTGTGGTGAATGATCACAAAGGTGGTGTTGTACTGGTTAGCCAGCCCGGTCATCTCCAAAATTGGGCGGGCATATTCCATTTGGGACTCTTGGTAGACAGAAAAACGGTTGGCAGTGGACAGCGAGTCAATTACCACGAAGTCCGGTTTAAATTCGCTGAGGTCTTGGATCAGCGCTGGCATATTCTCTGCGCTCCACCCAAATCTCACCTTCACATACTTGTTGATGTCGCCTTCAGAATATCCCAGTGATTCCAGTGCCTGAAGCATATCCCCTGGTGATTCATCGCCCTGATAGTAAAGAATCTTGCGCTTCTCGGCTGTGGGTTGGAATTGACCAAATTCTTTACCCTGAATTATGGTCTTACCCAAACCATAAGCAAACTTTGTCTTACCAACTCCACCATCTGATGCAAGCAGGATAGTAGTACTTTTGGGAACCAATCCATTTACTAACCATTCGCGGACTGTGGAGCCGGCTAATGCTTTTAGTTCATCGTAACTGAGTAATTTACTACATTGGGCAGTCAAACTTTTTAGGTAAAATGTTTCTAAAAATCCCATTGAAACTCTATGTTCATCAGCCAAGTCTTTGAGCTTTAAAAATCTGAGGGATGGTTCAGGACAAGTAGTGTAAATGCTGGTCAATTGTTCAAGTAATCGGTCATGCCTCCAACGCTGATATTCATCTTTAGTTGGGGCAATTGGTATTTCGATTATTGAGCGAGTTTTATCTGCTACTAATGATGAAATTTCCGGCCATTCTAGTTCTGTTTCATAGCCGAGGCGATTAATTTCACCAGCAACTTTAATTAAGTCGCGCCTCATAGCTTTTTCCATTACCAGTGCTGCTAATTGTTCTATGTTTACAGCGCTAACAGTTCTATCTACAACACTGGCGAGTTTGGTTCTTCCTCCTATTCTTGATAAAATGTCATGGTCTGTTAACCAGCTAGTTACACTTAATAAATCAGTTGTTTTATCTTGCTTGGTTAATCTTAGACACGCTTGATAAATGTCTTTGTGAGCGCTGATGTAAAAGTGTTCTGGCTTAAGTCTGTCCTTGATGCGATAGATGGCATTGGGGTCTAATAAAATGCCTCCTAGTATTGCTTCTTCGGCTTCTATATTGCATGGAGGAAGTCTATCATCCGGTTCAGGGGTGAACTGACTTTGGGGAAAGTTGTAAATACCTTGCGTCATGATTCCCCCTGTATTGAATTGGTTGAAATGTTATAATTGATGTAGAGCATAGTCCCTGGAAAATTTAGTTTCATTTTTTTGCTTGTGTAGATACTCTAGTAATATCTAGAGTTTTTTTTGCCTCGTGTTGCTACAATTGATGCAGTAAATAGTTATTGTCAAATTCCGTATGTAGCTCACATGAATTAATTTTTAATGTTTAATTCATGTGAATTTTTTATGCAGAAAAAAGGCGGTTCACCAAATAGGTGAAGCCGCTTTATTGTTCATGTCCGTTATCAATGTGTTCCGGGTCTTCAGTCGCCAAGTTATATATCTCTTGTTTCAATTCTGCTACTTGGCGTAAAAATTGTTGCTTGTGAGTACGGCTATCATCCAGACGCGCCTCTAGTCGGGACTGATATGCATCAATGTGTTCAAGGTAGGACAACTCGATTAATTCGAGGCGCTGGAGTATTTTCCCAGCATCTGAGCCTTCTGGCGGGTGACTTGCCCTAGAGCTATTTTCTCCTGAGCGATCAGCCGAAGCAATGATGATCTGTCTCTCAGTCCCATACTGAGAGCCATTGTTTCTAGGTTGTCCCAGTCCGCAGGACTCATTCTCAAGCTGACTGTTTTTGCATCCTCTGCTAGTTCTCTTGGCCTTGGCATCTGCTTTCACTATAAGATTACCTTCATTTTATATATACAAAAACGTTTTGCACACACAAAACCCTTGACAAGTTTTGTCATTGCATTATACTAGCATTAGTTTAGTCAATACAAAACTACAAGCTCCCTCCTGCACTTGGCGAAAAATCAAACCTTGGAGAGATGGCAGCCCCCAAGAAAAAAGACCTGCCAAATTTACCGCCCCCGCAGGACACCCCAATAATTCGGAGCAAGCACCCACGCCTAGACCTTGCGTGGAGAAATTCAACAATTAACAAAATTACTGGAGGCAAACATTAGCTAACAAACCCCTCGTTTACAACCGCACAAAATAACACAAATGTCTTTTTTAGTTTGCCTATATCTAAATAATACAGGCAAATTTTCAACTCGTTTACAACCGCACAAATATGAAACTAACAATCACCAGCAATGGAACGTTAGAGGTTAAGTTCTGGAAACTATACCTTCGCTTTGATGGCGCATCAGAGGGAAACTTATGCCCTTTTGGTTTCTCTGAAATCCTGTGGAGCAATTGGATAACCTTTACCATTCATCCCAAACTAAATCGATGAAAACTAAAAGTAAAAGATTATCCAACATTTACCACCAAAAGCAACGCGTCAATAGAATTGTTGCGCTTAAAGCCTGGGCTAAACGCCTAGACAACTGCTTAAAAGTTCATTACTAAATAGCAAATGGAAATTACTTTTTTTAGAGGTAGTGGCAGATGAATGCAGACATCCTGCCAATAAATGCAGATATCTCAAAAGACTTGCTGATGCTTGAGTCTACCTTGCAGCGCGTTTTGCAATCACAGCATTACGCAGACATAGTTCGTCAGGGTCTTTACAACCCTGAATTCAGCTTGCTTGCGGCACTTCACGCTGTTCAGCAGTGCAGCCGTCAAATTAACAACAATTGGAATTCAAAAATGAAACCAATAGATACAAAAGACCATGAATATAACCCCTGGTTAGTCATGCAACAGATTGAAGCTGGTGGATGGAGATGTGTTGCTCGTTATCGATTCAGAGGCGATGCAGAAGCTCACGCACAGCGTTTAAATCGCATGATGCCTGGGTATTTTATGTCCACCTTTGAACAGCCGCAAGTGAACATTCTTTAAAAAAGGCGATCGCGATTGTCTCTGTCAATCGCGATTCGGTAATTTCCTCGTTCACATTGTACACCAAACAAGCCCATGATTTTTGGTTTTGATGGCAACACATCAGGTTTCAAATACATCTTAAAGCGTGTTGCATCTAATGATGAGGTACTTGCAGGTAAAGAAATTTCACCTGTTTTAACACACAAAGATATTAGAGCTTATGCCCGATGTCTTCTTGTTTTATTGCCGTACTTGCAACTACAAACTTGTCTAGAGCAAGAAATTGGATGCTTACTAGCAATGCTATCCTCCCCAGGATTGCCACACTATGACCGTTCATTTTTGGCTGCAAAAATACTTAAATTATTGAGTAAAGAACCAATGTCAGATGAAGACCATAGTTTTTAAAAATGAAAGTACAAATTCTTCTAAACCCTAATCACTATCAGGAATGGGGAATTTTTCATGGGTACAACAAGAGATACGGAACAAAAAAAATAATGACTGAACCATACAAATTTCAATTACACGAGAAGCTCAAAACATTTGCAGAAAATTATGTAACCGATGTTTATGCACCGGTTGGACAGATAGTTTACTACTGGGAGGAGTGGGGCGACCCTGAAGATGATACTACCTGTGAAGGGGTAAGCGGTTTTGCTCCTCCAGATGACAGAAGTTACACTTGGTCGGAAGTTACACAAAATACAATTACAGGTTCATTCATAAGCGATTCAGATGCAGATAGCGGTGAATATTGCGTAGGCGTTGCTGCATTGATAGCTGTATACGAAGGGACTCAAGATGAGGATGAAGCACAGATATTGCAAGCAGAACAGCGAACGATTTACGTTAATATCCACCGTGACAACAAAGGGGACTTCTCGATAGCTGACGCTGAAGAATAAAATCATGGCTGTACTCCTTGACCCGAAATCAAATAAATTAATTATCAGATTTCGAGTCAAGGGATTTGATAAACAATTTTATTTAAGTACCGGACTAAAAGGTAATAAATCAAATAGAGCAATAGTAGATTCACGCTGGGAATTAATTCAGCGTGAAATTTCATTGGATGAGTTTGACTCAACACTTCAACGGTACAAATTTGGCAATAAAAAACCAAAATTAATTACACAATCAAATAAATATACTTTATTAGAACTGTGGAATAAATTTACTCGTTTTAAAGAACAATTTTTAGAGCAATCCACAATTCACAGAAATTATGGATTTACATCGCGTGTAATTGCAGCACTGCCCAACGGTTCAGAAATAGATATAAAAGATTATCTTTTAGAAAAATACAGTTATCACACAGCGCGAACTGTTATAGCTGACTTGTCTCGCTGTCATGATTGGGCAATTAACGAAAAATTAATTTCAGATAATCCTTTTCAAAAAATGAAGTTACCTAAACAGAAAAAATCGAGTCAAGAAGAAATTGCGGCTTATACACTAGAACAGCGAGATTTGATAATTTCTGCTTTTGAGAATCACAAAAAATATAGCTATTACAGTCAAATTATAAAATTTCTGTTTTGGAGTGGGTGTCGTCCTGGCGAGGCGATCGCTTTGCGCTGGGGTGACATTTCTCCAGACTGCACTAAAATCACCATTAGCAAAAGCTACTCAAACCGCATCAAGCGAACCAAGGGAACCAAGAATGGGAAGCGGAGAATTTTCCCTTGTGCCACTGGTGGCAAGCTCCAAAGCCTGCTGCTCGAAATGCGATCGCGACAGCCAAAAGCTGATGAATTAGTTTTCACTATCCCGACTGGTGAACAATTAAGTCCGAGGATTTTAGATAAATTTTGGAGGGGCTACCGGGTAAACAATTATTTATATCCGGGCGTGGTCAGGGAGTTAGCAGACCAAAATTTAATTCCTTATCTCAAGCTCTACAGTTGTCGCCATACTTTTGCGACTTGGGCGATCGCAACTGGATCGACCATAGATAAAGTTGCTTATTGGCTTGGTGATGATGTGCAAACTGTCTTGACCTACTACTGCCATCCAGTAGTCAGCAAATCCGATTGCCCGGACTTCTGACTACTCAATTTCTACTCAAAAACCGCTAAAAAATTCTAGCGGATGCGGTCGGTAATAGGTTTACTTCAAATTAGCGGGTACTTCTTCGGGAACAACCCAATAGTAAATTGTCCGGCCATCCACATCCAATGTTTGTTCTGGTTCCCATTCGCCCATATCAAAAGCGTGGGAAACAATCCGCGTTCCCGGTTTGAGTTGCTGTAATAGTTGAGGCCGGAGTTTGAGGTTGATATCAGGTAGGAGGTAAAGTGTGACTACTGTGGCTTCACTAAAATCAGACTTAAACAAATCTTGCTGTACAAATTTTACGCGATCGCTTACTCCTGCTGTCTGTGCATTTGTATTCGCTTCCTGGATCAGTTCGGGGTTGATTTCTACACCCACACCTTTCGTACCATACTTTTGGGCAGCTGTGATGACAATGCGACCATCACCACTACCAAGGTCATAAAGTAGATCATCTTTGCCCACTTTTGCTACTTCCAACATCGCATCTACCACTGGCTGTGGTGTTGGCACATAAGGCACATCACCCGGACGTTCTTGGGGTTGAGTTGTGGTTTCGGTTTGTCCTGCTAAAGTTGATGTTTCTGGGGCTTCTGCTTCCACATTCGGTGCTTGCTGCGTACATCCGACAAATCCCCAGCTTGTCAGACTCACTCCTGTGGCCAATAAGAACAGGATTTTTTTGTGATTCATCAATTTTTTCCTTTCTCTATAACGTGTGATAATTCCGTGATCAGTTTTCAATCATTGCCCATTCCCTACTCACTTACGGGTGGGTTTATGCAGAATTTCGAGGGACAACAGACTCACTGCTGGAACCCGCCTCTCATTAATTCCTCAAACTCTCCCTTGGTGATGGTGATTCCAGAACAACACAGGGATTCCTACTGCTACCACTAAAACCCCGACAACTGCGCCTACACCCGTATAAGCCAAGCTAGAGTAAAGCAAATAGCTACACGACCCACAAAAAAATAACGGTGTCAAGGGGTAAAATGGTACACGAAAAGGGCGTGCTATTTCTGGTTCCCGAATTCGCAGTACAAACAGCGATACACCAGAAAGCAGAAAGAATAACCAAAAAACGGGGGCGGTATAATCCACCATTGTTTCAAAGCCTCCGCGCGTAATCGTGCCTAATACAACCAAGGCTAAGGCGATCGCCACTTGTAACAAAAAGGCTTCGATGGGAGTACTGTGGCTTTTTTGCCAGCGCCCCATAAAACTAAACAGGGAAAAATCCTGACCTAAAGCGTAATTAGTCCGCGCACCGGTGAAAATTGTGGCGTTGATTGCTCCCAAGGTCGAAACTGCAATTAACAGACTGATAAATAAGGCTCCTGGTTCGCCCCAAATCGAGCGCATCAAATCGGCGGCGACGGCTTCTGATCCGGCCATGTTTGATAAACCTAATCCTTGCAGATAAGCCAAATTAATCAGCAGGTAAATACTAGTGATGATGCCAATACTCCAAAGTAGCGATCGCAGAATGTTGCGTTGTTTATTGTGCATTTCTGCTGAAATATACGCTGCTTCGTTCCAGCCACCATAAGACAGAAGTACAAACACCATCGCCAATCCCCAATTACCTGATGATGTAGGTTCTGTAGAGACTGTAGAGTTAGGGAGGGTAGTTAATCCCAAAACTACTACTAGCAATAAACCCAGAACCTTAGCCAGAGACAACCAGTTCTGTGTCCACTTACCTTGTCTTAAACCAAGGATATTTAAACCAGTTAATAAAGCGATGGCCACGGCTGCATAAATAGAAGATGAAAACGTACCTAAGCGCCATATCTGAGTCGCATAATCGCCAAAGACAAATGCCAACAGCACAATTGAACCTGTTTGAATCACAGTCATCCGCGCCCAGGCAAATAAAAAGGCGACTCCCCGCCCAAATGAACGCTTGAGATAATAGTAGACACCGCCGACATTGGGATAAGTTGTGGCTAACTCTGCATAACACAAAGCCCCCACTAGAGATACCAAGCCACCAGTGAACCACAACAGCAGTACAACTAGATCGCTACCTGCTTGAACTGCCACTAATGCCGGAGTTTGAAAAATTCCCGCCCCAATGACAACACCGACAATCAGCGCTACTGCGTCGGATAATGTCAGCAATGATTTGGGAGATCCGGCTTCAGTTGTCGCTCCCGACTCAACTAAATTGTAGTTTTCCTGACTACTCACATTCATACCTCATTGTGTTGAGCATACCGAGCGCAGAACCATTCTCAGTATATCCAAGACTGCAAAACTTCAAATTCTGGAATATTTTTGCGGTTGCGACTGCTGCTATTATCCTAAAATTAATCTCGCTACATTCAGGTAAATAAATACTCCCAATACATCCACAGCAGTGGTAATAAAAGGTGCTGACATCAAAGCCGGATCTAGCTTCATAGCACGGAATAAAAATGGCAGCGCAGAACCAGAAACTGAGGCTAAAATGCAAATGGACAATAAACTAATACCTACAGCCAGGGCGACAAAGAGATTACCTTGCAAGAAGTAAGCCCAGACTATAACCACAGCACCTAGCATACCTCCGAGCAGTACCCCTGCGATCGCTTCTCGTTTGATAATATTTAAAGCTTCACTAGGGCGCACGTCTTCGGTATTTAAACCCCTAATTACCACAGTTGAAGACTGCGCTCCCACGTTCCCACCTGTACCAATCAACAAGGGTATAAAGGCAGTTAAAGCCACTACTTTTTCTAAAATATCTTCTTGGTTAGTAATTACCGCCGCCGTAGCACTATTAGTTATCAACAGCACAAATAACCATACTACCCGCTTCCGGGCAACAGCAAATAAATTAGTTTGAAAATAATTATCACCACCAGATTCGACACCACCTAATTTATAGATATCTTCTGTGGTTTCTTGTTCTAAAATATCCAGCACATCGTCCACCGTCACAATCCCTACTAGACGCTGTTCCGCATCTACTACAGGAATGGCTACAAAGTCATAGTGCTGAATTGTCCGGGCTACTTCTTCTTGGTCAGTCCCAGTATTGACAAATACCACATCACGGGTCATGATACTGCCAATTGTTTGCTCTGGTTGCGCTAAAATTAAATCCCGCAGGGAAAGAATTCCCGTTAAGCGGCGAGCATCATCAGTTACATATATATAATAAATAGTTTCTCTTAAGTTAGCCAAAGAACGAATTTGCGCTAGTGCCTGATTAATCGTAATATTTTCCCTCAGTGACAGATACTCAGGAGTCATAATCCGCCCCGCAGTGTTAGGCGCATAACCTAAAAGCAGAGCCGTTGCATCCCGTTCAGCTGGACTGAGTTGTTCTAATAATCGCCGCACAACTTTCGCCGGGAGTTCATCAAACAGGCGCGCCCGGTCATCCGGTGACATATAATCAACGATTTCTTGTACATCCTGACGCTTGAAATCTTCCAGTAGCGTTTGTTGGACACTGGGATCGAGGTATTCAAAGACTTCTATAGCCTCTTCTTTTGAAAGTAACCGAAAAGCGATCGCTTGGGTAGCCTCTGGTAAACCATCAATGGACTCGGCAATATCTGCAACCTGAACTGGAACTAACAAAGCTTTAGCACCCTGAAAGTTTTTTTGTTCAAGTAACACTCGCAGCTGCTCACGCACTAGGTCTTGTAACTCTTGTCGGGATCTGCTTTGCATATCTGAACTAATGATAAACGCAGTGTTCTTGAAAGCTAATTTGCTTTTACTGTGACCAAGTGTGACATTTTTTCACCCTATCAAGGCTATTCATAGCAGTTTTTCGCCACTTAATCCAAAGCAACTTTATATTTTACTCCCTGACGGACTGAGTGCATAAGTACTTTCAAGTCCACCAAGTTCCACTATCAAACTGATTTTTGTCGAAATTGATCCTCAGAAGCGTATTTTGGAAAACCTCTAATTTTTTTCTTTAGTTCAATCCATAAATAGAGTATAGGGAGTTGACAATTGCTTGATGATTTGTTATTATTATTATCTTGATAAGGAAGAACTAACTATATTAAAATTAGCCGAGTTAGCAAGTCATATATAACTAAATAAGGTATTGCAGCTAAAATCTGCTACTGGGCAAAAGTAAAATATCAATCAATTCACCCACTACCAAACCGCACAGGGCTAAAATAGTTAAAACCCAAAAGGAATCAGTTTTGTTGAAACCAGCAAAACGCATTTCTAAGTCAGCTAAAAACGTAGTTGCTATGGGTATGAGAAAAAGGCTAAAAAATATTGACCAAGTTTCCACTAAAGCGACCGATAAACTGAGAAATAAAACCACAACTAAAATTCTAGAGCCAAACGCAACTAACTGCTCTAACCAAACAATAGTTTTTCTCACAATGGCTAAAGTGACAGCGACGACAAAAGCTCCCGCCAACCAAACAATGTGATGAGCAGCAAGATACCACCCCAATAGAGCATAAGCTATCCAAAGAAGTACCAGGGGCAGCACTGGAATTCTGTGAAAAAATCCCACATTCATGATTTTATTCCCCCAGGTTGCAAAAATCAAACAATACCCAGCTTCATTTTAATAAAAATAAACCCACTTATTTCCAGCTTTATTTTTGTTCATAAATTCTTTCATCATCACCAGCAGTGATGTTTAGTAAAGCCTAAATTGCCTTGGGAGATTTTCTACTTCTTCTCTGGATCTGCTAATCGAAAATCAGCTAACAGTACAAAACCCTGAATGTGACAATCTAAATTTTGTAGCCAGATGACTAATTCGTGATTACTGTTGTGATATAAGGTATAGTCCAGGTCATCTTGAACAAAATTCATTTGATTCAGGGGATTAAAAATCTGTGTGGCAATATTTTGCTGGAAGCGTTGATCCAATGATTTTTGTAGTTGTGTTGCTTTAGTTCTAGCCACGGCAAAATTTAGAACACTCACATCATTAGTTATCGTCTGCTGCAATTGGGCAATATTCTGATATTTTCTTCTGCCGAAAGTTCCCTGAGTGGGAATCAGCAGCGCTGCAATTCCACTAGCCAAATCTTGCTGATTTAAGGCAAAATAATGCCAATCACCGTAGGCATACTGAATTAGTCCGTTATCTCCATCAGGTAAAACCAATCTTGAATGTAAACCTAAATCAAGTACGTAAACAGTCACTGGCTCCACAGGGTCAACTGGGGGGATAATAATTGCGGGGGCGGCAATCAAAACTAGTGAAATTGAAGCTAGTATTGCCAGCATAAATAGAGATATCCGCCGAAAAATACTCACACCGCTTTTTTCTAACTACCTGACTGCAATGAAACAAGCGATCGCTTATTAATCTCTGGCCAATTCACCACATTCCACCAATTATTTAAATACTCCGCCCGGCGGTTGCGATATCTCAGGTAATATGCGTGTTCCCAGACATCATTACCCATAATCGGATATGCACCATCCATAATCGGGTTATCTTGATTAGCTGTGGTAACTATTTGCAGTTCTCCGGCGGGGTTACGCACTAACCATACCCAACCACTACCGAAGCGATCGCCTCCAGCTTGATTAAACTGTTTTTTAAACTCATCAAAACTGCCAAAAGTCTGATTAATTTCCGCCGCAATTTCCCCCGTCGGCTCTCCACCACCATCAGGACTCATAATTTGCCAGAAAATTGTGTGGTTAAGATGACCACCACCGTTATTACGTACCTTTGTCCGAATATTTTCTGGAACCTTATTTAAGTCCCGTAGCAAAGCTTCCACACTACTTTCTTGCAAATCTGGTTCTTGTTTGAGAGCATCATTCAGGTTATTCACATAACTAGCATGGTGTCCATCATGATGTAGTTTCATCGTTTCGGCATCAATAGCTTTTCCTAATGCTGCATAATCATAGGGCAGTATTGGTAGCTTTGCTGGACTAGCACTCAGTTCGCCATCAGGAGAAGCTACGGGGGGAAACGTTGTAGCAGTGGGGGTTGCTTGAGGAGATTGTGATTCAGCTACGGGTACGGCTTGACAAGAAATTAGCAGAATTGCCAGCAGCACACCTGTGAATAAAAAGGCAATTTTTTCCCGGATAAATTTGGACATAACTATTCACACCACTATTAACGTTTGTACGATTGAGAAGGATAATTTTGCTGTTATTTAACCACTATTCTAACCCCCTGTTCTGACAAGAGCCAAGAGAATTGAATTCACAACTGCCAAAGCAATCGAGCCAATCAAAGCACTCCAAAAGCCCCATCTGAGAGTAAAACCTGGAACTATAGCAGCCGCCAAAGCAAAAATAATCGCATTTAACACAAAGAAAAATAATCCGAAGCTCAGAATGATCGCAGGCCATGTCACTAAACTCAGAATTGGGAGCAAAATTGCATTCAATATTCCGAAAACAGCCGCAGAAATAGCTGCCTTACCAAAACTATCAATTTCAATGCCTATAGGAATTTTAGAAATAATTAGAAAACTGATTGTTGTAACTAACCAAGCTAGAAGAAGGTTCAACATTAATCATTCCTCAGTATATTTAATTGATGAAAAATTATTTCTACTTTTGTCTTGAAAAAATAAATAGACAATAATTGTAATTTTCTGTGCAAGTCAAATTTTAGTCTTGATTCTGGTCAATTTTAGCATGAACAAGTCAGCTTTTAAGCCTATTCATTAATATATATCTTTAGGTATATAATCAAAGTTTCTCAACAAAACTATCGACAGATATACGATAAAATTTATTTTGCTAAATATATAATTGAAGCATAATCAATATCCATAATTTAGTTAAACAAGGACAAAATAATAATAACTATCTGCATTTTATTTCTTTCAAGGATTACAAACGTTATGAAAAATATGCTAAACAAAGATTAAGAGATAACAGTTTAATATTCAAACATAAAATATACTTTTTGCCTAGTACAGTTTGGCAGAAATAGCGCAATTATTTGAAGTCAAGGAAAGGCCTATTTGATCAGCTTTTTAAATTTTGACTTCACGGCAGTACTATTGGCTTGGTATTTTTTATTTCAACTCAGCCAGTAAAAACTGGTTTTAATTGGGTAATTTATCGTTTTCAAAACTTATCATTATTTGCTAATTTAATTTTCGGCAAAAGTCTCATAAATCAATAATTAACCGCCGATAAATGCCGAGCAAATTTTATGGCTATTCTCAAATCACCAATTAACTTTGTCTCAAAAATCAACATATTTTATGTAATTGAGGGTAAAGAAGATGTCTGTTGAGCCAATTTTGCTAAAAAAAATAGCCGAAAATAGAAATTTTTCTCAAGTCACTAGTAGTGAAGTCAAACAAGAGCAAATGCAACCAGATGGCTTAGATATTCCCAATATAGCTTTAACTTTATCTCCTGTGGCCTTGCTATTCAGTTGGGTAATTTTTTTCTTAGTATTGCAAAAAATTCGGACTTTCTTAGACAATAAAATGGTTTTTTCTGGCAATGCTGCACATAAAGTACCATGTAAAAACTGTCGCTTTTATGCCAATAATCATTATCTCAAATGTGCAGTCAACCCTTCTCTTGTCCTCACCGAAGAAGCGCAAAATTGCTCCGAATATTCGCCTAAAAATGGCAAATTTTTGCCAAATAGCCTCTTTAAATAAGGTATTGATGATTTCCATTTAATCAATCGTTAAGTCATCTGACCTAATTCTCTTTGTCGCTGTAACCAGTTAGCTAAATCATTGGCAGTGATAATGCCTCTAAGTAAGCCATTTTGAATCACCAATACACGAAGGACTCCTGAATCTTGCATTTTTTGCAATACTTTAGACATTGGCTCATCTGGACTGGCAGTTACACCGTTTTCTGTAGGAATCATCGTATCTTGGACAGTGCGATATTTCCATTCTTCTCTAGGAATATCCTTGACCTGAGTTAAGGTAATAAGGCCTACAGGATGACTGTCTTGTGCGACTGGAAAAGAATGATAGCGACGACTCAGAAAGTATGTATCCACCAACTCTTGGAGATTCATGTCAGGACTGACAGTTTCAGGATAAGGAGTCATGATTTCTTGCGCCCGTACTCCTTCTAAACTGGTGCGAAGCAAAAGCTGTTCATAGCTAACTTCTGCGGCACTATACAAGAACCAACCAATGAGAATTAACCATAGTCCACCTAAAATTGCCCCACCAAACATTTCCAAAACACCGAAAGCAATTAACAGATAAGCCAGCCATTTTCCCCCGTTAGAGGCGATTTTTGTGGCTTTTTTGAGATTGCCAGTATACTTCCAGATAATCGAACGAAAAACGCGACCACCATCTAAGGGAAAGCCTGGGAGCATATTGAAGATAGCTAAAGCTAGATTAATCACAGCCAGGTAAGCAAAAACACCTGTGAAGACTACACTCCAACCAGCATTTACGCCTACATACCAAATCAAGCCGAAAAAGCCAGCCAGTAACAGACTTATAAGAGGCCCCACCCCAGCTATTTGGAACTCATCCCCAGGAGTTTCGGCATCCATGCGGGTACGTGAAACTCCACCAAAAATAAAGAGGGTGATACCTTCGACGGGAATTCCTTTAGCCCTGGCGACGAAAGAGTGAGAAAGTTCATGTGCCAGCAGCGATGCAAAAAATAGTAATGTTGCTACTAGACCCATGCCAAAATAAGTAGCATTGTTAAATCCTGGATAGTTCGTGGGGAATAAACCCGCGCTTAAAGTCCACAGAACGAGGAAGAAAATTAATAACCAAGACAAGTCTACTCGGATTTCAAACCCGAAAATAGAACCAAGACGAAAACCTTGCATAGCTTCAGGCAAGTGTGCAATAGGATGAGGTTAATGAGTAACAAATATCACGATAAGTATAAATAAATGTAATTACTTCCGCCTCTAGCAAACGATAGAGAGTGGAGATGTATCTTTGGGGTTAGCCTCTTGAGGGTGAAGAAACAAGTTTTATTAATCCCTTGATTCTCTAGTCAACTAGAGAGTTTAGAATAGGTTCAGGAGATCAAAAAAATAATCAAGGAGTAGCAAATATGTCTACACCCACTAAGAAAACAATAATTCGCTCCACTGTGGCTGGTCTAGCACTGTTGGGGCTGACAGCGATTCCAGTGTTTGCACACCGTCATCCATCTGAAACATCTTCTACATCTGAGACAACTTTGGCTCAATCACAAACAACGCCAACAAAAGCACAGATGAACCAAATGATGGAGCGGTGCAACTCAATGATGGGAAAGATGGAAACAATGATGAACAATGGTAATATGCCTGGGATGATGAACGACCAGAACAATAAACCGGGGG
The DNA here is from genome assembly GCF_034931045.1 of Nodularia sp. UHCC 0506. Taxonomy (NCBI): domain Bacteria; kingdom Bacillati; phylum Cyanobacteriota; class Cyanophyceae; order Nostocales; family Nodulariaceae; genus Nodularia; species Nodularia sp. UHCC 0506. The sequence goes on from NZ_JAYGHH010000043.1 coordinate 38,078, forward strand.
AAGGCGCAATGAACCGCACAATGGGACAGTAGTCACCTACTCGCTGGATTTAACTACGCGAATGTAACTTTTTACACTATTCCCTACCTCTTAACGATAAATCAAGGGTTTCGAGCTTGTTGCAGGAGGAGGGAATGAATTATTTTGAACTGTATACAGCAACGTTGCTATTTTGTGGGTAAAGCTTCTGGTTGAAGTGTGATTTGTTGTCTGCTACCATCCCGATTGATAGTAATTTGCATAGTTTCACCAATATTGGTAGCTTCTACTTGTTGCTGTACTTGCTTGATATCTTGAATAGCTACATTATTAATACTTTCAATAATGTCACCGGGACGCATTTTGGCACGAGAAGCAGGTGAGTTGCGGACGACTCCTAAAATAATGATACCCCTATCCTGAGTAATGGTAATACCAACATTACTTTGATTAATTTTCTCACGTAATTCAGGACTTAACTGCGCCATTTGAATACCGATGTAAGGGTGGTCTACTCGTCCTTTTTCGATTAATTGTTCTGCAATTCGTTGAGCAGTATTAATGGGAATAGCAAAACCTAACCCTTGCGCTCCCTCGATGATAGCAGTGTTCATCCCAATTACTTCACCTTGAGCATTCAGCAAAGGGCCGCCAGAGTTACCGGGATTAATGGCTGCATCGGTTTGGATAAAGTCAACTCGTTCGGCTGGTACACCTAATGCCGCTACAGAACGCTGTGTAGCGCTGATAATTCCTTGGGTGACGCTATTATCTAATCCTAAAGGATTGCCGATGGCGATCGCAGGTTCTCCCGGCATTAAATTATCTGAGTTACCCAGCTTGACTACTGGTAATTCCGCAGCTTCAATTTTAACAACGGCAACATCAGTAACAGAGTCAGCACCCACTACTTCCCCTTGAAAACTGCGACCATCTTTCAATAAAACTGTTACCTTATCCGCATCTGCTACCACATGAGCATTAGTAAAAATTAAACCATTAGTAGTAGTAATAAACCCTGAGCCAAGACCATCTTGCACTTCTTCTTGAGTGGGCAATTGTCCGGGAAAAAATCTTTCTATGACAGGGTTAGGAGATATTGCTACAATGCGTGTAGAGTCAATTCGCACCACTGCGGGGCCTACTTGTTGCACAACCCGTGTGGCATAACTGACATTTGAGTTTACATCAGAATTAGCGGTTGATTTCGCTAACAAGTTTTGGTCTAGTGGTTGTTGAATATTCCTAACATCTTTAATAGGGGTACTACATCCACTTACGAGTAAAAATAAGCAAAAAGCCGATTGCTTGAGAAGTCGTTTCATAGTCAATGCTCTGGGACTAGGAATTAATTCCCAATCACCTTGAGGAGATGTTTATCTTCTATTGTAGTTAGGGAATAGCAGCATTTCATCCTGGTTTCATCTTTGTCTGCCATGCTTAATAGTGGGTTAAACATCACTGCACAGCTTGACTCTCTAGTTAACTAGAGAGTTGATCATATAATCGGAGTCATGTCTTGTGGATAAGAATTATGCAAATTTTGAAAAATAAATTTTTGACGTTGAGCTTTGTAGTGCTGACATCTCTAACTGGCGGAATTTTGACGGCTTGTTCCACAACAAGTTCCGAAAATGCCAACCCCAATACGACTGTAACCGAAACAAGCGATAGGCAGCAAATGCCGCACAGTGGTATGGATCATGCAATTGACTTAGGGCCAGCCGATGCAAGTTATGATTTACGGTTCATTGATGGCATGATTGTTCACCATCAAGGGGCGGTGGTTATGGCTAAGGATGTACAGGAAAAATCACAACGTCCTGAAATGAAAAAGTTAGCAGATGACATCATTAAAGCCCAAAACCAAGAAATTGCTCAAATGCAGCAGTGGCGAACAGCTTGGTATCCCAACGCTGGGGATAAAGTCATGGCTTATCATGGCGAAATGGGTCACATGATGGAGATGACACCTGAGCAAAAGCAAACCATGATGATGAGCATGGATTTGGGTGCGGCTGATGCTGAGTTTGATTTGCGCTTTATCAATGGGATGATTCCTCACCATGAAGGGGCTTTAGTTATGGCTCAAGATGCTTTGCAGAAGTCTCAGCGCCCGGAAATTAAGAAATTGGCTGAGGAGATTATTAAGGCGCAAGAAACGGAAATTAATCAAATGAAGCAGTGGCGACAAGCTTGGTATAACAAGTAATTTCTGTTGTGTATAAATGTGCGCTGGATTATAAGCTGTTGAGCATTCAACTTGCACAATTTTGATGGGTAAGAAGAACGTTCGCGTAGCGTGCGCGAAGCGCATACCACAAAGTACGCAAAGGTCACAAAGGAAGAAGGAAGAAGGAAGAAGGAAGAAGGAAGTAAAAAATGGTATGAGGATTTTTGATTGTGATGCTTAATTCTCTGCGTTCTCCAGCATTTTTAGCGGTGCTGAGTCTGTTTTTATTGGCTCGTCCTGTAGTAGTTGTTGCTCATCCTGGACATGGTGATGAGTTTCATAGTGGAGGTGATGCTACTCCTTCTGTAACTCCAATTCAAGTTGATGCTGAAACTTCTCAACGGCTAGGTATTAAAGTTGAACCAGTGAAACGCCAGCCATTAGCTGTGAGTATTAAAACTACTGGACAGATAGAAACTTTACCTAGTCAAGAAGCCCAAGTGACTACTCCTATTGCTGGGGCGAAAGTGGTAGAGTTATTGGTCGAACCTGGGACTGTAGTTAAACGTGGTCAACCTGTGGCTGTGGTTTCTAGCCCTGAGTTGGTATCGCTGCGGGTGGAGTCTGAGGAAAAGTTGGCACAAGGTCGGGCGGAGTTACAACAAGCCCAAGCTGATTTAAAGTTGGCTCAACAAAATTATATTCGCTTGCAGGAAATTTCCGCCGCCGAAATCGCTCAAGCTCAAACTCAAATCGCTTTTGCTCAAGAAAAGTACAGCAAAGACCAAGAATTAGCTGATGCGGGGGCTTTACCACAGCGTAATGCTTTAGAGTCCCAAACTCAACTGGCTCAAGCTAAATCACAACTAGCTACAGCTAACAGCAGTCGTGATGTGATTGCGGCTCAAAATCAAGTCCAACGCGCCCAAGCTGCTGTGGAAGTAGCTAAATCACGAGTGAGTCTCAGTAATAATATATATGAAACTCGGCTGCAACAATTAGGTATTCGTGGTAATGCTAAAGGATTAGTCACAATTACAGCCCCAATTTCTGGTACAGTTGCAAACCGGGAAGTTACCCTTGGTCAATCCTTCCAGGATGCTGGTGACAAACTGATGACGATTGTTAACGACAGTCGGGTATTTGCAACGGCGAATATATATGAAAAAGATTTAGAGCAAGTCAGAAACGGACAACAGATATTAGTCAGAATTGCATCTTTACCTGACCAGACATTTACCGGGCGCATTACCGTGATGGGGTCTGTGGTCGGAGGTGAAACGCGAGTTATCCCTGTGAAAGCTGAAATTAGTAACCCAGGAGGAATCCTGAAACCAGGGATGTTTGCAGAATTAGAAGTTCTCACAGACCAAACATCTACACCCATCTTAGCTATACCCAGTTCAGCTGTAGTGGAAGCCAATAATATCAAACAAGTATATATACAAAACGGTAACGCCTATCAACCAGTAGAAGTCACCTTGGGTCAAACCTCCGGCGACATGGTAGAAGTTAAAACTGGTTTATTTGAAGGAGACATAATAGTTACGCAACGTGCGCCCCAACTGTATGCTCAATCCTTGCGGGGTGGAAATCCCACCACAACAGCAGAACACGAACACACACCTGTGATCACAACATCAATTTTACCACCGTGGCTGATGCTAATTGGAGGAAGTGCGATCGCCTGTTTAGCCTTCATCACAGGAGCCTTCTGGACACACCGCCGCCAGTCGCATTTACTACCAGCAACCAATTTTGAAACTGGGGGAGATGAGGAAGATAAAAAAGAAAAATTGTGTTCATAGCCCAAATTCTTCCCCCCTGCCCCCTGCCCCCTGCCTCCTCCATGCTAAACACAATCCTCAAATGGTCAATAATCCAACGCTGGATAGTAGTCCTCGGAGCAGTCATCATCACCTGCTTAGGAGTATATAACCTCACCCAGATGCCCCTAGATGTCCTCCCCGACTTCGCCCCACCCCAAGTAGAAATTCAAACAGAAGCCCCAGGACTAGCACCAGAAGAAATAGAAACCCTCATCACCCTACCCATAGAAAGCGCAGTCAACGGTACACCAGGAGTAGAAACCGTCCGTTCCGCCTCAGCAGTAGGAATATCCGTCGTCAAAGTCATCTTCAACTGGAACACAGACATTTATCAAGCCAGACAACTAGTAACAGAACGGTTACAACAAGCACAACAAAAACTCCCAGAAGGTGTAGAAAACCCGCAAATTTCCCCCATTACTTCCCCCATCGCCACAGTCTTACAATACGCCTTCACCGCCAAAACTCTCCCACTTATGGAAGTACGGCGCTTAGTAGACAGAGATATTACCAATCGCCTACTAGCTGTTCCTGGAGTTTCCCAAGTGATTGCTTATGGTGGAGATGTGCGTCAATATCAGGTTTTAGTAAATCCTGCCAAACTGCAAGCCTTTAACGTCACCTTAGATGAAGTCACAGCAGCCACTAGGGAAGCTAACGTTAACGCTGCGGGTGGTTTTTTGACAAATCCAGACCAAGAGCTAATTATTCGGGGATTGGGGCGCATTGAGTCTATTGAAGAACTGGGGAAATCGGCTATAACTTCTCGTAATAATACACCTGTGTTACTGCAAGATGTGGCAGATGTTCGCATTGGTGCAGGTTTAAAGCGTGGGGATGGTAGTTTGGATGGTCAACCAGCCGTTGTAGTTCTGATTAACAAACAACCGCAAAACGATACACCCACAGTTACTAAAGCCATCGAACAGGCGATGACAGAAGTGAAAGCTGGCTTACCCGCAGATATCACAGTTACAGAAACCTTTCGCCAAGAAAACTTTATTACATCTGCGATTCAAAATGTTACCAGTTCCCTCAGAGATGGCATAATTATCGTTTGCATTATCCTGTTAATGTTTTTAATGAATTGGCGCACCGCCATCATTACTTTAAGCGCCATTCCTCTATCAGTATTAATTGGGATGATGATTCTCGGCTGGTTTGGTCAGGGTATCAATACTATGACACTGGGAGGTTTAGCCGTAGCCATTGGTTCGGTGGTGGATGACTCCATTGTGGACATGGAAAATTGTTACCGAGGTTTACGCCAGAACCAAGTAGCCAAAAATCCGGTGCATCCTTTTAAGGTGGTTTATGATACCTCTGTGGCTGTGAGAGTTAGTGTGATTTTTTCTACAGTAATTATTGCCGTTGTCTTTGCACCTATTTTCACTTTCACAGGTGTGGAAGGTCGAATTTTTGCGCCGATGGGTATCGCCTATTTGGTATCAATTTTGGCTTCAACTTTTGTCGCCATGACTCTATCCCCGGCACTTTGCGCGATTTTACTAGCAAATCGACAACTACCCACAGATGACACTTGGGTGAGTGCTTTAACCCAGCGCTTTTATCGTCCTCTCCTCAATTTTGCTATGGGTTTTCCCAAGGTTATTTTAGTTGTAGCTACAGCTTCCTTAATTGCCTCTTTGGTAATTTTGCCGACTTTGGGACGGGTGTTTTTACCAGAATTTCAGGAATCATCTTTAGTAAATGCAATGGTGCTTTATCCTGGAAGTTCCCTGGAAGCGACTAATCAAGTGGGATTTGCTTTACAGGATGCACTCAAGGACGACACACGATTTAAAACTGTGCAGTTAAGGTCTGGACGCGCCCCTGGTGATGCAGATGCTGGGGGGGTGAATTTGGGTCACTTAGATGTGGAACTCAGTGATGAGGGTTTGCAGAATCGGGAAGCCAGTATTGAGAAGCTACGGGCTGAGTTTGCTAAGATACCCGGAGTTGCGCCCAGTATTGGCGGTTTTATTTCCCACCGCATGGATGAGGTATTATCAGGAGTAAGAAGTGCGATCGCAGTGAAAATATTTGGCCCTGATTTACCAGAATTGCGCCGTTTGGGGTCAGAAGTAGAGACTGTCATGGGGGATGTTCCCGGACTGGTAGATTTACAACTCGAACCCCAAGTCCCTATTCGACAGGTGCAAATTAAATTTAGCAGAGAAGCCGCCGCCCGTTATGGCTTAACTGTAGGTAATTTGAGTCATACCTTAGAAACAGCACTGAATGGGCGAGTTGTTTCTCAAGTGCTGGAAGGACAACAATTATTTGATTTGGTGGTGTGGTTACAGCCAGAATCACGCAATAATTTAGACATTATTCGTAACTTATTAGTAGATACTCCCACAGGTCAAAAAATCCCCCTCGCTCAAGTCGCCAGTATAGAATATGGGACTGGACCGAATACGATTAACCGCGAAAATGTTTCACGTTTGATAGTCATATCTGCAAACGTATCTGGTCGAGATTTAGGTTCTGTGGTAGATGAGATTCAAACCCAAATCAGCCAGTCAATACAGTTACCCACAGGTTACTTTATCCAATACGGCGGACAATTTGAATCGGAACAACGCGCCACCGCAAATCTACTGTTATTTGGGGGCATAGCATTTGTAATTATTGCTGTTTTAATGTATTTTGCTGTTAAATCTATTGTCGCTATGTTGATGATTATGGTTAATTTACCTCTTGCACTGGTGGGGGGTATCTTTTCTATTGCGTTAGGAGGCGGGATTATTTCTGTGGCTTCGTTGGTGGGGTTTATTACTTTGTTTGGGGTGGCTACACGTAATGGTTTGTTGTTAGTAGATAATTATAATCACAAGTTGGCGGAGGGAATGCCTTTAAAGGAAGTGATTTTTCAAGGTTCAATGGAGCGTTTAGTTGCTATTTTAATGACAGCTTTAACTTCCGCTTTAGGAATGGTTCCTTTGGTGATTGGTACTGGTGCTGGTAAGGAAATTTTGCAGCCTTTGGCTGTGGTTGTGTTGGGTGGTTTGTTTACTTCTACAGCTTTAACTTTGCTGGTGTTACCTGCTTTGTATGCTCAATTTGGTAAGTTTCTGATTCCTAAGCAAATACACCCTTCTGTAAATGTGGAAAATGGTAAAGCTGTACAAGTAATTTTGTAAAAAAAATTTTGTTTGTAGTAAGCGATTTATCGCTTTTTTTCAAGTTAGTAAAGGGCTAAAGCCCTGACTACGAACTTTCATTTATCTATTTCAAAGGAGTAAATCAATGAAATCAATAACATCAAATTTGATTGTTTTAGGATGTACAGGACTGCTTTTTGTCGGTGCTTGTAGTAATACTAATCCAGTAGCTAACACAGAAACTTCAGCTACCCCCAGCGCTGAAACTCCTGCTGCTGCGCCTGTAGCGAAATCAAATAACGAGCATGGCGCAAGTAAAGGTGGTCAAGTTGTGGAAACCGGAAACTATCATTTAGAATTTTTAGCTGACAAAGAAGCTGGGGGAAGTCACTTAGATTTATATTTGCTGACTGGTGATACTCACGAAACTGTACTTGATGCTAAGGTGACGGCTCAAATTCAAACACCTAATGGTACGGAACAAACTCTTCCTTTTACTTATGATGCTGAAGGTAAACACTATACAGCTATGCTGAATGAACAAGCGTCAGGACAATATCAAGTCAGAATTACCGCAGATGTTAATGACGAAAAAGTGAACGGGCGTTTTAGTTTTAACCGATAATGGTTAGAAGATGCAGTTCATATATTTTAGAGGCTGGAGGAAGTAATTATGAGCGCTTTAACTTTACAATTACCTAATCATTTGCAATTTACTGATGACGAATTTGCCCAGGTTGTGGCTGCTAACAAGGATTTGCGTTTGGAATTATCTGCTGAAGGGGAATTAGTTATCATGTCACCTACTGGGGGAGAAACGGGAAACCGGAATTTTGATTTATTAGGTCAAGTATGGTTTTGGAACCGTCAATATAAATTGGGTAAAGCTTTTGATTCTTCCACTGGTTTTAAACTTCCTAATGGTGCAACTCGTTCTCCTGATGCTGCTTGGATAAGAATGGAAAAATGGGATAGTCTCACTCCCCAGCAAAGAAAGAAATTTCTGCCTTTGTGTCCTGATTTTGCTGTAGAATTGGTTTCTGAAACTGATGATTTATCAAATACTCAAGCCAAGATGCGGGAATATTTAGCCAATGGTTTACAACTTGGTTGGTTAATTAATCCCCACAACCAACAAGTAGAAATTTATCGTCCTCATCAACCACCAGAAATTTTACAATCTCCTAAAAGTTTATCAGGTGAAGAAGTGCTTCCCGGTTTTACTTTAAATTTACAACAAATTTTAGCATAACAGGCATTTGTTCGTAGTAAGGACTTTAGTCCTTTCTTCCCTATAGCATTTCCTAATCTAATAAAGTACAAAATTATCTGCGTCCATCTGCGTTTAATTATTACTGCTTGTACCTCACTTGAATAGGAATTGCCATAATACAATTCAGTGTAGGTTAAAAATTTGGGCAGATTTGTTGAGTTTCACTCATTCTACCCAACCTACAATAACTTGAAATTGACAACCGATTTTTACATCAATAAAAGGCTAATGAGGGTTTTACTTGTCGAAGATGAACCGGATTTAGGTGCTGCTATTAAACGAACTCTTACTCAACATAAATATTTAGTTGATTGGGTAATTGACGGAGATGAAGCATGGGCATATTTAGAAGATAGCTTGACTGAGTATACTTTAGCTATTTTTGATTGAATGTTACCTAAAATCTCCGGGTTAGAATTGTGTAAAAGGTTGCGTAAACGCCAGAATTCTCTACCTGTCTTGATGCTGACAGCTAAAGACAGCATGGAAGATAAAGTTACTGGGTTAGATGCAGGTGCAGATGATTATTTAGTTAAGCCTTTTGGGATGGCGGAATTGTTAGCAAGGTTACGCGCTTTGCAAAGAAGGTCGCCTCAATTTCAACCCCAAAAGTTAACCGTTGGTAATCTAACTTTAGATTACGGTAATAATGTAGTTTGTAGTCAAGATGCTGTGGGAAATTGTCAGAAAATTATTCTGACTTATAAGGAGTTTCAGTTATTAGAATATTTTATGAAGCACCCAAACCAAATTCTAACTACTGAACAAATTCGTCATCAGCTTTGGGAAGTGAGTGCGGAACCTGTTAGTAATGTGGTGGCGGCTCAAATGCGTTTGTTGCGGCGGAAGTTGGTTAATGGTGGATGTGAGAATATGATTGAAACTTTACATGGTTTGGGATATCGGTTTAATTTTAATTGATAAATTTATGGGCGAACATAAATTGCTAGGGCTGAATATAATTTGACTTTATGAATGATAATAAGCTGTTTCGGCAGACGCGGTTACGTTTGAGTTTTTGGTATGCGCTGGTGATGGCTGTGATTTTTAGTCTGTGTGAGTATGGGGTTTATAGGGTGCTTTCTCATACTCAATGGGTAACTTTAAATCGTGAATTGGAATCTGTGGCGGGAACTTTGCATGATAGTATTGAACTGAAGTTACAGGAACCAGGAAAGTTGTCACTGGTCATGAAGCAACTTTTGCCTAATATTTGTACAGTTAGTGAAGGTTGTATTCAAGTACAGTTAAGTTCTCATCGTCATGTTTTAAGTGCTATTAATCAAAGTAATTATTATGTGCGGTTTTTTGATAATTTTGGACGTTTGATTGCTATTGCTGGTACTTATCCGAAGGGATTATCTTCTGAGTTTAATCAAGAAAGTTGGCAAAGTCTGAAGGACAATCAAGGTGTTGTTTATCAACAAATTTCTTTTGTTCTGCACACTCAAGATAATCGCGATTGGGGTTATATCCAAGTAGGGCGAAGTCTTGAAGATTTTAATACATATTTGGAAACGATAAAATTAACTTTGGCTTTGGTTTTTCCCATAGCTTTGGGTTTGGTGGGTTTTGCTAGTTGGTGGTTAGCAGGTTTAGCTATGCAGCCAATTTATCTTTCATATCAACAAGTGCAACAATTTACAGCCGATGCAGCGCACGAGTTACGCACACCTTTAGCCGCAACACAGGCGACGATAGAATCAACGCTGTTTATGTCCCAACTGGATACGGCGGAGGCGCGGGACGTTCTGAAAACTATACAACGTCAGAATCAACGACTCACAACTTTGGTGAAAGATTTATTACTGCTGACTCGTTTAGACCGTCAAGCTGTATCTATACAATATAATTTGTGTTGTTTGAATGATATTATTAGTGACTTAATTGAGGAATTTGCAGCATTAGCGATCGCCTCTGATATAAAATTAATTTCTCAGGTCGGAATGTCTGCATCTCTCAATGTTATGGGTAATGAAGATCAGCTTTATCGCCTATTTTCTAATTTAATTTTTAATGCTATTCAATACACAGCAGCCGGGGGAAAAGTTACTATTGGTTTAGGTCGCAATGACCATGATGCTGTAATTCAGGTGCAGGATACAGGTATTGGTATTCCACAATCAGAGATTCCGCGAATTTTTGATAGATTTTATCGAGTTAATAGCGATCGCTCTCGGAAAACTGGCGGTTCAGGATTAGGATTAGCGATCGCTCAAGCAATTGTTCATGCACACAATGGCAGTATAAACATACATAGTGAATTAAACATCGGTAGTAAATTTATTGTAAAATTACCTTTCGAGAATAGCCATAAGAAAAATTTTGTTCGCCTAGTTACGAACTATTCAAATTATATTACGTTGAATTGGAGCGATCGCCATTAGCCACAGCCAATTTCCCATTTTAGGTTGAATTGCCGAAAAATAGCAAAATTGTGATCTAAAACTTACTCAAACTTACCTGTTTTTGGGGTTAATTTCATGCCTAATCTATCGCATCGATTGCTTGAACTTGCTCAACTTTTTCTCAAGCTAGGCTTGATTGGCTTTGGTGGGCCTCAAGCTCACATTGCCATGATAAATGATGAAGCGGTCGTGCGGCGAGGCTGGTTTACCCAAGAAGAATTTTTGGCAGGAGTGGCCGTTTGCGAGATGTTACCGGGGCCGGCTTCTACGCAAATGGGAATTTATACTGGGTATATACGGGCGGGACAATTGGGGGCTTTAGTAGCGGGTATTTGTTTTATCTTGCCTGCTTTTTTGATGGTTCTAACTCTATCTTGGGCATATTTTCGGTTTCAGGGTGTACCACAGATTGATGATTTATTTTTAGGGGTGACACCTGTTGTGATTGCGATCATCTTTGGATTTTGCTGGAAGTTAGCAAAACGGGCTATTACGGATGGAAAAGGAGTAGCTATCGCTTTAACTGTGCTACTTGTCACCTGGCTATTTCAAGTTAATATTCTATTGCAATTCCTCTTAGCAGGTATTGTCGGGTTAATCCTGTACACTCCATCAAATCGTACCAGTGCTTGGCTAGTTCCCTTTTTACCCATAATACAGATGCTGCCCAAAACACTGGCAACTGTATCTGCTGATACATTGGCATTGTCTAGCTTTTGGGGACTAGAACGGATTCAGGAGTATTATA
>NZ_JAYGHH010000044.1:0-16187 GCF_034931045.1 Nodularia sp. UHCC 0506
TATAATCTTCATCCACCCGCCCTTCATGGCTATAACAATTCATACAGCTTGACTTTTGCAGTTTAACTTAACATTCAATCAAGCAAGTTTTGCTTCTATGCTATTTGCTTGAGATGATGCACAATATTTAATTTTAAAGTTGAATTTAGTATTAATGTTTCATGGGGGAAACTGGAGCAAAATCTTAGGTTTGTGGAAAAAAAAGGAATTCTGGCTAATATTTCTACTAATAAAGGTGAATTTTTTAGGCAGTCTATTCAGTAACTTTTCTTCTCTACTGAGAGGAAGATGAAGCAAATTTTTACATGATCAACAATTATCACAGAACAAAAATCCATATCTTATATTTCAGAATCTTTCTAGGTACGCCATTAGTAGATTAAACTTGTATGAGGGCAGTCTTTCAAAATGCCAGGGTTAAAATATGTTTGTTGCGTATCTGAGACAAGAATCAACTGATCTGATCTGTAATATATGACGGTGGAGCTAAAGGTGACTAGTATTGATCATAACATCTTCTCTTTGTCAGGAGAAGCATCTATCCCCCAGGCTCCTCCTGAATTTAAATCAGGTTTTGTCGGCATTATTGGTCGCCCAAATGTCGGTAAATCTACTTTGATGAATCAATTAGTAGGGCAAAAAATTGCGATTACATCATCTGTAGCACAAACTACACGCAATCGTTTACGAGGGATTTTAACTACTTCAGAGGCGCAGTTAATTTTTGTAGATACGCCAGGAATTCATAAACCCCATCATCAATTGGGGGAAGTGTTGGTCAGAAATGCTAAAAATGCCATTGATGCAGTCGATGTGGTACTGTTTGTGGTAGATGGATCAGTCGCTTGTGGTGGAGGCGATCGCTTTATTGCCGATTTGCTGGCTCGTACTGAAACCCCAGTAATTTTGGGTTTGAATAAAATTGACCAACAACCCCCAAATTTTCAACCGATTGATGATAGTTACCTAGCTTTGGCTGAAGCCCAAAAATGGCCGATAGTGAAATTTTCTGCCCAGACAAGCGCAGGATTACCAGAACTGCAAGAGTTATTAATTGAACATTTAGAAACCGGGCCGTTTTACTATCCGCCCGACTTGGTGACAGACCAACCAGAACGTTTTATCATGGGTGAATTGATTCGTGAACAAATTTTACTATTGACACGTGAAGAAGTTCCCCATTCAGTCGCGATCGCTATTGATAGAGTAGATGAAGCGCCCACTATTACCCGGATACTGGCAACCATACACGTAGAAAGAGATTCCCAAAAAGGTATTCTCATTGGTAAAGGTGGCTCAATGCTCAAAGCCATTGGCAGCGAAGCCCGCGAACAAATTCAAAAGCTAATTGCTGGTAAAGTCTACCTAGAATTGTTCGTAAAAGTGCAACCAAAATGGCGACAATCCCGCATGACTTTAGCCGAGTTAGGCTACCGTGTAGAGGAGTAAATAGTCATTAGTCATTAGTCATTAGTCATTAGTCATTAGTTATTAGTCATTAGTTATTACACCTGATAACTGATAACTGATAACTGATAACTGATAACTGATAACTGTTGACTGATTAATTCCAAATTTGCACAACCCGCCCTTTAATTTCTTGTCCTAGCCAGGGTGTATTACTAGAAAGCGTGTGAAGATTTTTCTTTTCCACCTTCCATATTTCCTGGGGGTTAAATAAGGTAAGTTCGGTTTTTTGATCAGGAATAATTGTACTCGGTTTCTGTTGCAAACATCTTGCTGGTTGGGTGCTGAGAGCTTGCCATAATTCTAAAGCTGTAAATTTACCAGTTTCAACTAAATTCTGCCATAGCAAGGGTAATGCTAACTCAAAGCCAATTGCTCCGGGAGGAGATTCTGCAAAGGCTTGGACTTTCTCTTCATAAGTATAAGGTGCATGATCAATGGCGATCGCATCTATCACACCTGCTTTTACCCCTGCACGCAAAGCCTCAACATCACTGGCATTACCTAAAGGTGGTTCTAAATGTAGGCTGGTATCGTAACTTTTGATTGCTTTTGTGTCCAGTAACAAATGCATCCAAGTTGTGCTGGCAGTGATGGGTAAACCCGCACCCTTAGCTGAGGCGATAAGTTCTACACTGCGGGCTGTAGAGACGCGCATGATATGGACTGGCGTACCGATGGCTGCTACTAATTCTAACAAAGAAGCGATCGCAGATGTTTCGGCACTGGCTGGGATTGGCGGTAAACCTAAACGCAGGGCTTCTGTACCTTCGCGCATGACTCCATTGGCTGATAGTAAGCGATCGCATGGCCAAAAAGCGACAGGTTTTCCGAAAGGTTGGAGATACTCCAAAACCCGGCGCACAAATCCTAAATTTTCCCAAGGACGACCGTCTGTAAAACCAACCACACCAGCAGCAGCTAAATCTGCTAATTCTGTCAATTGCTTCCCAGCTAAATCCAGAGTCATCGCACCCCAGACATGAAGATGGGGTATATTTCCCATTTTCCCACCCCTCTGCTGCAACTGAGCCACAATTGCAGGATGATCAATAGCTGGGGATGTATCGGGTAAAATACTAACTCTCGTAAAACCGCCAACAGCAGCACCTTGTAATAAAGATGATAGGGTTTCTCGTTCTTCAAATCCTGGTTCACTGGAATGACTATATAAATCAACTAATCCAGTACCAAGAACTAATCCCCGACAATCTTTAATTTGAGTATCAGAACTAATATCAGAAATTTCTGTAACAACGGCTTGAATTTTACCATCAGCTATGAGTACATCAGCTATCTCGTCAGTTTCTAAACCTGGATCAATTACCCTTACTTGTTTTAGCAATTCTGTCATACAATTTGAAATTATGATTATTTATAACCACAGATGAACACAGATGAACACAGATAAAATAACGGTGTTTATTGATGTTTATCTGTGGTTTGGTGTTCATTTTGATCAGAGGTTGATAACTGTTCTACCTACTCCTCACTCCTCACTCCTCACTCAGCACTCAGCACTCAGCACTCAGGAAGCACTCAGGAAGCACTCCTCATAAAGCTCCAGCCGCAGTTTTATCGAGTACTCCTCCACTCAAATGACTGGTAATGTTCATTGCTTGTAGCACTGGTAAACCATCGAGTCCCGATGGATAATCAATGACGCTAACTGCACCATTACCTTGGCGGAAATTCCAAAAATTTTCTGTTGGTAAACCCAGAACATGACACAGCAAAGTTTTGTTAGTAGCATCGTGAGCCACTATTAATCCAGTTTTGAGTTGATTTGTTAATGCAGTTTGCACAATTAGTTTCCAAGCTGCTACACTACGCTCCCAAACCTGCTGTAAGTTTTCCCCTTCCGGCATTTGTACTTCTGCTGGTACAAGTCGCCAACGTTCTAAATCACCGGGAAATTCTTGTTCTATCTCTTTTTCTAATTTTCCTTCCCAAAGTCCGTGACTAATTTCTCTTAAACCATCTTGTAATTCTAAATTTACACTAGGGTGGTGACTTAATATTAGTTCTGCTGTTTCTTTTGGACGCAGCATGGAACTACTAACAGCAAAGTCAATTTCCACATTTTGCAGAAATTCGCCGGCTGTTTGTGCCTGTTTCTTACCATTATCATTCAAGGAAATATCAATTTGACCTTGAAATCTGGTTTGGCGATTCCATTCGGTTTCACCATGACGTACCAACAACAATCGTACTCCTTGATGATTCGGTCGCAAGGAGGGAAAAGTTTCTCCCAGGTGTTGCGTCTGATTCATCGATTCTAGTTGGACTGGTTCACCTAGATTACCGACAAAATTCAAGACACTGATATTACAGTTAGATTGTTGGAGGCAATGGTAGCGACTAGGGGGAATATCTAAAGCTGTACTAATCAAGGCGCGATTAATGCCGTTATGCCCAACTATCAAGATAGTTTCCCCTTGATGGCGTGACAAAATTTCTTGCCAAAATAACCGAGCTTGTTGATAGATAGCAAGGACAGGAAAATGTTCTTTCGTTCCTTCTCCATCTTTTACCAACATCCGCAGTTCATGGGGAAATTCTTTCCAGATGCGGTAGTCTTCGGTAAATTTGTCCTTGACATCAGCACTGAGCATTTCTGCCCACAAAGGCAAATCAATTTCCATCAGCTGAGGGGAAATTTGCGGCACAACAGACTTTTTAGAATCAGTTGCCAACTCACTGTAAATAATCTCGGCTGTTTTTTTGGCTCGCTGGAGAGGACTGCTATAAATAGCATTAAATGAAATATTGCTGAGGGCTTTTCCTACTTTACTGGCATCTGCACAACCTTTTTCTGTTAATCTTGACACATCGGTGCGTCCTTGGATTCGCCGCTCGGTGTTATAGCTGCTTTGTCCGTGGCGCACAATGATGACACGAGTCATCTGTCTTGCCCTCCTAATATCTAAAGGAATAATTCTACAACGATTACAGCAGCTGACTTCACAATAAATGGCTATTGTGGGTGGACATCTTCAGCGCCCTAGTCAATGCTACCCATTATCCCTGCAAAACATTCAGTCTCAACTCAGCATTTGTTCAGATAGTCCTCACTGATTCTACCTACGAATTACGAATTATTTTGACTTAATCAACAAAGTCTAGTATAATCGACAGCGTTTTAGTTTCCGTGGTGCAAGATGTGAGTAGTCAGAAAAAATGGGTTTCTCAAATAAAAACTATTCCCGGACAAGCCTATCTCTGGCTAGCAATCTTGATTTTTGGAGGATCTGGTGCAGTTACTCGCAAGCTAACAGAAATCGGTTCCCAAAACTTAATAGATGGTCGCAATCCGATTTCATTGTGTAATGTTTTATTTGTGGGAAATCTCTGCGCTTTGATGGTTCTGACTTTTATCTATAGGCGACAGTGGAATAAAGCCACTTTAAAGCAAATATCCCGCAAGAATTGGTTAATTTTGACTGTGGTAGCTATCCTATCAGGAGCTATTGCTCCCAGTTTGATTTTCCAAGCACTAGAGTTAACTGAAGTTAACAATATTATTTTGGTTGGTAGACTGGAACCGCCGTTGGTTTTGGCTTTATCCTTTTGGTTGTTGAAAGAACGAGTGAATCTTTGGGAAATTGTCGGGGCGATCGCCGCATTTGTGGGTGTGATTCTCGCTATCTTCATTCAGACACCAGAACAAGCCATGATGAACGTTGGAGGGTTCAATTTAGGAATCGGGGAATTTTTGACAGCGATCGCCTCAGTCGCTGTAGCGGTATCCACAATCATTAGTAAACAGCATCTCTCCAGTGTCCCTATAGGAATCTACAACATTTTTCGGACTGCATTAGGAACTGTCATCTTTTTCTTCAGTGCAATTGTGCTTTATGGTAGCGAGCATTTTATGGATGTACTCTCGCCTTTGCTGTGGCAGTGGATGCTGTTTTATGGCGTGGTAATTATCGTTTTAGGTCAATCATTTTGGGTGAAGGGGTTGAGAGATTCTACTGTGTCTGTAGCTTCCTTGGTTGGCTCATTTACCCCCGTTGCAGGTATCTTAGCCGCTTATTTCATTCTGGGTGAAACCCCTACTCCTGGTCAATATATCGGCGGTAGTGTGATTTTAGTGGGGATATTTTTCAGCCAATTTGGAATTTGGCAAAAGAATCGTCGCCGAGTTACCCCAGATGCTATAAAATCTGCACCAGTACAACAAGAAATAGAAGCGGAAGTGGGATTTAAAGGAATTTAACATTTTGGCAGACAAATTCAGACCTCAGACTGAATCAAGTTTTTCAGAGGTAATATAAGCTGGAATTTTAAGCTGATTATCTTTTCATAACTTGTATTCATCATGCTGATTGATTTTTCAATTCTGTCATTGCTGCTGAGTTCTGCCACTGGCTACTCAATACTCAATCAATTCTTAGACCGAGGATCAGGCAGAGGCCGCAGGGCGGAAGTCAAAAAGCTTAGACTATTAAGATGTGGGTTCCTGATTTAATATCTCTGGGATTTCTGCATCTGTAACAGCACCATCGCGATCATCAGACTGAGAAAAACCATCTAAGGCATCTTTAATAAATCCAGCTATGGGTACAGCAATTAATAAACCCAATAACCCGCCAATATAGGTTCCTAGCAACAAAGCAACTAACACCCATATTGGCCTTAGTCCTGTAAATCTACCTAAAAGCCGAGGTGCGATCGCTTGGTCGATGAACTGGTCTGTCACCACAGCTACAGCTAGAATTTTGACTGCCAACCAAAAATTGTGTGACGCTATGATTAAAGTAATTAAACTGATACTAGCAACATCACCAAAGGGAATTAAACTAAATATCCCCACTCCCAAACCAAATATTAAACCGAACTGAACTTGAAAAACTAAAAATATAACTGTTAGTAAAAATCCCATCAATGATGCTAAAGTCACCTGGCCAATCAAATAATTTTGAAAATTCTGCTGAAGCGATCGCTGCACTTTTTCAGTAAAACTCCAAGGCAACTTTTTAAATATCCCTGCCCAAATTCTGGGACCATCTAATAGAATATAAAAAGTTAATACTATTGTAATTAAAATATCAGAAACACTATCAATAGTTTCTATCACAATGCTGAAAAGTTTATCCGTTAAATTCTCTAATTCATCTGGTAAACGCTCAATGAAATTACTGATAATCTGACTAAAATTAATTTTTAATTCGTGGCTAATAGCCCAATTATCGAGCAGTTTAATTTTTTCCTCACTGCCATCAATCCATTCAGGCAGTAATTTAGCCATTTCGTTCAATTGCGGCAAAACGATAGGTAACAAAATTAAACCAACAACAGCAAAAATTACCAAAGCAGATATCAATACTAAAGCGATCGCATAATTTCTTTTAACACCAACTTGCTGAAAAAATGTCACAGGATAATTCAAAACAAAAGCCAGCAGCGTAGCCAATATAAAAATTGTCACCAGAGATTGAAAAGAACTTAAAAATAGAAATATTAGCCAAAAATTAAGAAATACTAGCGGAAAAAGCAACGTTAATATTAACCATTTAAGCAATTCTTTCAGTGAAATAGACATAAATAATATGATAAATTAAGTTAATATAGTAATCTTATCTGATTTGCTTTCCATTGAGAGATTCAGATCCCCGACTTCTCCAAGAATTTAGTGATTTTTAGCTAACCTTCACTTTCTTTAAAAGCTAAAAACTGTTCCTGACTAATTCTACCTACCTGATATAGTGTTTCTGTAATTTCCGAAAGAGTGAAAACAGAATGACCTCGATAACCATTATCTAGCAACCTAGATTTCACACCATTTTCATGATTAATTAACACTACAATATCCTGAATATTCAATCCTGCTGACTTTAACTTTTCCGCACCTTCCATCACACTTTTGCCAGTGATCAAAATATCATCAACCACCACCACAGTTTCACCAGGATAAAAATTCCCCTCAATTAACCTCCGAGTTCCGTGTGCTTTTACCTCCTTGCGGGGATAAATCATCGGACAATGGAGACGCAAAGATAAACCAGTAGCAGTTGGCAAAGAACCGTAGGGAATACCAGCCAACCGGTCAAAATTCAGAGAAGTTAAAATCTCTTCGTAAGCAATCAAAACCTGATTAAAAACCTGGGGATTAGAGATAATTTTCCGTAAATCGATGTAATAAGGAAAAATCGCTCCCGATGCTTGCACAAAACTACCAAACATAATACAACCAATATCATAAAGTTGTAAAATTAAATCTTGTTGGGGATGCTGATTCACAACACAAACATCAGGTAGCCACACAGCACAGGTAGAAGCATCAAGAACAATTTCAGTTTTCGCTTGATTAATTTTTGCACGCAACACCTGGATATTTTCAGCTAATTTTGGTTGACTCAACATATCTTGAGGAACAGGAATCAATAACCCATCACCATTAGCACTCAAGCCTGCTTCTAAAATTTGATTTAAATTACTCCCTTCCGCCCAAATACTACGCGCCATAATTATTCTTTCCGGTGCAACTGCCCGAATTAATGCCAAAACTTCAGAATTTGTAGTACCTACTTCTAAACCCAATTGTTCTGGAGTCCCCCAATTTTTTGACTCCTTCACTACCTGCAAATAAACAGGTGATTCATTTGTGGGATATTGCTGTAAAGCTTCTGCCCCTGGATTGGAAGTACAACATAAAATAAATACCGCTTTATCAGGATAAAATAAAAAAGGTGCTACATGATCTTGACCTGTGTAGGGACTAAGAGTAATGGCATCTATATTCCATTCTGTAAATACCGTGCGAGCAAAAACAGTACTGGTATTTAAGTCACTATGTTTAGCATCTAAAATAATCGGAATATGGCTGGGAATAGCGGCTAAAGTTTTTTGTAGCAATTCTAAACCCGGAATCCCCAAAGCCTCATAAAATCCTAATGTTGGTTTATAAGCACAGACAAAATCAGCCGTTTCGGTAATAATAAATTGTAACCAATTATGCAAATCAGAGATCACATCCTGAGATTTATAATATTTTGGCATCATCTCTGGATTTGGGTCAAGTCCTACAAAAAGTAAGCTTTTATTTTGTGATATGCTACCATGCAATTTATCAAAAAAGTTCATTCTGATTATTACCTAAGTAAATAATTAAAGTTCGTAGTCAGGACTTTAGTCCTTTTCATCTCCTGTTTCCACCTTCCCTGCTTCCCTTTAAAATCATCTAAAGTCCTGCAAACCAATCATAACCCTGGTCTTCCCAGTAACCCTTAAATGGTGATAAGCTACTCAACAGCGAGATTTTAGTCACCCATTTACTCTGCTTATAACCAAGTTTAATCGGCGAAGCTAAACGTAAAGGCGCACCATTATCAACAGGTAAAGCTTCACCGTTTTTTTCATAAGCTAACAAAGTTTGAGGATGTAAAGCCGAAGCTATATCCCAACTTTCATAATAACCATCAGCCGATTTAAAATAAGCAAACCGGACATTAGCTTGAGGTTGAGCAAGAGCGATAATTTCTCGGAGACAGACACCACCCCACTGCACTATGGCCGCCCAACCTTCTACACAAACATGACGAATAATCATAGAACTTAGGGGTAACGCTTGAATTTCCGCCAAACTGAGACTAAGAGGGTTGTTAACTTCACCATCAATAATTAAACGATATTTATCCGGATCAATAATTGGCGTACTTCTAAAAGTATTAATTATCAATTCTTCTGGTTTAACTTGACTCAATGCAAACTCTGGTACAGGCTTTTGGGGTTGAAATATTAATTCTCCGACTTTGCGATTCAGTGGTTCCGAAAGTGGTCCGACTATATCTTCAAATAATGGTGTACCACAACCACCTAAAAGTACACTTATACTAGATAATCCCGAAATTTTCAGAAATTGACGACGCTGTATGTAATGTAAATTCATATATTTTTAGACAATTTTCTAAAATAGGTGAAAAACCCATTATGCTCCCTATTCTTAATAAGTAGAGGGTTGAAGTGAGGTTTCTTATGGCTTTGTAAAAACTGGAAGGAATATTGATTAACTTCATTTACCAAAACATAGATTCTGTAAGTTGAGAACCTCCAGCTTTTTTGCCTAGTAATGAATGAATAACTGTAAATACAATTACCAATGGCACTGATGAAAAATGCACGATTCGTAATGCTTGCCAATCGCCAAACATATCTACAATCCAAGGAAATTGAGCAGGTTTATACATCCCTATGCCTGTAAGTAATGCTAACAGTAAAATCGGAATAATTGCTGTATATGTAATGCGATGCCACGCATAAGCTAAACGCTGGGGATTTTGAGTTTTTTGTAATGCTTTCAGGTCATTGACACCAACAAATCTACGTCGCCAGCGTCGGGTAATTAAAACATAAATTCCATACCAGAGGAGATTTAAAGAGAATAACCACATAGCCGCAAAGTGCCAGTGTCTACCCCCCGCTAACCAACCTCCTAATGTAAATATAGGGGGAATGTGTAAACCAGCACGTCCGCCAAACACAGGGTTGGCATTATAAATTTGTAGCCCACTGGTGAGCATGAGAAATAGGCTAATAATATTAACAGAGTGGAATATCTTAGCGCCTATAGCTTGATGATGTAATTTTCCTTTGGGAGAGGGAACGTTTGAAGTCATTGAATAAATATAAAATTTACCTATGTTAATTTTCTCATATTCACACTTCTCAGACACCAAGTTTGAATTAACAAAGACGATTTTTCGGCAATCTTGAGTTGTAAACTACACTTACAGCAATTGAAAAGGGTGAAATAATCTTTGGAAAAACTATTAAAGATAGCCAGAATAATTGATGTCTGTACTGAACGCATTGGCAAACTGACTGGTTGGCTAGTGCTAGTTATGGTCATTCTTGGTGTATGGAATGTTTCAGGACGATACCTGGGGCGGTTTATTGGCGTTAATTTAACTTCTAACGCTTACATAGAAGCCCAATGGTATATTTTTGACTTAATTTTTTTGTTGGGTGCAGGCTATACCTTAAAGCACAATGAACACGTCCGCGTTGATGTGTTTTACAGCAATTGGCCGCCCCGGCGCAAAGCACTGGCAGACTTATTGGGGACAGTTTTATTTCTGATTCCATTTTGTATCATGGTAATATTTTTTTCCTGGGATACTGTCTTGGCTTCGTGGCAAATTTGGGAAACATCGCCAGATCCTGATGGTTTACCCCGCTACCCCATCAAAACCATGATTATCGTCTCCTTTGTGTTGTTGATTTTCCAGGGAATTTCTCAGGCAATCAAAAACTTGGCAATTCTTCAAGGCAGACTAGAACCCCAGGAGGAAAATCATGACACTGGATTATGAATGGCTTGGGCCAGTGATGTTTGCCGGGGCTTTAGTGCTGCTATCGCTGGGATATCCTGTAGCTTTTTCTCTGGGTGGGGTGTCAATTTTATTTGGCATAGTGGGAATTTCTCTGGGTGTATTTGACCCGATATTTCTCACTGCTATGCCACAGCGCATTTTTGGCATTATGGCTAATTACACTTTGTTAGCTATCCCTTATTTTATCTTCATGGGGTCAATGCTGGAGAAATCTGGGATAGCTGAGAATTTGTTAGAAACAATGGGGATTGTGTTGGGACGCTTACGTGGTGGACTAGCTTTAGCGGTGGTGTTGGTGGGGGCGCTGTTGGCTGCAACTACTGGGGTAGTAGCGGCAACGGTAGTGGCGATGGGTTTAATTTCTCTGCCAATTATGCTGCGCTATGGATATGACAAACAATTAGCAACGGGTGTGATTGCGGCATCGGGGACTTTGGGGCAAATTATCCCGCCGAGTGTTGTTTTGGTGGTACTGGGTGATCAGTTGGGGATTTCCGTTGGTGATTTGTTTATTGGTTCACTGATTCCCGGTTTGATGATGGCTGGTGCGTTTGCCCTTCATGTGCTGATTGTGGCATTTTTAAAGCCCGATTTAGCCCCGGCTTTGCCTGCTGAGGTACGAGAAATTGGTGGTAAAGCTTTGGTAAAACGGATAATTCAGGTGATGCTACCGCCGTTGATTCTAATTTTATTGGTTTTAGGAAGTATCTTTTTTGGCTTTGCTACGCCGACAGAAGCGGGGGCTGTAGGTTGTGCTGGCGCGATCGCACTTGCTGCTGCAAACCGTCAACTTACCTTAGAATCTTTACGTGGGGTTTGTGATACCACTTTAAAAATCACCAGTATGGTGCTATTTATTTTGTTGGGTTCCACGGCCTTTAGTTTAGTATTCCGGGGAATCAATGGCGATCAATTTATGTTTGATGTCCTGGCCAATCTTCCCGGTGGTACAGTCGGCTTTTTGATTGTCAGCATGGCAACGGTATTTATTCTCGGCTTTTTTATCGACTTTTTCGAGATTGCCTTTATTGTCATACCTCTATTTGTGCCGGTAGCCCAACAATTAAACATTGACTTGGTTTGGTATGGTGTGATTTTGGGAGCGAATCTCCAAACTTCTTTCCTCACACCTCCCTTTGGTTTTGCGTTGTTTTACCTGCGTGGTGTCGCACCGCCAGAAATCACTACATCTGACATCTATCGCGGTGTTATCCCATTTATTTTGCTGCAAATGCTAGTTTTGGTCTTGATTATCACTTTCCCCGGTATTGTGAGTTTTTTACCTAACTTGGGAAAATAAGGATTGGTCATTGGTCATTGGAAAATTTGTCCTCCCATTCTCCAGTAGATGCGGGTTGATTAATATTTTGGGGTGGGCATCCTGCCTGCCTTCTGTGTTTAATGATATTTGTTAACCCGCCCCTACCCAATCTTTAACTATTGGAGATGGCGAAATTGGCATAACTCAATTCATTCACACGGTTCCAGTCGAAAACTTGTTTACGGAATCCTTTCCATTGTTCATAAACTTCTTTGAAAGTTGCGTCTTTACTAGCATTTTCTTCTAAGAATTCAAAGGAGGCTGTTTGGGCTGCTTGCATAATTTCTGGGCTGAAGGAAACTAATTTAGTCTCGCCGGCGATTAATCTCGAAAGTGCTTGACCATTCAAGGCATCATATTCAGTTAGCATATTCATGTTGGCTTCATAAGTCGCTGTTTTGAAGATGGCTTGGTATTCTGGGGGTAATTTGTCCCAAGCACTACGGTTAACCAGCACTTCTATTGTGGGGCCTGGTTCCCACCAGCCTGGATAATAGTAAAAGTCGGCGGCTTTGTGTAAACCAAGTTTTTCGTCATCGTAAGGGCCTACCCACTCAGCTGCATCAATTGCACCTCTATCTAGTGCTAAGAAAATTTCGCCTCCAGGTAAGACTTGCACACTCACACCCATGCGAGATATAACTTGTCCACCTATTCCTGGAATACGCATTTTTAAACCTTGGAGGTCAGCAACAGTGTTAATTTCTCTTTTAAACCATCCTCCCATCTGCGCCCCAGTGTTACCAGCCGGAAAGTTAATTATATTGAAGTCGCTGTAAATTTTTTGCATGGCTTCTAGTCCCCCACCATGATACAGCCAGGAGTTCTGCTGTTGGGCGTTTAAGCCGAAAGGTACGGAGGTGGCAAAGGCTAAAGCTAAGTTTTTACCGATGTAATAATAACCGGCTGTGTGTCCGCATTGCACTGTTCCGGCTTGCACAGCGTCCATGACTTGTAGTCCCGGAACTACCTCTCCTGCCGCAAAGGGTGTAATGGTGAAACGTCCGTTGGTCATTTCTCGGACTCGCTTGGCAACTATGTCTGCGCCGCTAAAAATTCCTAGAGATTTCGGCCAGCTGGTTGCCATTCGCCACCGGACATTGGGCAGTCCAGTTTGCACGTTGGCGGCGGTTTGGGTGCGCGCACAGGAACCTAATGTTACAGCTGTTGCAGTGGCGATCGCAGCTGTATTAATAATTTTTCGACGTTTGATCATGGAAAGTACTCAAAGGTAATACGGTAATTTACCAGTTTTTGGCAATTTGTTGATACTAGAAATAAAAAAACCCCATTGAAGAGGCAGGGGGGAAGAGGCAGGGGGGCAGGGCGCAGGGTGCGGGGGGGAAGAAATTTGGCTTGTATCACCATCTTTAGTTCCCGATCCCCAGTAATTAATCTCACTTTTGCAAAACGAGATGAAAGGAATTTAAATACCCTGTAATGGTTCTAGCTAAAGTGGGATGCTGTTTTTTACTCGCGATCGCCATTACTTGATACAAACGACCATCAGCAACAAACATTCTATTTCTCGTGATTTTACCACCAGCGTTGACATACTCAATTTCTTTGCCGGGATGTCCATTAGAACTACGAATATTACGCTGACTAATTAAATTACTTTGCGTAGTTTTTAAAGCCATATCCCTGGCATTATTCAGTATTTTTTGAGGAGTAGCCATTTGACCGTAATTATAAGGAAAATCATTATAAACAACTAAGTAGGCTACTTCCTGCTGGGGAGGTTCGACAACAAAGATTTCTAAGTTAATTTCCCCCATGTAGGTTTTTTGGGTTTCAATATTCCTCTCTGGCTTTCCTGGCATCAAAACACTAAAGCGCTTGTCTGGGGCAGTGAATATCTTCCATTGTGGCTGTACAACTGGAGGTTGCGGTTGATTTGCTTCTACTAAGGCAGATCCACCATAGATAACAGTGGCGGTGATAAGTGGTAACAAAACTTTAAAAGTCATAATTCTAGCTATTACAAATGCAGATATTACCGATGCTAGTTGTTATAGCCTAGCGGCACGTAAAGCTGCACCAATTAGCCCCACTTGTGGATTGAGAATAATGTGTACGGGTATATCTTCGAGGATGGGGCGCATCCTCCCTTTTTGGCTGAAGTTTAACAAAAAACTACCGTTTTGCAGCAGGGTTTGGATTTTGGGCGCAATACCACCAGCAATATATAACCCCCCGTAAGGTAATAATTTCAGGGCAAGATTGCCGGCTTCTGCACCATAAATGTCTACAAATAATTGTAAGGTTTGTACTGACAGGCGATCGCTTCCTTGGAGTCCGGCTGCACCAATGGCTGCACCGGGATCAACGCTTTTTTCTTGCTGTCCGGCTTCTTGTTCCCAGGTTCTGACAACTTGGGCGATTTCTGGGGATTCACCCGATATTTTTCTGTCGCGCAGAAATTGGTAAATGGCGACAATTCCCTGTCCTGAAACTACCCTTTCTACAGAAACACGCTGGATATCATGTTTATCCAGGAGGTATTTCAATAGCTGAAATTCCAACTCGCTGCGGGGGGCAAAATCAGCGTGTCCGCCCTCTGAGGGAAAGACTTGATAGTAGTTACCTTGTTTAATCAAAAATCCTTGACCTAAGCCAGTCCCAGCCCCAATAATGGCAATGGGTGCTGCTAATTTATGTTTACCAACTTGCAAAGTCAGCAAATCTTTTTTACTTAACCCAAAAATGCCGTAACCCACAGCCGCAAAGTCATTAATTAGACATAAGGAATCAATGCCTAATTCTTGTTTTAAACGGTCGGTATCGAGAAACCAGG
Source organism: Nodularia sp. UHCC 0506 (assembly GCF_034931045.1). Lineage (NCBI taxonomy): Bacteria > Bacillati > Cyanobacteriota > Cyanophyceae > Nostocales > Nodulariaceae > Nodularia > Nodularia sp. UHCC 0506. Next base: position 14,924 of record NZ_JAYGHH010000044.1, read on the forward strand.
TTAAATTGGTCAGCTTGGCTGTATTATCTACCACTGGCCCTGCGATCGCAAAACAAGCCTTGTGTGGTACGGGGGTATTAGCCTTGGTCAAAAACTGCTGCACTAACGGGACTAAATCTGGAAAATCCCCACTGCGGTAAGTTTCCTCACAAATAGTCTTTAACTCTAGGGAGTCTGATGCGTCCACCAACCGCAAAATAGTTTTCGTACCGCCGATGTCTCCTGCTAGTAACAAGGTCATACAATTTTAGATTTTAGATTTTAGATTTTGGATTTTGGTTCGACCCACAGATAAATCTAGTACAAGTCGGCGTAAATAAACAGACCATGCAAAATTCAATGAAAAGCCTATTTTCTGTAGAGTAAACTCAGGATGGAGCGAGTTATGATTTAAGCAAATCGAATTACTGACTCTATCTCTGTCAAATGGGAAGTATCTCCCTTTAGTTCTAGCAACCATTCAGTTCCTTGGCGAACGACTTTCACTAAAGAACATAAAGAAGCCTTAACTTCTGTTTTGGCAATGTCTCCTACTAGCCCCATTGCTGCCCCCAGTACAGATGCACCATGTCCTACCAGCAAGATATTTTGGGGATAAAATTCAGTAGCCAAGCAGATAGCAGTGTCTCCAGAACGTTTTTGTACTTGTTCGTGAGTTTCAGGATATTGGGCGGTGATACGTGGTGTATAGGTAGTATCAATTCTGGGGAATAATTCTGCTAAGGCTGGAATTGACAGTCTTTCTGGTGCTTCTGTCATCCAGTCTGGATTTAGCCACTCACTCAAACCTGTCTCTAGTTTAATGGGTAAATCTAAAACTTCTGCAACAGCGTTGGCCGTTTGTACAGTTCGCAGAAATGGGGAAGCGAAAATATGAGCAATTTTTTCTGCTTGTAGGCGTTTCGCTAACTGCTGTGTTTGTACTATCCCATCATCAGACAAGGGTGGATCATATCGTCTTTGGGCGGTGAGAAACCAATCAGGGTTGACGAAATCGAGGCGGTTAGCGTGTCTTGCAATCCAAACTATTTGATTCATGAGAGAATTTGATATATTTCCCGCAGGCTAAAGCCTTGGGCTACTTTACCAAAAATCTGGATCTAAAGCCCTGTCCTTCTAGGACGGCTTTTCTTCCTGCAACCTATCAATCCAGTCTTCAATCATTTGAGTCATAGTTTTTCGTTTCTGCTTGGCAATTCTTCTTAATTTCTCAAGCCTTTGAGGGTCAACCCGCACACTCAACCTCTAACCGACAAGTTCGATA